>JAKALD010000185.1 GCA_021813275.1 Pseudomonadota bacterium | reverse complement strand
GAGCGTGTCGATGCGCGCCGTGGGCACGCCGACGCAGCTCGCCATCGCGCGGTTCTGCGTCACGCCGCGCACGAAGAGGCCCAAGCGCGTGCGCGTGAGCACCAGCCACATCCCCGCGACGACCGCGGCGGCGAAGGCGAGGATGTAGATCCGGTTCCAGGGGAGCACCAGGTTCGACATCGCCTGCACGCCGCCCGACATCCACGCCGGGTTGTCGACCTGCACGTTCTGTGCGCCGAAGAGCGATCGCACGCCCTGGATCAGCACCAGGCTGATGCCCCAGGTGGCGAGCAGCGTCTCGAGCGGCCGGCCGTACAGCCAGCGGATCACGCTGCGCTCGAGGATCATCCCGGCGATTCCGGCGACGATGAATGAGGCGGGCACCGCCGCCGCCAGGTACCAGCCGAACGCGTGGGGCGCGTAAGCCTTGAACAGGTTCTGCACCACGTAGGTGGCGTAGGCGCCGAGCATCATCAGCTCGCCGTGCGCCATGTTGATCACGCCCATCAGGCCGTAGGTGATCGCCAGGCCGAGCGCGGCGATCATCAGGATGCTGCCCAGGGAGAGGCCCGCGAAGAGCAGCCCCGCGCGGTCGCCCCAGGCGAGGCGCTCGCGCACGGCGTCGAGGCTCGCCTGCGCGGCCGCGCGGTTCGCCGGATCGGGCTCGGCGAAGCTGCCGTCGCCCTTCTTCGCGACCAGCGGCGCGAGCAGCGACTCGGTCTTGGCGTTACCCGAACGCGCGAGCGTGCGGATCGCGGCGAGGCGCTCGGCCGTGGAGCCGGCGTGCAGGTGCACCGAGGCCGAGACGATCTCGAGCAGCGCCTTGATCTCCGGGTCGGTCTCGCGCGCGAGCGCCTTGTCGACCACCGGGAGCGCCGCGGCGCGCGGGTCGTCGGCCAGCTCGCGCGCCGCCTTCAGGCGCGTCGCCCGGTCGCGCGAGACCAGGCGCAGCGCGGACACGGCGGCGTCGAGCACGCCGCGGACGCGGTTGTTGAGCACGACGTCGCTCGCGTCGGCGGGCGCCGGCGAGACCCGCGCGCCGGTCACCGCGTCCGTCGCGGTGCTGCCGTGAATGACGAGCACCCGGTCGCCCGAGGTCTGCACGTTGCCGGCGAGCAGCGCGCGCAGCAGCGGCTCGGCCTGCTCGTCGCCCGACTCGAGCAGCGCGTTGATCGCGGCGATCTTGTCGTCGCTCGAGTCGCCCAGGGCGAGCTTCTGAACGGTGGCCGCGTCCAGCGCCAGCGCCGGCGGCGCGAACGCCGCCAGCGCGAGCACAAGGGCCAGGAGTACGTTGCGCACTCAGGCCTTCTTCGTCATCTTCTCCGGGACGTCCTTCTTGCCCTTGTCCTCGGGCAGGTACGGGCTCCAGGGCTGGGCCTTGATCGGGCCCTTCGTCTTCCAGACAACGTCGAACTGGCCGTCGGCGCGCACCTGGCCGATGAACACCGGCTTGTGCAGGTGATGGTTCTGCGGGTCCATCTCGATCGTGAAGCCGTCGGGCGCGTTGAACTTCTGCCCGCCCATCGCGGCGATCACCTTGTCGACCTGGAAGGTCCCCGCCTTCTCGACCGCCTGCTTCCACATGTGGATGCCGATGTAGCTCGCCTCCATCGGGTCGTTGGTGAGCGGCTTGGACGCGTAGGGCAGCTTCTTGCGCTTGGTGTAGGCCGCCCATTTCTCCTTCCAGGCGGCGTTCACCGGGTTCTTGAGCGACATGAAGTAGTTCCACGCCGCGAGCTGCCCGACGAGCGGCTTGGTGTCCACGCCGCGCAGCTCCTCCTCGCCGACCGAGAACGCGACCACGGGGATGTCGGTCGCCTTGACCCCCTGGTTGCCGAGCTCCTTGTAGAACGGCACGTTCGAGTCGCCGTTGATGGTCGACACGACCGCGGCCTTGCCGCCGCTCGCGAACTTCTTGATGTCTGCGACGATCGTCTGGTAGTCGCTGTGGCCGAAGGGCGTGTAGACCTCGGCGATGTCGGCGTCGGTGATGCCCTGCGCGTGCAGGAAGTAGCGCAGGATCTTGTTGGTCGTGCGCGGGTACACGTAGTCGGTGCCGAGCAGGAAGAAGCGCTTCGCGCCGCCGCCGTCCTCGCTCATCAGGTACTCGACCGCCGGGATCGCCTGCTGGTTCGGCGCGGCGCCGGTGTAGAACACGTTGTAGGAGAGCTCCTCGCCCTCGTACTGCACCGGGTAGTAGAGCAGACCGTTCAGCTCTTCGAACACCGGCAGCACCGACTTGCGCGACACCGATGTCCAGCAGCCGAACACCGCCGCCACCTTGTCCACCGTGAGGAGCTGGCGCGCCTTCTCGGCGAACAGCGGCCAGTTGGAGGCCGGGTCGACCACGACCGGCTCGATCATGTGCCCCATCACCCCCCCCTTCTTGTTGATCTCCTCGAAGGTGAACAGGTCCATGTCCTTCAACACCGTCTCGCTGATCGCCATCGTGCCGGAGAGCGAATGCAGCACGCCCACCTTGACGGTCTTGCCCTTGGCCAGAATCGCCGGCGCGGCGAGCCCGCTCGCCGCGGTCGCGGCGCCGAGCGCGAGCCCTTTCACGAATGTGCGTCGTTTCATGCTTGTCCTCTCTGATTGAGTTGGATCGGTCCCCGGCCGCCGTAGCTGCCTCGAGCGGCCTATCCGCAATGACCGTGCCATGCCTGGTGCACGGGGAAGCGAGGCCGTGCGCGGGCCCGACGCGCATGGATTCGGTGCGCGCGGCAGAAGGGACGCACGGAATTGATGCATCGCGCGCGGTTGGGTTTTTAATCGATCTCGGCTTTTCGGTAAGGGCAGCCTTTCGCCCTTACCGAAAAGCCGAGAAGCCAGAAACCCAGGCAGCGCACGGTGTCGATGCGTCGCGCCGGTTTGGGTATCCCGATTTCTCGGCTTTTTCGCAGGGACGAACGGCAGCCCCTGCGAAAAAACCGAGATCGATTGAACCCCAAAGAGGCGCGGTGCTTGCCCGCGCTTACGGAAACAGCCGCGCCGCCAGGCGCTGCGCGACGGCCCCGACGAGGAGCAGGTAGCGCGCCACCAGCGCGCTGATCGCCGCGACGAGCGGCGCGGGCGGAGCGGCGAAGCCGAGAAACGCGGCCGCCGGGGTGAACGGCAGCAGCGCGGCCGCGGCGACCACCGCGAGCGCGGCGGCCACCAGCCCGGGATGCGGCCGCCCGGCGAACGGCCCGGCGCGCCCGCGGATGAGGAAGATGACGAGCACCTGGCTCGCCACGGACTCGACGAACCAGCCGGTGCGGAAGAGCTCCTGCCCGGCGTGGAAGGCCCACAGCAGCAGGCCGAAGGTGAGGAAGTCGAACAGCGACGAGAGCGGCCCGAAGACGAGCATGAAGCTGCGGATCGGCGCGAGGTTCCAGGTGCGCGGCGAGCGCGTCTCGGCGTCCTCGACGCGGTCGAACGGGATCGGGATCTCCGAGAGGTCGTAGAGCAGGTTGTTGAGCAGCACCTGCACGGGCAGCAGCGGCAGGAACGGCAGGAACAGCGTGGCGCCCGCCATGCTGAACATGTTGCCGAAGTTGGAGCTGGTGCCCATCCTCAGGTACTTCATGATGTTGCCGTGGGTGCGCCGCCCCTCGACGATCGCCGCGAGCAGCACCATCAGATCGTGGCGCTGCAGGATGACGTCGGCGGCCTCCTTCGCGACGTCCACCGCGCCGTCCACCGAGATGCCGACGTCGGCGCCGCGCAGCGCCGGGGCGTCGTTGATGCCGTCGCCCATGAACCCGACCGCGTGGCCGCGCTGCCTGAGCGCGGCGATGATGCGCGTCTTCTGCGCGGGCGAGACGCGGCAGAAGAGCGTCGCCTGCTGCGCGGCCGTGGCGAGCGCCTCGAAGTCGAGCCGCTCGATGTCGCGGCCGAGGAGCACCCCCTCGACCCGCAGGCCGAGCACCGTGCACAGGTGGCTCGCGACGCGCTCGTTGTCGCCGGTGAGGATCTTCACGGCCACGCCGCGCGCGGCGAGCTCGGCGAGCGCGGCGCGCGCGTCGGCGCGCGGCGGATCAAGGAACGCCGCGAAGCCGGCGAGCGTGAGGTGCTCCTCGTCGCCCACCGTGGCGACGGTGCGCGTGCGCTCGACCTCGCGCCAGCAGATCGCGAGCACGCGCATGCCCTGCTCGCCGAGCGACTCGAACAGCGCTTGCGCGCGCCCGCGCGCCGCGCCGTCCAGCTCGGCGGCGTCTCCGCCCGCCCGCGCGTAGCGGTCGCAGCGCGCGAGCAGCTCTTCGGGCGCGCCCTTCACGATCAGCAGCCGCTCGCCCTCGGGCGCGTCGGCGAGCACCGAGACGCGCCGGCGCTCGAAGTCGAACGGCACCTCGTCCACCTTCCTCCATCCCTCGAGCGCGATGTGGCGGTGGCGCAGGATCGCCTGGTCGAGCGGGCTCTTCAGCCCGGTCTCGAAGGCGCTGTTGACGAAAGCGAGCTCGAGCACGCGCTCGCTGTCGGCGCCCTCGGCGTCGAGGTGGCGCTCGAGCTCGATGCGGCCCTCGGTGAGCGTGCCGGTCTTGTCGGTGGCGAGCATGTCGAGCGCGCCGAGCGAGTAGATCGCCGCCGGCTGCTTGACGATCGCCTCCTGCGCGGCCATGCGCAGCGCGCCGCGCGCCAGCGTCACCGAGACGATCATCGGCAGCAGCTCGGGGGTGAGCCCCACCGCGAGCGCCACCGCGAACATGAACGACTCGAGCAGCGGCCGGTGCGCGAGCGCGTTCACCAGCAGCACGAACAGCACCATGAACACGGTGAGCCGCAGGATCATCAGGCCGAAGCGGCGCGCGCCGATCTCGAGGGGATTGGGGCGCGCGCGCGCCTCGATCAGCCCGGCGACCCCGCCGAGCTGCGTGGCGGCGCCGGTGCGCACGACGAGCAGCGTCGCGGTGCCGCTCACCACGTGGCCGCCCATCAGCGCGACGCCGTCGCAGTCGGCGGGCGAATCGGCCTCGCCGGCGCGCGCCGCGGCGTGCTTCTCCGCCGGGAACGGCTCGCCGGTGAGCGTCGCCTGGTTCAGGTACAGGTCGCGCGCGGCGAGCAGCACGCCGTCGGCGGGCACCAGGTCGCCGGCGGCGAGCCGCACGGCGTCGCCCGGCACGAGCTCCGCGGCCGGCACCTCGCGCTCGGCGCCGTCGCGGATCGCCGTCGCGGTCAGGCGCACCAGCGCGCGCAGCCGCTCGACCGCGTCGCCTGCCCGGCGCTCCTGCACGAAGTCGAGCGTGACGCTTGCCGCGAGCACCGCGACCACGATGAGCGCGCTCGCGACGTCGCCGGTGCCGGCCGACACTGCCGCCGCGGCCACGAGCAGCAGCACGAGCGGATTGCGGAAGCGCAGCAGGAGCTCGGCGAGCGCGGTGCGCCGATGGCGCGGCACGAGCACGTTGGGACCGTAGCGCTCGAGCGCCTCGCGCGCGCGCGCTTCGCCCAGGCCTTGCGGCCCGCTGCCGAGCGCCTGCGCGAGCGCCGCGGGCGTTTCGCGCCACCACTCGGGCGCCTCAGCTTTCGGGTCGCGTGCAGCCATTACCGGCGCACGCTACCGGCGCGGCGCGGGGTCCCGTTGATCCTGGTCAAAACCGGGGCGCGCATGGGGGCTAGGCTGTCCTCGGGCAAAGCATGCCGGAGACCTCATGAAGATCAAGGATATCTGCAGCCGCATGGTGGTCGTGGCCGAGGGCGACACCGACCTGCGGGAGGCCGCGCGGCTGATGCGCGATCACCACGTCGGCGCGCTGATCGTCATCGACGGCGCGGAAGGCGTGACGCGGCCGATCGGCATCGTCACCGACCGCGACATCGTGGTCGCGGTGGTCGCGGCGAACGGCGTGCGCCCCGAGTCGCTCACCGTGCGCGACGTAATGGCGCGCGAGCTCGCGCTCGCCGGCGAGAACGACGGCGTGTTCGAGGCGATCGAGACGATGCAGGACAAGGGCGTGCGGCGCCTTCCCGTGGTCGCGGGCGACGGACGCCTCCTCGGCATCGTCACCCTCGACGATCTGCTGCGCATGCTCGCGAACGAGCTGGGCGGGCTGGCCATGGCGATGCAGCGCGCCGGCCGCCGCGAGACCGCCGAGCGGCCGGTGTCGCGCGCCGGCGCCTGACCCGTTTTTCCCATACTGCGTGGGGGTATACGGCCCGGCACCAGCCGAGTCCTACAGAACAGGCTTGAATTCCGCGGCGCCCTCGTATACTATGGGGAGTATGTGGATGCTGCCAAGCCTTCGGAGAGCATTGCTCGGGCTCGCGAGCGCGCTGCTCGCCGTGCCGGCCGCGCCTGCGCTCGCGCGCACGCTCTCGTTTCCCGAAGCGTTGCAGCTCGCGCTCGCCTCGAGCCCGCGGCTGCGCGAGGCCGAGGCGCAGGCGGCCGCCGCAGCGGGCGCGCAGCAGGCCGCGCGCGGCGCCGGCCTGCCGCAGCTTCGCCTGAGCGCGGCCGGCACGCGCAGCGACAATCCGCTCACGGTGCTCGGCGAGCGCCTGAGCCAGCGCGGGGCGACGTTCGCGGACTTCGGCGCCGACCAGTTCACCGGCCCCGGCTCGCTCGGCGTGGCGCCCGAGGCGCTCAACCGGCCCGGGGCATACAACAATTTCAACACGAAGCTCGAAGTCGACGTTCCCGTTTACACGGGAGGGCGCACGCAGGCGCAGGTCGAGCGCGCCGCGCGCCTCGTCGAAGCCGCGCGCATGGGCGACGCGTCGGCGCGCCAGGCGCTCACCTACGAAGTGCTCGCGGCCTTCGAAGGCCTGCGCACCGCGCGCGCCCGGGTGCAGGTCGCGGCCGCCTCCGAGAAGGCCGCGGCCGCGCTGCTCGACACCGCGACGCGCATGTTCAAGCAGGGCGCGGCGCTCAGGAGCGACGAGCTGACCGCGCGGGTGAACCTCGCGCAGGCGCGCCTGCGCCGCCAGGCCGCGACCGACGCGGCCGCCGATGCGCTCGAGCGGCTGCGCGTGCTGACCGGCCTGCCGGCCGAGGAGCCGATCGAGCTCGGGCCGCCCGCCGCGCCGCCCATGGCCGCAGGCGATGCCGCGCAGCTCCTCGAGCGCGCGCTCGCCAACAACCCCGAGCTGCGGGCGCTCGAGCACCAAGTCGAGGCGGGCGGCGCCGCCGTTGACGCGGCGCGCTCGGCCTACCGGCCGAGCTTCAACGTCGTGCTGCAGCACGAGTGGAACGACCCGCACTTCGGGCTCTCAGCGCCCTCCGACACGATCGCCGGGGTGCTCTCGTGGGATGTGTTCGACTTCGGCACGCGCAGCGGCGAGGTCTCGCGCGCACGGGCCGAGCAGGACGCCGCGCGCGCCCAGCTCGACGAGGTGCGCGACGCGCTGCGCCTGCGCATCGGCCAGGCACGGC
>JAKALD010000184.1 GCA_021813275.1 Pseudomonadota bacterium | reverse complement strand
TTCCTGCTGCTCGCTCAGCTCGACCGGGCCGTCGCCGCGCGCCCGGCTCATGCGTGCCACCTCGTGGAAATCGAGATCGAGCAGCTTCAGGATGTCTTCGACGCGCGCCAGCGTGAAGCTGCCGCGAGAGAACATCCGCTTCACGCTCGGCTCCGACAAACCGAGCGCGCGCGCCACGTCGCGGTAGGTCATCCCACGGGCGCGCAGGCAATCCTTGAGGGCCTCGACGAAGCGGCTGGCAGCTGTCATGAGCCTGACGGTATCAGATTTTGATACTCGCCAAAGCGCTGTTGCGCCGCATCATCGAGCTGCGAAGAATGCCTTCCCGCACTGCAATAAAAGGAGGACGCCCATGCAAGCGACGATCGTCTCCGGGGCGCAGGGCGCCGTCGGCCCAGCCCATCCGATTCCCGCCGTGCGCGTGCGCTCGGCGCTCGAGTTGCGCAGCGCTCTGCAGCGAGCACGCCGGCAACGCCTCGCGGTCGATGTGTCGGAGCTCGACCGGGTGTTGCGCCTTGACTGCGCGGGCGGCCTGGTCGAGGTGCAGGCTCGCACCACGTGGCGTGCGCTCGCGGCGCAGGCGCAGCAAGCGGGCTGCGATGCGAGCCCCTTCGCGTCAACCGAAGGTCTGGCGCCCACGATAGGGGAAAGCGTCGTTTCCAACGCGCCGGGCCCCGACGGCCGCCCGGTCGCAACCCACGTCGAGGCCGCCACGTTCGTGACCGCGGACGGCGAGCTGCGGCGCGCCGCACGCCACGGCAACCGCGAGCTTCTGCAGCTCATTCTCGGCGGCCACGGCGTTTTCGGGATGCTCTACAGCGTGACGCTGCGACTGGGCTCGCTTGCGCACAGCGCGCGCCACGCGGAGCGCGCCACCGTGCGGGATTGGCAGGCGCCGCGCCCGCCCGGCGCGGCGCGCGTCGCCGAGGCGCTCGTTCCCCCGCAGCGGCTCGAGCAGTTTCTGGACTCGGTGCGCACGCAAGCCGCGGAGCGTCGCGTCGAGCTCGCGGGCGTGCGTATGCGCCGCGCCCTCGCCGAGAGCGAGACTTTCCTGTGCTGGGCGACGCGCGAGTTCGCGTGGGTCACGCTGCAGCTTCGCTCGCGGCCTACCTTGAGCGGCGACGTGCAGGCCTCTGAAGCGCACCGCTGGATCATCGCCGAGGCGCTGCGCCTGGGCGGCTCGTTTCCCATCGCTGCCGGATTCGACGCCTCGCTCGATCAGGTGCTGGCGTGCTACCCGCAGCTCGCCGCCTTTCTGGCGGCAAAGCGCCGCTACGATCCTGGGGAGCTCCTGCAAAACGGCTGGTACCGGCACTTCAAACGCCTGCTCGGACCGCCCTGCACCGTGCGCTGGGCCGCCTGAGCGCGTCAGGCAGCTGCGCCGTTCGCGTAGACGACCTGCACGCTCTCGGCGGAGAGCCAGGCCGAAAGATCCTCGATCAGGCGCGCGTCCGGGCGCACCTTCCAGCTCTCGCCCAGGGCGACGTCGCACGACGCCGCGCCTCCCTCGTAGTGAACGAGCACGGGGCACGCGCCCGCGGCCCGGTACGGCGCAAGCACCTCGCGCAGCCGCTTCGCGTCGGCCTGCCCGTTCACCGCGATGCGCAGGCGAGCCGCATAGCGCTCGCGCAGCGCGGCAAGATCGAGCAGCTCATCCGCGGTCACGCGCAGGCCGCCCGAAAAATCGTCGCGCTGGACCTTGCCCTGCACGACCAAGAGCGCATCCTCCTTCAGCTTGTCGCGGTGGCGCTCGTAGAGCTCGTTGAACACCGAGATCTCGACCTGCGCCGTGCCGTCGTCCAGCATGACCACCATCATGCGCCCGCGGCGCGTCATCTGGCTGCGTGCGGAGGCGACGATACCGGCGAGCCAGACGCGGTGCTCGGCAGGCGCGAGCCGGGCGAGGGCGGTGCGCGGAAACCCGGCGAGCTCGCGCTCGTAGACCGAGAACAGGTGGCCGGACAGGGTGAAGCCGAGCGCGGCTTTCTCCTCGGTGAGCTTCTGGCGCAGGTCCCAGGGCTTCGCGTCGAGCAACGCGATCGCGCCGCGCACTTCCGCCTCGCCGAACAGGCTCGATTGCGCCGCGTGGCGCTCCTGCTGCTCGGCGACTTCCATCGCCCGTCCGACGCTCGCGAGCAGCCGGGCGCGGTCGGCCTCGAGCGCGTCGAAGGCGCCGGCGCGCACCAGCGCCTCGATCGCGCGGCGGTTGACGGCACGCTTGTCCACGCGGCGGCAGAAGTCGAACAGATCGGCAAACGGCGCGCTCTGGCGCGCCTCGACGATCGCCTCGATCGCGGAGCGCCCGGTGCCGCGCACTGCGCCCAGCCCGTAGCGGATGGTCCGGCGATCGACCGGGACGAAGCGGTACTCGGAAACGTTCACGTCCGGCGGCAGGATGATGAGGCCGTTGTCGCGGCTGTCCTCGTAAAGCGCGCGCACCTTGTCGGTGTCGTCCATCACCGCCGAGAGGTTCGCCGCCATGAACGCGGCAGCGTGGTGCGTCTTCAGATAGGCGGTTTGGAACGCGACCAGCGCGTAGGCCGCGGCATGCGACTTGTTGAAGCCGTAGCCGGCGAATTTCTCCATAAGGTCGAACAGCTGCGTCGCCTTTCCCCGGCTCAAGCCGTTCTTCTCGGCGCCCGCGAGGAAGATGTCGCGCTGCTTGGCCATCTCCTCAGGCTTCTTCTTGCCCATCGCACGCCGCAGCAGGTCGGCGCCGCCGAGCGTGTAGCCGCCGATGACCTGCGCGATCTGCATCACCTGCTCCTGGTAGACCATGATGCCGTAGGTGGGCCCCAGGATCGGCTCGAGGCGCGGATCCAGGAACTCCACGCGCTGCTCGCCGTGCTTGCGCGCGATGAAGTCCGGGATCAGGTCCATCGGTCCGGGACGGTAGAGCGCGTTCAACGCAATCAGGTCGTCGAGCCGGTCCGGGCGGGCCTGCTTGAGCAGGTCCCGCATGCCGCGAGATTCGAACTGGAAGATCGCCGAGGTCTGGCCCTGCTGGAACAGCCGGTAGGTCGCCGGATCATCGAGCGGGATGTCGTCGAGCGTGAGCGTCGAGGCCGGATCGAGCCGCCTCACGTATCGCAGGGTCCAGTCGAGGATCGTCAGCGTGGTGAGCCCGAGAAAGTCGAACTTCACCAGCCCGACGGCCTCGACGTCGTCCTTGTCGAGCTGCGACACCGCGTTCGCGGTCCCTTCGGCCGCGTACAGCGGGCAGAATTCGGTCAGCCGCCCCGGCGCGATCAGCACGCCACCCGCGTGCATGCCGACGTTGCGCGTCAGCCCCTCGAGCTTTTCGCCCAGCGCGAGCAGCTCGCGCACTTCGTCCTCCCTGCGCTCGCGCTCGGCGAGCAGCGGCTCCATCTCGCGCGCCATCTGCAGGGTGATGGTCTTGCCCGGCTGCACCGGGATCAGCTTCGCGACCTGGTCGCAGAAGTTGTAGCCGAGATCGAGCACGCGGCCGCAGTCGCGCACCACCGCGCGCGCCGCCATCGTGCCGAAGGTGGCGATCTGCGAGACGCTGTCCTCGCCATACTTGCGGCGCACGTAATCGATCACGCGGTCGCGCCCGTCCTGGCAGAAATCGATGTCGAAGTCCGGCATCGAGACGCGCTCCGGGTTGAGGAAGCGCTCGAACAGCAGCTCGTAGCGCAGCGGGTCGAGGTCGGTGATGCCAAGCGAGTAGGCGACGAGCGAGCCGGCGCCGGAGCCGCGCCCGGGGCCGACGGGAACGCCGTTGCGCTTCGCCCAGTTGATGAAGTCCGCCACGATCAGGAAATAGCCGGCGAAGCCCATCTGCACGATCGTGCCGATCTCGAACCCAAGCCGCTCGCGGTAGCGCGCGCCCTCGCGCGCGCGCCGCGCAGCCTCAGGAAAGAGCTTCTCGAGCCGCACGGCGAGCCCGGCCTCGGCCTGCTGCCGCAGGAATTCGTCGACGCCGATGCCCTCCGGGGTGGGAAAGCGCGGCAGCCGGCTCTTGCCGAGCTCGATCTCGAGATTGCAGCGGCGCGCGATCTCCACGGAGTTTTCCAGCGCCTGCGGGATGTCGGCGAACAGCTCGGCCATCTCCGCCTGCGACTTGAAATACTGCTCGGGCGTGAACAGCCTCGGCCGGCGCTGGTCGCCGAGCACGTAGCCTTGGGCGATGCACACCCGCGCCTCGTGCGCGCGAAAGTCGTCCGGCTCGAGGAACTGCACCGGATGCGTGGCGACCACTGGCAGGCCGAGCGCGGATGCGAGCTCGGCGCTCGCGGCCAACAGCGGCTCGGACTGCGGGCGGCCCGCGCGCTGCAGCTCGAGGTAGTAGCGCCCGGAAAACAGCTCCGCCCAGCCGCACGCGAGGCGCTCGGCGAGCGCGCGGTTGCCGGCCGCGAGCGCTTGTCCGACGTCTCCCGCGTCCGCGCCCGAGAGCGCGATCAGGCCGTCGCTGCCGCCCTCGGCCAGCCAGCCGCGCTCGATCTCGGCGCGCGACAGGTGCTGGTTCCTGAGCCAGGCGCGCGACAGCAGCTCGCAGAGCCGCAGATAGCCCGCGCGCGTCGCGCACAGCAGCAGCAGCCGCGCAGGCTTGTCGCGGTCGATCTCGTTGCGCACCCAGCAGTCGGCGCCCACCACCGGCTTGACGCCGTGCGCGCGCGCCGCCCGGTAGAACTTGACCATGCCGAAGACGTTCGCGGCGTCGGTGAGCGCGAGCGCGGGCATGGCGTCGGCCGCCGCGCGCGCGACGGCCTCCTCGATGCGGACGATACCGTCCGTCACCGAGTACTCGCTGTGCAAGCGAAGGTGAACGAAGCGCGGCGCGGCCATGGGCGTGAAAAAATTCTAGCACCGCGGCGCGCGCAAAGCCGGGTAACATCGCCGGAGCATGCAATCCGCGGCACTCCCGGCGAAGGCGGGCGCGGGCCTCGCTCTCGGCGCGCTGTTTCTCGGCGCAACCTGCATCGCGCTCTCGCCGATCTTCGTGCGCGTCTCCGAGACCGGCCCGACGGCATCGGCGTTCTGGCGCGTCGCGCTCGCGGTCCCGGCCCTGTGGCTGCTGGCGGCGCTCGCGCCCGGACAGCCGGCACGGCGCCCCTCCCGACCGCTCGGTCCGCTGCTGCTCGCCGCCGGCGCGGCGTTCGCGGGCGATCTCGGCTTCTGGCACACCTCGATCAAGCTCACCTCGGTCGCCGACTCGACCCTGCTCGCCAACCTCGCCTCGATCTTCGTGACGCTCGCCGCCTGGCTGTTCTGGGGCCAGAAACCCTCGCGCATGTTCCTGCTCGGTCTCGCCGCGGCGCTCGCCGGCGTCGCGACGCTGGTGCGCACGAGCGTCGGGTTCTCGCCGCACGCACTCCTCGGCGACGCGCTCGGCGTGGTCACCGCCGTGTTCTACGCGGCTTATCTGCTCGCGGTGAAGGGCCTGCGCGATCGCGGCGCGGCGACGCTGCGGCTCATGGCGGTCACGACCAGCATCACCGCCGCGCTATTGCTGCCGGTCGCCCTGGCCTCGGGCGAGCAGATGCTGCCCGCCTCGGCCGCGGGCTGGCTGAAGCTCGTCGGGCTCGCGCTGATCTCGCACGCCGCCGGTCAGGGCTTGATCGCCTATGCGCTCGCCCACCTGCCCGCGGCGTTTTCCTCGGTGAGCCTGCTCTTCCAGCCGGTGATGGCGGCGGCCTTCGCCTGGGTGCTGCTCGGCGAGCCGATGACTGTCCCACAGATCGCCGGCGGCCTCGTGGTGCTCGCCGGCATCTACCTCGCGCGGCGCGGCTCGTGACGACCGGCAGCGCAGCCTAGGCGACGAGCGCTTCGGGCTCGCCCTCGCCCGGCTCGATCGCGCCGATCTCGTAGACCGTCTCCCCGGCCGCGCGCAGCAGCTCCGCGGCGCGCGCCGCGTGCTCCGGCGCGACCGCCGCGACCATGCCGATGCCGCAGTTGAAGACGCGATGCATCTCCGCGTCGGCCACGCCACCGGCGCGCTGCAGCCAGGCAAACAGCGGCGGCAGCGGCCAGGTCGAGCGGGTGATGAGCGCGCGGGTGCCGCGAGGCAGCATGCGCGGCACGTTGCCCGTCAACCCGCCCCCGGTGATGTGCGCCAGGCCCTTCACCGGCACCGCCTCAAGCAGGGCCAGCACGGACTTCACGTAGATGCGCGTCGGCTCGAGCAGCGTCTCGCCCAGCGGCCGGCCGTGGAAGTCCGCGCCCAGATCGGGCTTCGTGCGCTCGAGAATCTTGCGGATCAGCGAGTAGCCGTTCGAATGCGCGCCGCTCGAGGCGAGCCCGAGGAGCCGGTCGCCGGCGCGGATGCCGGATCCGTCGAGAATGCGCTCGCGCTCGACCACGCCGACGCAGAATCCTGCCAGGTCGTATTCGCCTCGCGGGTACATGCCGGGCATCTCGGCGGTTTCCCCGCCGATCAGCGCGCAGCCCGCGATCTCGCAGCCGCGCGCGATGCCGCGGATCACGGCAGCCGCGACTTCGCGCTCGAGCCTGCCGCAGGCGTAGTAATCGAGGAAGAACAGCGGCTCGGCCCCCTGCACCAGCACGTCGTTGACGCTCATCGCGACGAGATCGATGCCCACCGTGTCGTGCCGGCCGAGGGCGAAGGCGAGCTTGAGCTTGGTGCCCACGCCGTCGGTGCCGGAGACCAGGACCGGATGGCGGTACTTCCGGGGGATCTCGCACAGCGCGCCGAAGCCGCCGATGCCCGCCAGCACCTCGGGCCGCATGGTGCGCCTGGCATAGGGCTTGATCGCCTCGACGAGCGCGTCGCCCGCGTCGATGTCGACGCCGGCGTCACGGTACGAGAGCCGCTCTGGCATGATCGGTAGGCAGGCGCCGCGGCGCGGCGTGCTAGAGTTCTACGCTTTGCGTCCGATTCTACCCGACATGACCGCGCCGGTCCTCGCCAGGGGGCAGCTCTGGGCCTGGTTCGCGATCGCGGTCGCGGCGGCGGTGCTGGTCTACCTGCTCGGGCCGATCCTCGCGCCTTTCCTTTTCGCGGGGATTCTCGCGTACATCCTCGATCCGCTGGTCGAGCGGCTCACCGGCCGCTACCTGCGGCGCAGCCTGGCAGTCCTGCTCGTGCTGCTGCTCGCCCTGGGATTGATCGTCGCGCTCGGCCTGGTGATCCTGCCCCTCTTCTACAGGGAGCTGCAGGTCCTCGCCGGCCGCCTGCCGACCTTCCTCACCTGGGTCAACCAGGAGCTCGGGCCGTGGCTGAAGCAGCACTACGGCGTCAATTTCCAACTCGACGTGGATACCATCAAGCGCGCGGCGCGCGGCCTGCTCGCGAGCCGCGAAGGCCTCGTCACGCAGCTACTCGGCTCGCTCAAGGTCGGCGGCCTGGCGCTGGTGGGGTTCGTGGTCAACCTGCTGCTGGTGCCGGTGGTGCTGTTCTACCTGTTGCGCGACTGGAACCTGCTCCTCGCGCGCGTC
>JAKALD010000183.1 GCA_021813275.1 Pseudomonadota bacterium | reverse complement strand
GCAGCTCGGCCGCGCTGCGCACCGGCCGCCCGTCGATCGCGACCACGACGTCGCCCGGCTGCAGGCCGGCGCGCGCCGCCGGCGAATCGTTCTGCACCTCGGCGATCACCGCGCCCTCCTCGGCCGTGACGCCGAGCGTGCGCGCGAGCTCCGGCGTGAGGTCCTTCATGCTGATCCCGAGCCGGCCGCGCTTGACCTTGCCGAAGCGGATGAGCTGCTCCATCACCGCGTGGGCCATGTTGGAGGGCACCGCGAAGCCGATGCCGACGTTGCCGCCCGAAGGGCCGATGATCGCCGAGTTGATGCCGACCAGCTCGCCGCGCAGGTCGACCAGCGCGCCGCCCGAGTTGCCCGGGTTGATCGGCGCGTCGGTCTGGATGAAGTCCTCGTAGCCTTCGGGCGAAAGCCCCGAGCGGCCGAGCGCCGACACGATGCCGGAGGTGACCGTCTGCCCGATGCCGAAGGGGTTGCCGATCGCGACCACGAAGTCGCCGACGCGCAACGCGTCCGAGTCGCCGAAGGGCAGCGCGCTTAGGTGCTCGGCCTTGATCTGCAGCACCGCGATGTCGGTGCCCGCGTCCGAGCCGATCACGCGCGCGGGAAAGCGCCGGTTGTCCTTCAGCGTGATCATCACCTGGGTCGCGTCCTTGATCACGTGACGGTTGGTGAGCACGTAGCCGTTCTTCGCGTCGACGATCACGCCGGAGCCGGCGGCCATCTGCGGCTGCGAGCTCTCGGGCAGGCCGAAGAAGCGCCGGAAGAACGGGTCCTGCAGCAGCGGGTTGTCCTCCTCGGGGCTCTTTTGCAGCACCGCGATGTTCACCACCGCGGGCGTCACCCGCTCGAGCAGCGGCGCGAGCGTCGGGACGCCGCCCGGGCCCTGCGCCATCGGGATCGCCCCGGCGAGCGCCGCCGGGGCCGCGATGAGCAGCGCGAGCCCCGCCGCGAGCGCCAGCCTGAGCGAAGCGTGAACGGATCGCATCGCGGGCGCCGAGAAACGCCTTAGCGGAGACCTCAGCGCCGGCGCGCCTGGGGCGGACGGCGCGGCGCCGCGGCGGGGGCGGGGCGCTCGTCCTTGTGCCTGAAGTTGATGCGCGCCTTGGTCAAATCGTAGGGCGAGATCTCGAGGTCGACCTTGTCGCCCGCGAGAATCCGGATGCGGTGTTTCCTGACCTTGCCCGAGGCGTAGGCGAGCACCTCGCTGCCGTTGTCCAGCACGACGCGGAACTGCGTATTGGGCAGCACCTCGCTGACCACGCCCTGCATTTCGATGAGCTCTTCCTTTGCCATACCGAAAATTACCCCTTGGCCCCCGGCGCGCCGGAAGCCGTGATCACCGCACGTTGGGAACGCGAGCGCGGGCGGCACGCGCCACCCGCGCCTCGCCGAATCAGACGAGCTTCAGATTGACCGCGGAGGTCCTGCCGTCGCGGCCTTCCTGGAGCTCGTACGAAACCTTCTGCTTCTCGTTCAGCCCGGACAGCCCGGCGCGCTCGACGGCCGAGATGTGCACGAACACGTCCTTGCCGCCTCCGTCGGGCTGAATGAAGCCGAAGCCTCGGGTCGCATTGAAAAACTTGACGGTGCCGGTCGGCATAAGATCTCTCCAGTACTCATGTCGCCGCGCGCCAAAAGGGCGCACGGCATCAAATTACCGATGGGGGAAGACCGGAAGTGACATCCGGAGGATGCTGCGGACGACCCAAAGACCAATTCGACCCCGTAAGTATGAGGGCTCGGGCGCGAAATGCAAGAGGACGGCGGAGGGCGCCGCCTGCGCGTCAGGACTGCGCCCGGCCGCCGAGGTAATTGGCCGCGTACAGGACGTAGATCTCCACCGCGCGCGCGAACTCCTGGCGGTTCCGGTCCGAGAGCACGCGCGCCGCCCGGGCAGGCCGCCCCGACCACACCTGGCCGGCAGCCACCTCGGTCCCGGGCTCGGTAATCGAGCCCGCCGCGACGCACGCGCCGCGCCTCACCATCGTGCCTTCGCCGACGATCGCGCCCATGCCGATGATGGCGCCCTCCTCGATGGTGCTCGGAAAGATGCGCACGTTGTGCCCGATCAGCACGCGCGGGCCGATGCGGATGTCCTCGCCGGCCTTGCCGCCGTACAGGCGCGAGTTGTCCTGCACGTTGGTCTCCTCGCCGATCTCGACCGTCGCCTCGCCCGCATCGACCTCGACGCCGAACCAGATGCTCGAGCGCGCGCCCAGCGCGACGCGGCCCGCGATGCTCGCGGTCGGCGCGACGAAGACGCCCGGTCCGAACGATTGGCCTGCCCCCGTGCCCGGCGCATGGCGCAGCCTCGGAGCGCGCACCGGGGCCGATACGTGGGGAATCTCCGCGCCCGCCTCGCTGCGCAGCGCCTCGTGCAGGGTTTCGAGCAGCGCGGGCGTGACGCGCTCCACCGGCCGCGCGGGCGCACCGGCGTAGAGCCAGCCGCCTTCGAGCGTCTTGCCGGGAGGCACGATGCTCTGCGCGGCGATCACCGCGCCCCGGCCGACGACCGACCCGTCCATCACCGCGGCATGCTCGCCGACCACGCAATCGTCGCCCACCGTGCAGGCATGCACGAGCGCGTAGCGTCCCACCGTGACGTGCGAGCCGATGACGGCGGGCAAGACGCTGTCGGCGATGTGCACGGTGCTCGCTTCTCCGAACCAGCAGTCGGTCCCGATGCGCACGTCCTCGCCGTCGGCGCGCACGAGCGTGAGCTCGCCCAGCGTGCAGCCGGATTCGAGCCGGCTGCGGCCGATGACCGCCGCCGAAGCATGCGCGCTCACCGCGCTCCCGACGCGCGGCTCGTGCCGCAGGTAGGGCAGGACGATCATCGACCTAGAAGACCGGCGTCTCGCGGTAGGTGCCCCAGAGCGCCTTCAGCCGCTCGACGATCTCGCCCATCGACGCGCCCGCGCGCACCAGCTCGATCGTGACCGGCATGATGTTCTCGCCCTCGTCGCGCGCGACCTGGACGAGCCGCTCGAACAGGCCCTCGACCTTGCGCTGATCGCGCTCACGGCGCACGCGCTTCAAGCGCTCGATCTGGCGCACGGCGGTGGTGGGATCGTAGGGATGCGTCTCGATCGCGACCCTCTCGTCGGGCTCGACGAACTTGTTCACGCCCAGCACGACCTTCTCGCCCTTCGCCTTCTTGATCGCGGTCTCGTAGGCGAAGTCCGCGATGCGGCGCTGGAACCACCCCTCCTCGATGAGCTTGATCGTGCCGCCGCGGCGATCGACCTCCTCGATCACCTCGAAGATCGCGCGCTCCATGCGGGTGGTGAGGTGCTCCACGTAGTAGGAGCCGCCGAGCGGGTCGATCACGTTCGCGACGTTCGATTCGTCGGCGATCACCTGCTGCGTGCGCAGCGCGATCTTCATCGCCTCCTCGGTCGGGATGGTGAAGGCCTCGTCCATTCCGTTGGTGTGCAGGCTCTGCGTGCCGCCGAGGACCGCGGCGAGCGCCTGCAGCGTGGTGCGGATGACGTTCACCATGTACTGCGGCTTGGTGAGCGTCGCCGCGGCCGTCTGGGTGTGGAAGCGCAGGCGCATCGAGTCCGGATTGCGCGCGCCGAAGCGCTCCTTCATGATCTTGGCGTACGCGCGGCGCACCGCGCGGAACTTGGCGACCTCCTCGAAGAAATCGCCCTGCGAGACGAAGAAGAAGGCGAGGCGCGGCGCGAACTCGTCGACGTGCAGGCCGGTCTTCGTCACCTCTTCGACGTAGGTGATGAGGTTGCACAGCGGGAAGGCCACCTCGTCGAGCGGCGAGGAGCCCGCCTCCGAGATGTGGTAGCCCGAGATGTTGATCGGGTTGTAGCGCTTCATGTTGCGCGCGCAGTAGGTGATGCAGTCGCGCACGATGCGCACCGAGGGGCGGATCGGGAAGGCCCACTCCTTCTGCGCCATGTACTCCTTGAGGATGTCGGCCTGGATCGTGCCGGAGAGCTTGTTCAGGTCGAGGCCGCGGCTCTGCGCGACGCCGATGTACATGGCGAGCAGGATCCAGGCCGACGGATTGATCGTCATCGACACCGAGATGTTCTCGAGGTCGATGCCGTCGAAGAGCAGCTCCATGTCGGCGAGCGTGTCGATCGCCACGCCCTCGCGGCCGACCTCGCCCTCGCTCATGGGGTGGTCGGAGTCGTAGCCCATGAGGGTCGGCATGTCGAAGTCGGTCGACAGCCCCGTCTGGCCCTGCGAGATGAGGTACTTGAAGCGCCGGTTGGTGTCCTCGGCCGTGCCGAAGCCCGCGATCTGGCGCATCGTCCACAGCCGCCCGCGGTACATCGTCGGATAGGCCCCGCGGGTATACGGGTACTGCCCGGGCAGGCCGATGTCCTCGGGCGGCGTCTCGGCGAGGTCGAGCGCGGTGTAGACGCGCTTCACCGGGAAGCCCGTGTTGGTGCGGAATTCCGGCCGCCGCTCGGGCGCTTTCTTCAGGAAGGCCGCGAGCTCGTTTCGCTCCCAGCCTTCGAGCTGGCGCCGAAGCTCATCGAGCTCTTTGCTCATGGGACGATCTCCGTGCCGATGCGCGCCACGAGCCGTCGCGCGGCGGTCTGCGGCGAAAGCGTTCCGGCGGCGAGCTCGGCGACCAAGTCTGCCATACGCCCTTGGCGGTGGCGCTCGAATTCCTCGTGCAGGATCTGTTCGGCAGCCTTGAGCGTCCTTCGTTCCCGGATCGCCTGGCGCCGTCCCTGGTACTCGCCGCTCGCCACGAGGTGGTCGCGATGCGCGTCGATCGCCGCCAGCAGCTCGCCGATGCCCTCGCCCCGGGCGGACGAGGTCTTGATGACCGGCACGGGGCGCTTCAGGCCCGCCGCGGGCAGGGCGAGCCCGAGCATCGCCTTCAGGTCCGTGACCGTCCGGTCGGCCTCCGGCTTGTCGCCCTTGCTCACGACGTGCACGTCGGCGATCTCGAGGATGCCGGCCTTGATCGCCTGGATGTCGTCGCCCAGCCCGGGCGCCGACACCACCACCGTCGTGTGCGCGGCGCGCACGACGTCGACCTCGTCCTGCCCCACGCCGACCGTCTCGACGAAGACCATGTCGTAGCCCGCCGCGTCGAGGACGTCCACGGCCTCGAGCGTGCCGGGCGCGAGCCCGCCGAGCGCCCCGCGGCTCGCCATGCTGCGCACGAACACCGCAGGATGGCCCGACACCTCGCCCATGCGGATGCGGTCGCCGAGGATCGCCCCACCGGAGAACGGGCTCGAAGGATCGATCGCCACCACGCCGATCCTGCGTCCGGCGGCGAGCGCGGCGGCGATGAGCTTCGCCACGAGGGTCGACTTGCCGCTTCCCGGCACGCCGGTCATGCCGACGACGTGGGCGCGCCCGGCGCGGCGGTAGAGGAGGTCGAGCGCCTCGCGCGCCTCCTCGCCGCCCGCTTCCGCGCGCGAGAGCATGCGCGCGACGGCGCGCCGCTCGCCGCTGCACACGCGCTCGACGAGCTCGAGGGAGGGCAGCCCGCCCTGCACGGCTAGCGCCCCAGCCTTTCGCGCATCTCGCGAAAGACCTCCCGGTCATCGACCACGCGGCGCGCCTTGAAGTCGGTGCGCGGGAACGTGCCCGGCGGAACGATTTCCACGAGCGCCCGCAGCCCGAGGACCTTCTGCAGGCGCGCGCCGGCTTCCGCCCGCATCGCGAGCGGCGCCTCGGCGCCGCGCTCGAACACCCCGGGCGCCGCCTCGACGCGCACCAGCAGCTCGTCCATCGCGGCTGCGCGCGTGATGACGATGCGATGCTCGCCGCCGTAGTCGGCCAGCTGGTTGAGCACCGCGTCGATCTCGCTCGGATAGACGTTCTCGCCGCGCACCGTGATCGTGTCGTCGATGCGCCCGAAGATGCCGTTCGGCAGCCGCGGATAGGTGCGCCCGCAGGGATTGCGCTCGTTCACCCAAAGCGTGAGGTCCCCCGAGAGCAGCCGGATCATCGGCTGCGAGGTGCGCTCGAGGTGCGTGTACACGGGCGTGCCGCGCGCGCCGTAAGGCACGCGGCGGAAGGTCTTCGGATCGCACACCTCGGTGTACACCACGTCCTGCCAGCACAGCATCCCCTGGTCGCTCTGCTCGCTCCCGGCCACGTTCATGAACGGCGTCATCTCGGCCATCGAGCCGCAGTCGATCACGCGCGCGCCGTAGATACTCCGGATCCGGTCGCGCACCCCGGGGACCGAGGCCCCGGGCTCGCCCGAGAAGAACATCGCCTGCAGCCCGAAGTCGCGCGGCTCGTAGCCTTCGGCGCGCGCGACTTCCGCCAGGTGCAGCGCGAAGGAGGGCGTTCCGTAGAAGGCCTTCGGCTTGAAGTTCGCGAGCCACAGCGCGGCCCGCGCGGTCATGCCGGCCGCGCCCGCGCCGAAGGGAAACGCCTTGCAGCGCAGCCGCTCGGCGCCCGCGAGCGTTCCCCACGAGCCCATGTAGAGGCTGAAGATCGCCGCGACGAACACCGTGTCGCCCGGGCGGAGGCCCATCCCCCACATGATGCGCGCGTGCGCGTTCGCGATCGCCTGCCAGTCGGCGCGGCCGATGCCGAACGCCGTCGGCCGGCCGGTGGTGCCGGAAGTCCCGTGGATGTGATGGATCTCGGCCTCGGGCACGCACAGGTAATCGCCGAACATCGGCGCCCGCGCCTGCGATTCGCGCAGGTCGGACTTCGTGATCACCGGCACCTTGTCCTCGAAGTCCTCGAGGCTCCTGAGCTGCTCCGGGTGAAAGCCCGCCTCGTCCCACTTCCTGCGGTAGAACGGCGCGCGCTCGTAGGCGTAGCGCGTCACCTCCTTCAGGCGCTCGAGGATCGCCGCCTCGCGTTCGCCCGCGGGCATCGTCTCGCGGCGCGCGAACCAGTAGCGCGCGCCGCGCTCGGGGAAGTACTCCGGATCGTAGGCCGGAGGGAACGACCAGCTTTCCATCACTTCGGCCCGCGCTCGGCGACCAGGCGGCGGATCGTGGCGACGATCGCCTCCGGCGGCGTGTCCTGCAGCAGGACTTCCTTCACCCCCAGCGCCTTCAGCTGCGCGACGTCCCCCTCGGGCATGACCCCGCCGCCCACCACGATGACGTCCTCGGCGTCGCGCTCCGCGAGGAGCTTGAGCAGCCGCGGGAAGACCGTCATGTGCGCGCCCGAGAGGATGCTCACGCCGAGCACGTCCACGTCCTCCTGGACCGCGGCCTCGACGACCTCCTCGGGCGTGCGATGCAGGCCGGTGTAGATCACGTCCATGCCCGCATCGCGCAGCGTGCGCGCCACGATCTTCACGCCGCGGTCGTGGCCGTCCAGGCCGACCTTGGCCACGATGACCCGAATCGCTTCGGCCATGGCTTTTCGGAATACAGTATGTAGAATGCGGAATGGTGCCACAGCCGGCGCCTGCGCCGCAAGCCGAGAGCCGCATGAACGACGCCAGGACAATGCCGAGCCTCGCCCCGCCGGCGCGGCTCCTCGACCAGACCTACCGCGCGATCCTCGACGCGATCTGCGACGGCACGCTTCCGCCCGGCGAGC
>JAKALD010000182.1 GCA_021813275.1 Pseudomonadota bacterium | reverse complement strand
CCGGCGGGCCTGCGGCGGCGCGGCCGGGCGCGGTGCAGGGCCGGCCGCCGCGCCGCTCATCGCGCCGAGCGCGACGTGCAGCTGGCGCAGGTTCACCTCGTCGCGCGCCACCGCCGCGAACAGGTCGTCGGGCTTCGCGAAGCCGAGCTTCGTCGCGAGCGCCTCGAGCTTCGCGGGCGCCCGGCCCTCGCGCTTGAGCTCCTTCTCCACCACGGCGCGGCCGGCCGCGACCGTGTCGGCGAGCGCCTGCGCGTTGAACCACTGGCGCACCTTCTGGCGCGCGCGGTGGCTGTGCACGAAGCCGCGCTCCGGGTTGAGCCAGTCGCGCGACGGCCCGCCGCTCTTCGCGGCGACGATCTCGACCCGCTGGCCGCTCTTCAGCGCGGTGTCGAGCGGCACGATCTGGCCGTCCACCTTGGCGCCGCGGCAGCGATGGCCGAGATCGGTGTGCAGCGCGTAGGCGAAATCGATGGGCGTGGAGCCCGCGGGCAGGTCGACCACCCTGCCCTGCGGCGTGAGCACGTACACCGTGTCGTCGAGCGCCGCGCGGCGCGTGCGCTCCGCCCAGCTCGCGCCCTCGGCGACCTCGTCGCGCCAGGCGAGCAGCTCGCGCAGCCAGGCGATCTTCTGCGCGAACGCGCTGTCGGCGCGCGTCTCCGCACCCGCCTCCTTGTAGCGCCAGTGCGCGGCGATGCCGAGCTCGGCGTGGCGATGCATCGCCTCGGTGCGGATCTGGACTTCCAGCGTCTTGCCGCCCGGCCCGATCACCGCGGTGTGCAGCGACTGGTACTGGTTACCCTTGGGGCGCGCGATGTAATCGTCGAACTCCTTCGGGATCGGCTGCCACAGGTCGTGCACCACGCCGAGCGCGGTGTAGCAGTCCTTCACCTCGGGGACGATCACGCGCAGCGCGCGCACGTCGTACAGCTCGGAGAAGTCGAGCCCCTTGCTGCGCATCTTGTTCCAGATCGAATAGATGTGCTTGGGGCGGCCGGCGATCCCGGCCGCGAGGCCGGTAGCGGCGAGCTCGCGCGCGAGCTGCCCCATCGCGTCGCGGATGTACTGCTCGCGCTCGACGCGCCTCTCGTCCAGCATCCCGGCGATGCGCTTGTACAGCTCCGGCTCGACGATGCGGAACGACAGGTCCTCGAGCTCCCACTTGAGCTGCCACACGCCGAGGCGGTTGGCGAGCGGCGCGTAGATGTCGAGCGTCTCGCGCGCGTAGCCGGCGCGCTCCGCGCCCGTGCGCGGCGCGAAAAAGCGCAGCGTCTGGGTGCGGCTCGCCAGGCGGATCAGCACCACCCGGATGTCCTCGACCATGCCGAGCACCATCTTGCGCAGGACCTCGCGCTGCTCGGCCTCGCGGGCCCGGGCCGGGCCGCCCCACTGCTCGGGCCGCGTCGCGACGCGCAGCTGGTAGAGCCGCTCGACCCCGCCGACGAGCGCCGCGATCTCCTCGCCGAACGCCGCGCGCAGCGCCTCCAGGGCGCCGGGGCCCTTCGACGCGGCGAACAGCACCCCGGCGGCGCGCGCTTCCGGGTCCATGCCGATCGCCGCGAGGCTCGCGCCCAGCCCGAGCGCGTGCGGCCAGGTCGGCTCTCCGGTGGACAGGCTCTGCCCCGAGTACAGCGGCTCGGCGAACTCGAGCGCGCGCCCGATGAGCGCGCGCTCGGCCGCGCCCAGCCCCGCGGCGATCGGATCGAGCGCGGCGGCGCGGCTCTGCGGGCGGAGCTGGACGACCGAGACCATGACCGGGAGCGGAACGCGGTTTATCGAGGCGGCGGCAGCGGGTATTGTAGCGGGCCGCATGTCAGACACCCGCGACCGCCCCGGAGTTTCCGCGCACCTGCTACTCGCGCTCACCGCCCTGTTCTGGGCGGGCCACTGGATCGTGGCGCGCGCAGTGCACCTCGAGGTGACGCCGGTCGGGCTCGCGTTCTGGCGCTGGGCCACGGCGATCGCGGTGCTCGTGCCGCTCGCCGGCCGCGAGCTCGCGCGCGACTGGCCGGTGGTGCGCGCGCACTGGGGGCGGATCCTGTTCTTCGGCGTCACCGGGACCGGCGTCTACAACGTCGTCGGCTACCTGGGCATCCGCGAGACGACCGCGACCAACGCGGTGCTGATCCAGGCGGTCACGCCCGCGCTCATCCCGCTGTTCGGGCTGCTGCTGTTTCGAGAGCGCGCGGGGGCGCGCGCGCTCGCGGGCGTCGCGCTGTCGTTCTGCGGCGTGCTGGCGATCGTGAGCCGCCTCGACCCGCAGGCCGTGCGCGCCTGGCGCGTCAATCCCGGCGACCTGTTCCTGCTCGGCAACGTCGCGCTGTGGGCGCTGTACACCGTTTGCCTGCGCTGGAAGCCGCCCGCGCTTTCGCACATGAGCTTCCTGCTCGCCTGCGCGCTGTTCGGGATGGCGCCGATGCTGCCGCTCTACGCCGCCGACCTCGCCGCGGGCGGCCGGGTCGACCTTTCCTGGGGCCCGATGCTCGGCATCGCCTACCTCGGCGTGTTCCCTTCGGTGGTGTGCTACCAGCTTTGGGGCCAGGGCGTGCAGGCGATCGGCCCGCGGCGCGCCGGCGCGTACCTGTACCTGATCCCGTTCTTCGGCGCGCTGATGGCGGTCGCCTTCCTCGGCGAGCGGCTCCACCTCTACCACGCGGTCGGCATCGCGCTCATCTTCTCGGGCGTGTGGCTCGCCGTGCGCGGCCGCGCGGCCTGAGATGGGGTGGCTGCGCACCTGGCGGCGGCGGCGCGTGCTCGCGCGCCGCCGCATCGACCCGGAGCTGTGGCGCCGGGTGACCGGTGCCCTGCCCTTTCTCGCCGGCCTCGAGCCCGCGCAGCTCGAGCGCCTGCAGCAGCTCGCGCTCCTGTTCCTCGCCGAGAAGCAGCTCAGCGCGGCGCGCGGCCTCGAGCTCGACGACGCGATGCGGCTGTCGATCGCGGTGCAGGCGTGCCTGCCGATCCTCGAGCTCGGCCTCGACTGGTACTCGGGCTGGACCGGGATCGTGGTCTATCCCGGCGACTTCCGGGTGCGGCGCGCCGAGATGGACGAGGACGGCGTGCTGCACGAGTGGGACGACGAGCTCGCCGGCGAATCCTGGCCCGGAGGACCGGTGGTACTGTCCTGGGACGCGGTCGGCTCGGCCGGGCGCGGCAGGCGTCCCGGCAAGCCGCGCGAGGAGGAGATCAACGTCGTGATCCACGAGTTCGCGCACAAGCTCGACATGGCCAACGGCGTGGCCGACGGGGTGCCGCCGCTGCACGCCGGCATGGACCGCGAGGCCTGGCGCGCCGCGCTCGCGAGCGCCTACGAGGGCTTCTGCGACGCGCTCGACCGCGGCCGCGAAACCTGGCTCGATCCGTATGCCGCGGAGCACCCGTCCGAGTTCTTCGCCGTGCTGAGCGAAGCGTTCTTCGAGCAGCCGCGCGAGCTGCGGCGGCGCTATCCGGAGGTGTACCGGCAGCTCGCGCTCTTCTACCGGCAGGACCCCGCGAGTAGGCTGCGCGCATGAAGACGCTGCTCGTCGTCTTTCACACCCACGGCGTCAAGACCGCGCGGATGGCCGAGGCGGTGGAGCACGGCGCGCGCCGCGCGCTCGCCGAGGCCGAGGCCGAAGGCGAGGTGCAGGTCGTGGTCAAGCGCGCCGCCGAGGCGGGCCCGGAGGACCTGCTCGGCGCGGACGCGCTGCTCCTCGGCACGCCGGAGACGTTCGGCTACGTGTCCGGGATGATGAAGGACTTCCTGGAGCGCGTGTTCTACCCCTGCGAGGGCAAGGTCGCGGGCCGGCCCTACGCGCTCTTCATCAGCGCGGGCCAGGACGGCAGCGGCGCGCAGAGCTCGGTCGAGCGCATCGTGACCGGCCTGCGGCTGCGCAAGGCGCACGAGGCGATCATCGCGCTCAAGGCGCTCACGCCGGAAGTGCTCGCGCAGTGCGAGGAGCTCGGCGCGACCTTCGCCGCCGGCCTCGCGATCGGCGCGCTCTGAGCGCTCAGCTCCGTTCCAGGCCGAGGTGCGACAGGTCGGCGAGGTTGCCGGGCAGGCGCGTGCCCGGCGCGAGCCTGCCGTCGTCCCGGGGCGCGCCGCGCACCGCGCGCACCGGCACGACTCCCGCCCAGATCGGCAGGGCGTAGTCCGCCTCGTCGTCGATCGGCGGGCCGCTGCGGATCTTGGCCGAGGCCTCCTCGAGCGCCATGCCGAGCACGGTGGTCGCCTTCAGCTCCTGCTCGGTCACCGGGCGCAAGCCCCGCCAGCGCCCCGGCACCATGCGCTCGACGAACGCCTCGAGCTTCGCGAGCTTCGCGCGCGGATCGTCGATCTTGTGCGCGCGGCCGAAGAGCATCGCCGAGCGGTAGTTGACCGAGTGGTGGAACGCCGAGCGCGCGAGGACGAGCGCGTCCACGTGGGTGATCGTCAGGCAGCACTCGACGCCCTGCTCGAGGTGGCGCAGCATGCGGGAGGCCGAGGAGCCGTGCCAGTACACGGCGTCGCCCTCGCGCCAATAGTTGGTCGGCGTCACGTAGGGCTGGCCCCCGATCGCGTAGCCCACGTGGCACACGAAGCCGGCGTCGAGGATCGCGTACACGGTCTCGCGGTCGTAGCGGGCGCGCTTGGGCAGGCGCTTCACTCTCGTGCGCGCGGTCGGGGCGAAGTCGGTCACGGCGTTGGCTCCTTTCCGAAGCGGCGATGGTAGCAGCCCGGGCGCTTATACTTGCGCGCGTCATCCCGCGAGGCGCAATGCCAGGAACGCTGCTATTCGACGGGCGCGAGATCGGCCCGCGGGCCTTCGAGGACGCGGTGCTGCGCGCCGCGAGCGGCTTCGAGCGGCTCGGCGTCGCCGAAGGCGACGTGGTCGGCGTCATGCTCAGGAACGAGCCCGCGTTCCTGGTCGCCGCGTTCGCGGCGAGCCGCCTGGGCGCCTACCACTGCCCGGTCAACTGGCACTTCAAGGCCGAGGAGGCGCGCTGGATTTTCGCCGACAGCGGCGCGAAGGCGCTCGTCGTGCACGCCGACCTGCTGCCGCAGATCGAAGGCGTGGTCCCCGCCGGGGTCGAGCAGATCGTGGTCGCGCCGCAGGCGGCGACGCGCCGCGCCTACGGCGTTCCGCCCGAGCGCGTGCGCGTTCCGGCTGGCAGTCGCGAGTGGAGCGCGTGGCTCGCCGCGCAGCCGCGCTGGGCGGGCGAACCGCGCACGCCGCGCTGGAACATGCCGTACACCTCGGGAACCACCGGCCGGCCGAAGGGCGTGCGCCGCCTGCCGCCGCGGCGCGAGGAGGCGGCGCGCGTGGCCGAGCTCGCGCGCGAGGCGCGCTACAAGGGCTTCGGCATCGAGACGGGAATGCGCGCCCTGCTCCCCGGGCCGCTCTACCACAGCGCGCCGAACCTGTACGCGATCCAGGCGCTGCAGCTCGAGGGGCTGCTCGCGCTCGAGCCGCGCTTCGACGCGGAGCGCACGCTCGCGCTGATCGAGCGCCACCGCCTGACCCACGCCTACCTCGTGCCGACGATGTACGTGCGCCTGCTGAAGCTGCCCGAGAGCGTCAAGCGCCGCTACGACCTCTCCTCGCTGCGCTTCGTGTCGACGACCGGCTCGCCCTGCCCGCCCGAGGTGAAGCGCGCGATGATCGAATGGTGGGGCCCGGTGATCCACGAGTGCTACGCCTCGAGCGAGGCGGGCGTGGTCACCTCGATCACCCCCGAGGAGGCGCTCGACCGGCCGGGCTCGGCAGGGCGCCCGGTCGGCGCCGGCGCGCTCAGGATCCTCGATGCCGAGGGCCGCGCGCTGCCGGCCGGCGAAGTCGGCCTCGTCTACGCGCGCCAGCCCGCCTATCCCGACTTCACCTACAACAACAACCCGCAGGCGCGGCGCGCGCTCGAGCGCGACGGGCTGTGGACGCTCGGCGACATGGGCTACGTGGACGAGGCGGGCTACCTGTACATCTGCGACCGCGCCGCGGACATGGTGATCTCGGGCGGGGTCAACATCTACCCGGCCGAGATCGAGGCGGTGCTGCACGCCATGCCCGGGGTGCGCGACTGCGCGGTGTTCGGCATTCCGGACCCCGAATTCGGCGAGGTGCTCGCCGCGGCGATCGAGCCCGAGCCCGGCGCGCGGCTCGATGGCGCGGCGGTGAAGGCGTTTCTCGGCGAGCGCATCGCGCACTACAAGGTGCCGAGGGTGGTGGAGCAGCACGAGCGGCTGCCGCGCGAGGAGAGCGGCAAGATCTTCAAGCGCCGGCTGCGCGACCCGCACTGGGAAAAGAGCGGGCGGAAGATCTAGCGGGCGCCCGCCCGGGCCGGGCTATCCGCGCGTCTGCTCCAGGACGGCGAGGAACTCGCGCGGCGCGCGGTAGCCGACGAGGCGCCAGAGGACCGCGCCGTGCTCGTCGAGCAGCAGGATGGTCGGGGTGCCGCGCACCTCGAGGTGGCGCGCGAGCGCCTTCTCGCTGCGCTTGCGCCCGTCGACCCACACCGTGTCGCGCGAGCCGTACAGGTCGAGCGCCACCATGTAGAACCTGCTCTCGAGCAGCCGCCTGACCTGCGGATCGGCGAAGGTCACCTCGGCCATGCGCTGGCAGTACACGCAGCCTTCCTGCTCGATGAAGACGATCACGCGCTTGCCGGCCTTGGCCGCGTCGCGCACCTCGTCCGGAAAGACCAGGAACGATTCCTGGAACACGCCGCTCGGCGCGGCGTCGCTCGCCATGGCGTGCGCCTCGGGCGCGGCGAGCACCGCGGCCGCGGCAAACGCGAAGAAGGTCCGGCGATCCATGACGCAATTATGACTCGAAGCCGTCACGCCCGTTCACGGCGTTTCGCGCACGGCGAGGCGCCAGCTCGGCGCAAGCCGCGCGGCCGCTTCATCCCGCGAGCAGAAAGTCGCGCACGATGGCGATCTGCTCGGCGTGCAGCAGCGTCGGGGCGTGGCCGACGCCCGGGATTTCGACGACCCTCGCGCGCGGGCCGCGTGCGGCCATCTGCGCGCAGGTCGCGCGCGTCAGCAGGTCGGAATCGGCGCCGCGCAGCACGAGCGTCGGACAGCGCACCGCGTCGTACATCGGCCAGAGCTCGAGATCGCCTTCGGGCATGTGGGCCCGATACGGCTCGGCGATCCGCGGGTCGTAATGCAGGCGGTAGCTGCCGTCGGCATTGCGGCGCAGCACCACCTCGGTGAGAAAGCGCCACTGTACGTCGCTGTGCGGGCCGAAGGGCGCGCTCACCGTGCGCACGAAACGCTCCGCCGCCTCGATGCTCGGAAAGGTCGGCGCCGTGCCGAGATAGGTGGCGATGCGCTCGAGCGAGGCCTTGGCGATCACGGGCCCGGCGTCGTTCAGCACGAGCTTCGCCAGCGGCGCGCCCGCCTGCGCGGCAAGCGCCATGCCGATCAGCCCGCCCATCGAGGTGCCGAGCCAGTGCACGGTCTCGACGTCGAGCCGCGCGATCAGCGTCACCACGTCCGCGACGTACTGCGGGATCGCGTACAGCATCGGATCGGGCAGCCAGTCCGAGTCGCCGCGCCCGGCCATGTCCGGGCAGACCACCCGGTAGCGCGCGCTCAGC
>JAKALD010000181.1 GCA_021813275.1 Pseudomonadota bacterium | reverse complement strand
GATCTCAGCGGCAGGCGCGCATCCGGGCCCGGCTTGAGCGCCGCGGCCGCCGCCGTTCCGTCGTCGTCGAGCTCGACGAACGCGAGGCCCGTCACTCCCTGGTAGCCGAGCTGGGCGTAGGTCGCGCGCGTGAGCGGCATGCTCGCATCGACGCCGATCGTGATGAGGATCTGCCCGGGCACCGCACGATCGAAGCGCATCGCCTCGACCTTGCCGACGTCTAGGCCGCGATAGCGCACCGGCGCCTCGGTTCTCAGGCCGGACACCGGCTTCGTGGTCGCGATGACGTAGGTGGCGAGCGATCGCGTGTCGCGCTGCAGCCAGGCCGCGACCGCGGCGAGCGCGCTCCCCAGCAGCACCACGAACAGCCCCGCGGCCAGGGCGTGGGCACGGTTCTCCATGACGGCTCCTCCTTGCGCTGCGTCTACCGGATCCCGGCTGCGCCGCCCGGAGTCAGTGGGCGCAGCGCGGCGAGCGCGCGCAGGCCGCGCTCGCCGAGGAAGAAATTGACGATGAACGGGTGCCTGGCGGCGACGACCTCCTGGAGCGTCCCGCTGACCAGCACGCGCTGCTCGGCGAGCACCGCGATGCGGTCGGCGGCGGCCACCAGCGTGTCGAGATCGTGCGTCACCATCACCACCGTGAGCTTGAGCTCGCGGCGCAGCTCCGCGACCAGCCGCACGAAGCTCTCGCTGCGGTCGGGGTCGAGGCCGGCGGTCGGCTCGTCGAGGAACAGCAGCTCCGGCTCGAGGGCGAGCGCGCGCGCCAGCGCGATGCGCTTCACCATGCCGCCCGAGAGCTCGGCGGGCATCTTGTCCGCGTGGCGCGCCTCGATGTCCACCATGGCGAGCTTGAGCATCACCATGTCGCGCACGAAGCCCTCGTCGAAGCAGCGCAGCTCGCGCAGCGGCAGCGCGACGTTGTCGAACACCGACAGCGCGCTGTAGAGCGCGCCCTCCTGGAAGAGCACGCCCCAGCGCTTGCGCAGGCGGCGCAGCTGCGCGGCCGGCACGCCGTGCAGCGGGATGCCGAACACGCGCACGACGCCGCGCGCCGGGCGCTCGAGGCCGAGCATCTGGCGCAGCAGCGTCGTCTTGCCGCTGCCCGAGCCGCCGACCAGCGCCAGCACCTCGCCCGGCGCCACGCTCAGGTTCAGGTCGCGGTGCACGACGCTGTCGCCGAACACCGTCCACAGGCCCTCGATCTCGATGAGCGGCTTCATCGCAGCCCCATCCCGACACCGGAGAACATGACCGCGACCAGCGCGTCCACGATGATGACCACGGTGATCGCGGCGACCACCGAGCGCGTCGTGCCCGCGCCGAGGCTCTCGGTATTCGGCTCGATGCGCAGCCCGAAGTGGCAGGCGATGAGCGCGATCAGCGCGCCGAACGCCGCGCCCTTGCCGAGGCCGATCCAGTAGTTGGCGATCGGCACCGCGGCGGGCAGCGACTGCACGAAAGTCCGGTAGCCGATGCCGAGCTGCCACTTGGCCGAGAGCATGCCGCCGGCGAGTGCGATCGCGTCCGTCCACAGCACGAGCAGCGGCACCGCCACGGCGAGCGCGACCACCTTGGGAAAGACCAGCCGCAGCGACTGCGGGATCCCCATGACGGCGAGCGCGTCGAGCTCCTCGGTCACGCGCATCACGCCGAGCTGCGCGGTGATCGCCGAGCCGGAGCGGCCCGCCACCAGGATCGCGGCGAGCATCGGCCCGAGCTCGCGCACCACGCCGATGCCGACGATGTTGACGACGAAGGCGTTGGCGCCGAAGTCCCTGAGCTGCTCGGCCGACAGGTACGAGAGCACCACGCCGATCAGGAAGCCGACGAGCGCGGTGATGCCGAGCGCCTGGGCCCCGGTGCGATACACACCCGCGGAGATCTCGCGCCACGGCCCGCGCAGCGGGTCGCGCAGCACCGCGAGCGCGTCGAGCATGACCTGGCCGAGCAGACGGACGATCTCGAGCGCACCGCCGGCAAGCGCGGCGGCGAGGTCGCCGAGCGAGCGCAGCGGCTCGAGCCAGTCGGCGCGCGCGCGCGCCGCGGAAGTCTCGCGGGGCGCGCCGAGGCGGGCGAACAGCGCCTCGTGCTCGGGGCGCAGCGCGAGCGCCGCGGGGCGGCGCTTCTCCCAGGCGCGCCAGATGAGCAGCGCGCCGATGTGGTCGATCCGCTGGATTTCGGTCAGGTCCCAGCTCGTCGCGCGCGCGTGCCGCGCGAGCGCCCGGCCGAGCTCCGTGGCGCGCGCCTGCAGGGCGCGGATGTCCCACGCGCCCGAGAGCGCGACCGCCGTCCCCCCGTCTGCTGCCGATGTCAGCCGGATCTCCGGCTCGCGGATCGCCGTGCTCGCCGCGGGCTGCAAGGATTCCCCCCGAAATGCCTTGGCGCGGGCCGCCGTGCAGCGCCGCCGCGGCCGCCCCCCTTTGCCGATGCGCGTCAGGCTATCAAAAAAGGCCGCGCCGCGGTGCGCGCCCTCAGCGTGCGCCCCACACGGCGGCGCTGACCCGGACGATCAGCTCGAGCTTGCGCTTCTGGTCGTCCGGCGTGAGCGGCTGGCCCGCGCCCGGCGCCGAGCTGAAGCCGCATTGCGGTGACAGTCCCAGGCGCTCGAGCGGCACGTACTTCGCCGCCTCGTCGATCCTGCGCCTGAGCGCGTCGGCCGACTCGAGCTGCGGCGTCTTGGTGCTCACCAGCCCGAGCACGACGCGCTTGGGCGCGGGCACGAAGCGCAGCGGCTCGAAACCCCCGGCGCGCGCGCTGTCGAACTCGAGGAAGAAGGCATCCACGTTCAAGCCGCCGAATACCCGTTCGGCGATCGGCTCGTAGCCGCCCTCGGCCATCCAGGCACCCTTCAAATTGCCGCGGCACATGTGCGTGGCCTTCGCCATGCCGAGCGGACAGGCAGCGAGCGCGTCGTTCACGAGCCTCACGTAGCGATCGGTGAGCCGGTCCGGGTCCTCGCCGCGCCCCCGGACCTCGGCGCGCGCGTGCATATCGCAGTTGCAGGGCAGCGCAGTGTCGTCGAGCTGCAGGTAGGTGCAGCCCAGCGCGGCGAGCTCCGCGATCTCCGCGCGGTAGATGCCGATCAGGTCCGCGTAGTACTGCTCGATGTCGGGATAGACGGCTTCGTCCACGCTCCTCGGCCCGAGGAAGTAGTGCATCACGTCCGGTGACGGCAGGGTCACCTTGGGCAGCCCGGACTTCACCGCCTTCTTCAGGAAGCGGAACTCGTCGGTCGCGATGCCGCGCGTACGCCGCAGGCGCGCCTTGGCGTAGGGCGAGGCGGCGCCGCCCTTTCCCCCTTTCTCGTCGCGGAAGCCGAGCAGCGTGCCCTCGCGCAGGCCGAAGCCCTCGACCGCGTCGATGAAGCCGGCCGACCAGCCGCGCCGGCGGAATTCGCCGTCGGTCACCGAGGAGAGGCCCAGGTGCTCCTCGAGCGCCACCAGCTCGCGGATGCATTCGTCCTGCACCGCCACGAGCTGCGCGCGATCCAGCTTGCCTTCGCGCGCCTGGCGCACCGCGCTCATCAGCCGATCGGGGCGCAGGAAGCTGCCGATGTGCTCGGCACGGAAGCTCGGACGGCGCAAAGTGACTTTGGTCAATTCGGAAAGCTCCGCCGGAGCGGGAAACGCGCGACACTATACAGGCAGCACCGCGCGTCCGCGGGGGCGTCAGGTGTTTGTCAGGATCGCGCCAGGCGGCTTTCCGCAATTGACTGCGCCGGAATCACAACGGTATGGTCCGGCTCCTTCCCTGAAGTCCATCCTAGTCTTGGAGACCACGATGTTCCGCAAACTCGTCTTCGCACTGCTCGCCGCATCGTTCGCCGCCTTCGCCGGCGGCGCGCGCGCCGCGGCGGCCCCGGCCGAAATCAAGATCGGCACCCTGTACGCCTCGTCGGGCAACTTCGCCGCGATCTCTATGCCGGTGCACTACGGCCTCAAGCTCTGGGTCGAGCAGATGAACGCCGAGGGCGGCGTGTACGTGAAGCCGTTCCACAAGAAGATTCCGATCAAGCTGATCGCCTACGACGACCAGAGCAACACCGCCACAGCCGCGACGCTGTACAACCAGCTCATCACCCAGGACAAGGTCGACATCCTGGTCGCCGACTCGGGCTCGCCGCTCACCTCGGTCGCCGTGCCGATCGCGCGCGACCACAAGATGCTGCTCATCGACCAGACCGGCACCGGCGCGGCGTTCTTCAGCAAGGACAACCCCTACATCGTGCTGATGTCCGACCCGGTATCGAGCATCTGGCCGAAGTACGTCGCCGACTTCCTCACCCAGGAGGGTCCCAAGCTCGGCATCAAGCGAATCGCGCTGCTGTACGCGACCAACGATTTCACCGGCACGCAGGCGAACGCCGTGCGCGGCTTCATCCGGGCGGCCCACGCACCCGTCGAGATCGTCTACGACCAGGGCGTGCCAACCAATACCACGAGCTACACCGTGATCATCAACAACATCCGCGCGACCAACCCGGACGCGGTGATCACGCTCGGCTTCCCGAACAACGACATCTCGTACCTGCGCAACCTCCAGGACAGCGGCGTCAAGTTCAAGTGGCAGTTCGCGATCTACCCGGGCCTCGAGACCGAGCACCTCGAGAAGACCGTGGGTGTGAAGGGCCTGGAGTACGTCTACACCTACACGCCCTCCTCGGTGCTCGAGTACAAGGCCGAGTTCGGCATGTCGCTGCCGCAATTCCGCGCCGCCTGGGACAAGAAGTACGGCGAAGGCAAGGTGGCGTTCGGCTTCAACTCGGTGGCGGGCTACACGACCGGCCTGGTGCTGCAGAAGGCACTCGCCGGCACCGAGAGCATGGAGCAGCTCGCGCTGCGCAAGGCGATTTTCGCCCTCTCGGGCAAGCTCAAGACGATCGACGGCACCTTCGAGCTGAACGACGAAGGCGCGCAGATCGGCGAGATCACCCCGCTCGGCCAAATCGTGCCCGACGGCAAGGGCGGCTTGAAGTTCGTGGTCGTGTATCCGCCCGCCGCCACCACCGGCAAGCCGGTGTACCCGGCGAAGTGAGCCCCGCCGCGGCCGGGCGCACCCCGCATCACGAGCCGCCGGCGCCCCGCCTGGGCGCGCCGGCGCGCGCGTCCTAGGCGATGCTCGAATACGCGCTGCTCGCCGGGCTGGTGTTCGGCCTGTATTTCAGCCTCGTGGGCCTGGGGCTGAACCTCGTGTTCGGGGTCATGCGCATCGTCAACCTCGCGCACGGCGACTTCCTGATGCTGGGCGCCTTCGGCGCCTTCTGGCTGTTCAACCTCTATCACCTCAACCCGATCGCGACGGTGTTCATCGCGCTGGCGGTCTTCGGCGCGCTGGGCGTACCGCTGTACTACCTGCTGGTGCCGCGGCTACAGCGCGCCAGGGACCCGGAGATGCTCTCGATCATCCTGTTCTTCGGGCTGTCGCAGGTGATCGAGGCGCTCGCCACCGTCGGCTTCGGCCCGAGCGAGCGCTCGATCCCCGGCCGGGTACTGGGCAGCGGGCCGGTGCACGTCCTCGGCCAGACCTTTCCCGCGGCGTGGATGGTGAGCGCCGCGGCGAGCGCGCTCGCGGTGCTCGGCGTGTACTTCTACCTGTACCGCACGCGCCTGGGCTACCTGACGCGCGCGGTGATGGTGCACCGCGAGGAGGCGCTCGCCACCGGGATCGATGTGCATCGCGTGTCGGCGATCGCCTTCGGCGCAGGGCTCGCGCTCGCGGCGATCGCCGGAGTGTTCGCCCCGTTCATGCTCGGCAGCGCCACGCCCGCCATGGGCGTGGACCTCAACATCCAGTCTTTCGCGGTGATCGTGATCGGCTCGCTCGGCAACCCGCTCGGTACCGTGCTCGGAGGAATCCTCTACGGGGTCTCGCTGATGTTCATGCAGACCTACTTCAGCTCCTGGGCGAACCTGCTGCCGTACCTGCTGCTGATCCTCATCCTCCTCGTGCGGCCGAGCGGCCTGCTCGGCAGGCAGGTGCGCCGTGCCTAGGGTCCTGCGCCACACGCTGCTGGTGGTGGTGCCGGTGACGCTCGCCGCGGCGCTGCTGCCCCTCGGCTACTCGAACCAGCTGCTGCTGTTCAACTTCGTCGTGTTCCTCACGCTGGCGCAGGGGGTGAACGTGATCTACGGGTTCACCGGCTACCTGCCCTTCGGCTACGTGGGCTTCTTCGGCGCCGGCGCCTACGGCTTCTCGCTCGCGGTGATCCACCTGCACATGGCGCCGCTCGCGGCGCTCGGCGTCGGGGCGCTCGCCGCAATCGTGCTCGGGCTGCTGCTCACGCCGCTGCTGCGCCTGTCGGGCGCGTATTTCGCGATCGCCAACCTCGCCGCGGCGCTCGCCGTGTACCAGGTCGTCTCCAACCCCAACCTCACCGAGATCACCATGGGGCCCTACGGCATCAGCCTTTCGGGCGTCTACCATCCGCAGCTCAGCTACGCGATCGCGGTCGCGGTCATGGCCGCCACGCTCGGGCTGGCCGTGTACCTGCGCAACTCGCGCTTCGGCCTCGCCCTGCAGGCGATCCGCGAGGACGCGGTGAGCGCGGCGATGGCGGGCATCGACGTGGTGCGCGCGCGCACCGTCGCCTGGCTGCTCTCGGCGCTCGTCGCCGGCCTGATCGGCGGCGTGTTCGCGTGGTACGTCTCGGTGTTCTATCCCGACACCGTGTTCAGCGCGGACTTCAGCATCTTCGCGATCGTGTTCGCGCTGTTCGGCGGCGTGGCCACGGTCAGCGGGCCGGTGCTCGGCGTGCTCATCCTGTACGGCATCTACAACGCGATCGGCATCACCACCCCACAGTACTTCCAGCTCATCTACGGCCTGCTCATCATGGGCCTGGTGCTGTTCCTGCCCAACGGCCTCGTGTCGCTGTTCAAGCGCTGGGGAATCGATGTCCCCTGAGCGCGCTCCGCTGCTGCGCGTCGCGGGTCTGGTCAAGCGCTTCGGCGGGTTCCGCGCGCTCGACGGCGTGAGCTTTCACGTGCTGCCGGGCGAGATCCTCGGGCTGGTGGGTCCCAACGGCTCGGGCAAGACGACCTGCATCAACGTGATCACCGGGCTCTACGGGCCCGACGCGGGAAGCGTGCAGTACGAGGGCCGCCCGATCGGGGGGCTGCCTTCGCATCGCCTGGTGCACCAGGGCATCAACCGCACATTCCAGGTTCCCAAGCCGTTTCTCACCCTCACGGTGCGCGACAACGTCGCGGTCGCGGCCGCGCACGGGCGGCGCGGCGGCGACCTCGATCAAGATGCGCTGCTCGCCTCGGTCGAGCTCGATGCCTACGCCGACAAGCCCGCTGCGGAGCTGAACAGCGTGCAGCAGAAGATGCTCGACCTCGCGCGCGCGCTCGCCACGCGCCCGCGCCTGCTGTGCGTCGACGAGCTGGCCGCGGGGCTCAATCCGGCCGAGCTCGATCGCGTCGCCGGGCGGCTGCGCGAGCTGGCGCGCTCCGGGATCGCCCTGCTCGTGGTCGAGCACCTGATGGGCTTCATCGACCAGGTCACCGACCGCGTCATCGTGCTGAACGCGGGCAAGGAGATCTTCGAGGGCACGCTCGCCGACGCGGTGCGCGACGAACGCGTCGTGGAAGTGTTCCTCGGGGCCGAGCATGGCACCTGAGCTGCTGCGCGCGGCCGGCCTCGAGGCGGG
>JAKALD010000180.1 GCA_021813275.1 Pseudomonadota bacterium | reverse complement strand
GACCTACTTCCGGCGGGTGGCGTTCCCGCTGCTCATGCCGACCACGCTGTTCGTGCTGGTCAACGCCGTCATCAACTCCTTCCGCCTGGTCGATCACATCATCGTGATGACCAAGGGAGGGCCCGATAACGCGAGCTCTCTGCTTCTGTACTACATCTATGAAGTGGCGTTCAAGTTCTGGGATTCCGGCTATGCCTCGGCACTGACCATCGTGCTGCTCGCGATCCTCGCCGCCGCCTCGATCGCCCAGCTCGCGTTCCTCGAGAAGCGCACCCATTACCAGTGACGGCGCAAGCGCATCCGATGCAGGCCTCGCCGTACGCCCGCGCGCTCGAGACGGCCGGCGCGTGGGCGCTCGCGCTGCTCTGGGTCCTGCCGCTCGCCTACGCGGCGTGGGCGGCGTTCCACGCGCCCGAGTACGCGACGCGCTTTACGCCTTCGGCGCCCCTGACGCTCGAGAACTTCCGCCGCGCGTGGAACGCGGCGCCCTTCGCGCGCTACTTCGTGAACACCGTCGTGCTGGTGACGACCATCCTCGCCGCCCAGCTCGTGCTGTGCACGCTCGCGGCCTACGCGTTCGCGCGCTACCCGTTCTCAGGCCGGCAGCTGATGTTCATGCTGGTGCTCGTGCAGCTGATGATCATGCCCGACGTGCTCATCGTGCAGAACTACCGCACCATGTCGCAGCTCGGGCTGGTCGACACGATCGTCGCGATCGGGCTGCCGTACATGGCCTCGGCGTTCGGCATCTTCCTGCTGCGCCAGACCTTCAAGACCGTGCCGCGGGAGCTCGACGAGGCCGCGCGCGTGGAGGGCGCGAGCGACCTGCAGATCCTGCTCAAGGTGTACGTGCCGCTCGCGAAGCCCGTATACGTCGCCTACGCGCTCGTCTCGATCAGCTACCACTGGAACAACTTCCTCTGGCCGCTGATCGTCACCAACACGGTCGGCTCGCGCCCGCTCACCGTCGGCCTGCAGGTGTTCTCCTCCGGCGACCAGGGCATCGACTGGTCGGTGATCAGCGCGGCGACGCTCATGACGAGCGCGCCCCTGCTGCTCGCGTTCCTGCTCTTCCAGCGCCAGTTCGTGCAGAGCTTCATGCGCGCGGGGATCCGGTGAGGCTGCTGCACTGGAACATCCAGTGGTGCCGCGGCCTGGACGGCGCGGTGGACCCGGCGCGCATCGCGCGCACGGCGCGCGAGCTGTGCGACCCCGACGTGCTGTGCTTCCAGGAGGTCGCGGTCAACTTCCCCGCGCTCGAGGGCAGCCGCGGCGAAGACCAGGCGGCGCTGCTCGCGGGCGAATTCCCCGGCTATGCGGCCGCGTTCGGCTGGGGCGTCGACGTGCCCGACGGCGCGCGCGGCCGGCGCCGCTTCGGCAACCTGATCCTCTCGCGCCTCGAAGTGCGCCAGGTCCACCGCCACCTGCTGCCCTGGCCGGCCGATTCCGGGGTGCCGAGCATGCAGCGCGCGGCGGTCGAGGCGGTGATCGCGGCCCCGGCCGGGCTGGTGCGCGTCGCGACCACGCATCTCGAGTACTACTCCGCTCGCCAGCGCGCCGCGCAGGTCGAGCGGCTGCGCGAGCTGCACGCGGAAGCCTGCGCGCACGCGGACGCGCTGCCCTCGGAGCGCTACGAATCCGGCCCGTTCGAGCCTTTTGCGCGGCCCGTGTCGGCGATCCTCACCGGCGACTTCAACCTGCCGCCCGAGGATGCGCTGCACGCGCGGCTCCTCGAGCCCTTCGCCGCACAGGGCGTGCCGCGCCTGCTCGATGCCTGGCAGCAGGCGCATGCCGCGGAACCGCACGCGCCCACGTTCTGCGTGCACGAACGCGACTACGCGGACACCCCGTACTGCTGCGACTACGTGTTCGTGACCGAGGATCTCGCGCCGCGGCTGCGCGCGGTGCGCGTGGACGGGGCGACGCGCGCCTCCGATCACCAGCCGGTCATCGTCGAGCTGCAGGACTGACGCCGGGGCGCGAGCCGCGCCGCGACGCCTTCGCTATCCGCGGCGGATCGGCCGATGGTACCATCGGGCGGGCATCCGCTCGGGGGTTCCGCGACGGGTGCGGCGCACAGCGTGGCTCACTCGGGAGGTCGGACATGCTGCAAATCTCCGCGCTCCAGCTCGCCGAGCTGCTTTCGGGCATCGCTCGCGCGCAGGCGGCGATCATCCACGGCATCGAGAGCGCGATGCCCGGCACGCGCTCGAGCCACGTCGTGCCCGCCCTGCAGAACGTCTCGCACATGCGCGATCACCCCGATCCGACGCTCACCGACCTGCCGGTGCGCGTGCTGCTCGCCTACATGGGGCGCATCGGGCCCGACCTCGAGTCGATCGCGCGCGACCTCGAGCGGCTGACCGCCGCGCAGCCCGCGGCCGCAGCCCCGACGAGCGCCGCGGCCCGGGCGGCGGCCGATCCGGCGCGCGAGTCGCGCCTCTCGCCGGACGCGAGCGGCACGCTCGACTTCCGCGACCTTCACCCGCAGACCTAGCGCGCGCTCAGAAGCCCGGCGGCGCGGGCGGGAACGAGGGCTTGCGCTTCTCGCGATGCGAGGCGATGCCTTCCTGCACCTCCGGCCCCGAGAAGCCGAGGAATTCGAGCGCGAGCGAGGCGTCGAACCCCGGCCCGGCCATGCGCAGCCAGTTGTTCAGGCTGTACTTCGTCCAGCGCATCGCGGTCTGCGCGCCGGCCGCGAGCCTGCGCGCCACCTCGAGCGCCTTCGCCTGCAGCTCGGCTTCCTCGCAGGCGAGCGACACCAGGCCGATCCTCTCGGCCTCCTCGCCCGAGAGCTGCTCGCAGGTGAGCAGGTAGTACTTCGCCTTCGCCATGCCGCACAGCAGCGGCCAGACGATCGCCGCGTGGTCGCCCGCCGCCACGCCGAGCCGCGTGTGCCCGTCGATGATGCGCGCGTTCTTCGCCGCGATCGAGACGTCGGCGAGCAGCCCCGCCACCAGCCCGGCGCCGACCGCCGGGCCGTGCATCGCCGAGACCACCAGCTTCGAGCAGTTGATGACGTTGTAGACGAGATCGCGCGCCTCGCGCCAGACGCGCGCGCGCGCCGCGAAGTCGCGCGTGATTTCCTCGACCATCGCGAGGTCGCCGCCCGCCGAGAAGCCCTTGCCCGCGCCGCGCAGGATCGCGACCCGCGTTTCCGGGTCGCGGTCCACGTCCAGCCACACGCTCGCGAGCTCGGCGTGCATGCGCGCCGTCGCGGTCGAGAGCCCGCCGCCCTCCTCGCCCATCACGATCTCGAGGATGCCGGGCTCGAGCCGCCGGATCTTCAGGTCCCGATATTGCGAATAGTGCATGATTCCTCCTTTCGGCGCGATTGTAGAATGCGCGCGTGAGCCTCGCAGTCTGCTACGACGACATCGAGGCCGCGCACGCGCGCCTGCGCGACGTCGCGCGGCGCACGCCTGCGCTCACCTCGAGCACGATCGACGCCCTCACCGGCGCGCGCGTCTTCTTCAAGTGCGAGAACCTGCAGAGGATGGGCGCGTTCAAGTTCCGCGGCGCCTACAACGCGCTCGCGCAGCTTCCGGCCGAGGCGCGGCGCCGCGGCGTCATCGCCTACTCCTCGGGCAATCACGCGCAGGCCGTGGCGCTCGCCGGGCAGCTGCTCGGCATCCCGGCGACGATCGTGATGCCGGCGGACGCGCCGCGCGTGAAGCTCGCGGCGACGCGTGGCTACGGCGCCGAGGTCGTCACCTACGACCCGAAGGCCGAGTCGCGCGAGGCGCTCGCGCGCCGCATCGGCGCCGAGCGCGGCCTGACCGTCATCCCGCCGTACGACCACCCGCACGTCGTCGCCGGCCAGGGCACCGTCGCGAAGGAGCTGATCGAGGACGTCGGGCCGCTCGACGCGCTGCTCGTGCCCTGCGGGGGCGCGGGGCTGCTCTCGGGCTGCGCGATCGCCGCGCGCCGCCTCGCCCCCGACTGCCGCGTGATCGGAGTCGAGCCCGCCGCGGGCGACGACGCGACGCGCTCGTTCCGCACGCGCACGCTGCAGAGCGTGCACAACCCGGACACGATTGCCGACGGCGCGCGCACGCCCTCGCTCGGCAAGATCACCTTTCCGCTCGTGCTGCACTACGTCGACGACATGACGACGGTCAGCGACGCCGAGCTGCTCGAGAGCATGTTCTTCCTGTGGGAGCGCATGAAGCTCGTGGTCGAGCCCACCGGGGCGCTCGGCGCGTGCGCGCTTCTTCACGGCAGGCTCGATGCGAAGGGCCTGCGCGTGGGCGTGATCCTCTCGGGCGGCAACGTCGATCTCGACTGGGCGGCCGCGCAGCGCCTGCGGCGCACGCCCGGCGCGGTCAGCCGCGGCGCTGCCCGGAGACCAGGCTCGCGAGCAGCACCCCGATCAGCCCGGTAAGGAAGATGCCGTCGAATTTCCCGGCGCCGCCGATCGAGGCGACCGGTGCGCCCAGCCCGCGCACCTTGTCCAGGTTGAGGAGGTCCGCGCCGATCAGCGTTCCGAGGCTGCCCGCCACGTAGGCGAGCGGCGCCGCGCGCCGCGGCGAAAGCACGAGGCCGACGAGCGCCGCGATAAGCGGCGGCACGAAGATCGGCACCGCGATCCCCACCCCGGGCACGGGATGCGCCATCCAGTGCACGACGAGCGTCACGATGGCGACCGCGATCAGGCCATTCAGGTAGAGCCTGTTCTTCAGGATGAGGTAGACCGAGACCAGGGTCGGCACCACGGCACCGCCGACGTTGACCGCGATCACCGTGCCGGGCCAGTCGTGCACCACCGGAATCACGTAGCGCATGCCGAAGAAGCTGATGACCTCGTTCGAGTACACGCGCTCCGGGGGGAGATGCGCCACCGTGATGTTGACGTAGCTGCCGAGAAAGGACAGCAGCAGCAGCGCGAGCATGTAGCGCGGACCGATCCCCACCCGCTCGTAGGCGAACTGCACGATGCGCAGCTCGATCAGCAGCACGACGAGCACGAACAGCAGGAACAGCCCGGCGAAGAACGGCAGCGCGAGAGGCAGGTAGTCCATGTGCTCGGGGCGCGAGGAGGCCGCTTCAGCCGCGTGCGCGGATCGCCAGGCTCTGGGTCGAGCGGCCGATGAGGCCGGACGCGTCGAAGATGCGCGCCTCGGCGATGCCGCCGCCCGCCGGTCCCACCAGCGTGCGCGCGTCGATGCAGACCCATTCGCCGCGCGCGCCGCGCAGCAGGTTGATGGTGAGGTCGGAGTTGACGAACAAGTAGCGGCGGAAGTCGAGCGCCGCGCTGATGCCGTTGCCCGAATCCGCGGCCACCGCGACGCGCTGCAGCGCGCTCGGTGTCTCGCCGGCGAGGAGCGGGTGGCGCATCCGGAACCACGCGGCACACGGGCCGCGGAAGAAATTGCCTTCCGCGACGCGGCTCTCCACCAGGTCCTGGTAGCCGGCCATCTCGCGGTTGAACGGAAAGCGCGCCGCCGGCGAGGCCTCGACCGGCCGCGGCGCCACCGGAAGGGGATGCCCCGGAAGCTCGGTCGGAATCTCCAGCTCGGCCTCGCGCTGCGCGAGCGCGGTGAAGCGCGCCACGTCCTTTCCGCCCGCCATGAGACGCGCCGCGAAGTGGCCCGCGTTGCGCCCGACGTACTCTTCGCGCACCTCGACCGCGAGCTCGCCGATCGGGATCGGGCGCAGCAGGTTGGCGGTCAGCCGCGCGACGTGCGTCAGGCCGAGCGCGGCCGCGGCGCGCTCGATCGCGCGCGCCACGAGCGCGATCGGCGGCCCGGCGTGCTGGTGCTCCGGATGCCACGGCCCGCGCGTCAGCTCGGTGGTGCGAAAGCTGCCGTTCGCGAGCGCGATGTACGCGCTCGACGCGGGCGATTGTGCGTCGCGTTCGTCGTTCAAGATGGGGCCTTGCTTGAAGCGCTGGTTCGCCGCCATCTTAGCTCAGGCCCCCGGCGGGCGAGCGCGAAACCGTGCGCGCCGGCGCCTCGCGGGCTTTCGCGGTTGCGCTAAGATCGCCCCCTCTTCAGCGAGCGAGGCTGCGATGCCACTCCCCGACAAGATGCGCGCGATCGAGATCGCGAAGCCCGGCGGCCCCGAGGTGCTCACCCCGACCGCGCGCCCGCTCCCGGCGCCGAAAGCCGAAGAGATCCTGGTGAAGGTCGCGGCCGCGGGCGTGAACCGGCCGGACGTGCTGCAGCGCATGGGCCTTTACCCCGTTCCCGCGGACGCATCCGACCTTCCCGGCCTCGAGATCGCGGGTGAAGTGGTCGCCTGCGGCGCGGGCGCGAAGCTCTGGAAGCCGGGCGATAAGATCTGCGCGCTCACCCACGGCGGCGGCTACGCCGAGTACTGCGCGGTGCCGGAGGTGCAGGCGCTGCCCGTGCCGAAGGGCCTGTCGATGGCCGAGGCCGCATCGCTGCCCGAAACCTTCTTCACGGTCTGGTCGAACGCGTACGACCGCGGCCGGCTCGCGCCGGGCGAGACGCTGCTCGTGCAGGGCGGCAGCTCGGGCATCGGGGTCGCGGCGATCCAGATGGCGGCGGCGCTCGGCAACCGCGTGCTCGCCACCGCCGGCAGCGACGACAAGTGCGCCGCCTGCGTGAAGCTCGGCGCCGAGCGCGCGATCAACTATCGCACGCAGGACTTCCTCGCCGAGGTGAAAGCGGCGACCGGCGGCCGGGGCGTCGACGTGATCCTCGACATGGTGGGCGGGGACTACGTGCCGAAGGAGCTGAAGTGCCTCGCCGACGAGGGGCGGCTCGTGTTCATCGCCTTCCTGCGCGGTCCGAAGACCGAGCTCGACATCAACGAGCTGATGCGCCGGCGCCTCACGCTCACCGGCTCAACGCTGCGCCCGCGCCCGGTCGCGTTCAAGGGCGCGATCGCGGCGAACCTGCGCAGCCGCGTCTGGCCGCTCATCGAGGCGGGCAGGATCAGGCCGGTGATCTACAAGACCTTCGCGCTCGCCGAAGCGGGCGAGGCGCACCGCCTGATGGAATCCTCGCAGCACATCGGCAAGCTGGTGCTCACCGTTTAGCTTCGGGCTCCTCGGCGGCCGCCTCAGCGCGCAGCCAAGCTACGAACTCGGCCACCTCCGGCCGGCCCGCCGCGGCTTTCGACACGATCGCGAAGTAGGCGCGCGCCGGGTCGGCGCTGCGCTTGAACGGCGCGACCAGCTCGCCCGAGGCGAGCGCCTCGCGCACCAGCGGCGCAGCGACCCGGGCCTCTTCGAGCGGCTCGCGGCGCAAGCGCGCCGCGAGCGCGCAGCCATCGTGGCGGCATGTTTGGCCCGGCTCGGCGCGATGCTCCTGCGCCGCGTCTACAATAAGCGCTCGTCATACGACTTCGCGACCGGGCGCACATGTTCCGAGAAGGCCTGCTCGACGGCAAACGCATCCTGATCACCGGCGGCGGCACCGGCCCGGGCAGGGAGATCACCGCCAAGTACCTCGAGCTCGGCGCGGAAGTCTGGATCGCGGGCCGCACGGCCTGAGCCTCGGGCAATGGCCGCCGCCGCTCCCCGCCCCGCCGCCACCATCGCGCTCGTGCGCTCGGGCGGCGAAGGCCCGGAAGTGTTCCTGCTCCAGCGCACCCGGGGCGCGGCGTTCCTCGCCGGAGCCTACGTGTTCCCCGGCGGCGCGCTCGATGCCGCCGACGGCGAAGCGCGCGTCGCGCAACGCGTGTTCGGCCTGACGGATGCGGAGGCGA
>JAKALD010000179.1 GCA_021813275.1 Pseudomonadota bacterium | reverse complement strand
CCCGCGAAGCGCTCGAGCGCCGCGTCGAGCGCGCGCTGCTCGACGCCGAGCAGCACGAGCTCGAGCCCGGGCAACGCGCTCTTCAGGTAGTAGCCGATGTCCGGGCCGATCGTGCCCGCGCCGATGATCGCCACGCGCCGCGGCAGCGGGCGCGAAGGGGTGGCAAGCAGGGGATTGAGGTGCGTCATGGCGCAGGGCGCGGCAGGCTGGGCGCGACGAGCATGGGTCCGTAGAGCGCGGCGTAGGCGAGAAAGGTTCCACCCCAGAGCAGCGCCGAGCTGAGGACCGCGGCTTCGCCGAACGCGCGCTCGGCGTAGCCGAGCCGCAGCAGCGCGGCGGCGAGCACGGCGAGGTAGGCGATGTGCATCGCCGGGTGCACGCGCAGCGCGCGCCCCGTATGGCGCAGCGCGACGCGCGTCATCAGGCTCGCCATGGTCAAGCCGAGCGCGCCGACCGTGAACGCGTGGATCCAGGCGTCGGCCGGCACGGCCGCTCCGAGCGCTGCGGCCCCGCGCAGCGCGAGAGCGAGGATGAACCAGGCATAGCCGAGGTGCAGCGTCCAGAGCAGCGGCTCCGCCGCGGTGCGCCAGCCGCGCCAGCGCGCGCAGCGCCACACATGCAGGGCGCAGACGCCGAGCGCGGTGCCCGCGACCCAGCCGGGCGCCGCGCCGAGCAGGTCCGCGGCGGCGAATGCGACCATCGCGAGCGCGGTGGCGTATTCGAGCGGCACCAGGATCGCCGCGGCCCGCTCGCCGCGCGCGCGCAGATAGCTGCGCGTGAAGGCGGGGGTAAGCAGCCCGCCGTACAGCGAGTACAGGAACGCGAGCGCATCGATGCCGAGCTCGACCGCCCAGCGCATGCCGTCGCCGGAGCCGCGCGCCGCGGCGAAGTAGAAAGCGATGTTCGCGCCCGCCAGCCCGACGAGCGGCGGCAGCGTCCAGAAGAACAGCCGCCAGCGCGCGCCCCCCAGGGTGGGCAGCAGCAGCGCGCCGAGCACCGGAAGCAACGCGCAGTCGATCAACGCCGCGAGCGCGAGCGGCAGCCGGCCGAGGAGCAGGAACGCGGCGCGTCCCGCGAGCCACAGCCCGGCGAGCAGCGCGAGCGGCGCGCCGCGCAGCTCGCGCGCCCCGCTCCAGCTCGGCAGAGCGGTGAGCAGCACGCCGCACACGATCGCCACGGCGAATCCGAACAGCAGCTCATGGGCGTGGGCGAGCGGCAGGGCAAGCGCGCCGCCAGCGAGCGTCCACAGGCCGAGGCGCGCCCCGTACCAGAGCGCGATCAGGAGCGGGCCGTAGAGCGCGCCGCCGAGGAAGAAGGGGCGGAAGCCGCTTTGCCAGAGCGCCGTTCTCATGCCCTGGCCGTCTGGCCCGAAAGCCCCAGGTAGGTCGCGACGACGCGCGGATGCGCGGCGAGCTCGGCCGCCGCGCCCTCGAGCACGGTCTCGCCGGTCTCGAGCACGTAGCCGTAGTCGGCCACCTGCAGCGCGGCGCGCGCGTTCTGCTCCACGAGCAGAATCGAGACGCCTGCGGCGCGCAGCGCGGCGATCGCGCGGAACACGTCGCGCACCAGGCGCGGCGCGAGCCCCAGGCTCGGCTCGTCGAGCATCAGCAGCCGCGGCCGCGCCATGAGCGCGCGCCCGAGCGCGAGCATCTGGCGCTCCCCGCCCGAGAGCGTGCCGGCGGCTTGCGAGCGGCGCTCCGCGAGCCGCGGGAAGCGCGCGTAGACCGATTCGAGGTCGCGCGCCATCTGGCGATCGACGCGGCGCGTGCGCGTGAAGGCGCCCAGGCGCAGGTTGTCCTCGACCGCCAGGTCGCCGAACAGCTCGCGCCGCTCCGGCACCAGGCACAGGCCGCGCGCGACGCGCGCCTCCACGGATTCGCCGGCGAGATCGATCCCGGCGTAGCGCGCCCTACCGCCGCATGGCAGCAGCCCCATGAGCGCCGCGAGCAACGTCGTCTTGCCCGCCCCGTTCGGGCCGATCACGGTCACGATCGCACCCTCGGCGACCCTCAGGCTGGCACGGTGCAGCCCCTCGACGCGCCGGTAGAAAACGCGCAGGGCGTCGGCCTCGAGCAGCGCGCTCACTCGAGCCCCCCGAGATAGGCTTCGAGCACCGCCGGATCGGACTGGATCTCGCGCGGCAGGCCTTCGGCGAGCTTCTCGCCGAAGTCCATCACCACCGTGCGGTCGACCAGCCCCATCACGAACTCCATGTCGTGCTCGACCAGCAGGATGCTGATGCCCTCCGCGCGCAACCCGCGCAGCAGCTGGGCGAGCGCCTGCTTTTCCGCATAGCGCAGGCCCGCCGCGGGCTCGTCGAGCAGCAGCAGAACCGGGTCCGCACACAGCGCGCGCGCAATTTCGAGCAGGCGCTGCTGGCCGAGCGGGAGGCTGCTCGCCGGGTCGGAGGCGTGCGCGGCCAGGCCGACGCGCTCGATCTGGCGTGCGGCCTCCTGCAGCAGCTGCGCCTCCTCGGCGCGGTCGGCGCGCAGCATCGCGCCGAGCGTCCCGTGCCGCCCGCGCAGGTGCGCGCCGAGCGCCGCGTTCTCCAGCACCGACATCGAGCCGACCAGATTGACCTGCTGGAAGGTGCGGCAGATGCCGCGGCGCGCGATCTCGCTCGCCGCGAGCCGCCCGATGGCATCGCCGCGGAACAGGATCTCGCCGTCGTCGGCGCGCAGCACCCCGGTGACGAGGTTGAACACCGTGCTCTTGCCCGCGCCGTTCGGCCCGATCAGCCCGAGGATTTCGCCGCTCGCCACGCTGAACGAGAGCTCGCGCACCGCGACCAGCCCGCCGAAGCGCTTGCCCGCCGAGCGCAGCTCGAGCAGCCGCTCGCCGGCGCGCGGCTGGCCGCGCCTCGCGAGCGCGGCAGCCGGTTCGCGCGCGCAGCCCCGAGGCGCGGCGATCAGGCGGCGCGCGACGGCCGGCGCGAGGCCGTTGCGCGCGCGCTGCAGGAGCAGCAGCATCAGCGCGCCGAACACTACGGTGTCGTAGTTGGCGGTATAGCCGATGAGCGCGGGCAGCAGCTCCTTGAGCCACTCGCGCAGCAGCGTCAGGACCGAGGCGCCGATCACCGCGCCCCAGACCTGGCCCGCTCCGCCGACGACCGCCATGAACAGGTAGTCGATGCCGGCGTTCACGTTGAACGCTCCGGGGCTGACGAAGCGCAGGAAGTGCGCGTACAGCCAGCCCGAGAGCCCCGCGAGCAGCGCGGCGTACAGGAACACGACCGTCTTGAGCGAGGCGGTGTCCACGCCGAAGCTCTCGGCCATGACGCTGCGAAAGCGCAGCGCGCGGATTGCGCGCCCCGCGCGCGAGTCGAGCAGGTTGCGCGCCGCGAGCAGTGCGAGAAGCGCGAGCGCCCAGATGAGCCAGTAGATCCGCCTGCCGGTGTCGAGCTTCCAGCCGAGCACCGAGAGCGCCGGGATGTCCGGCACGCCGGTGTGCCGGCCGAGCAGATCGAGGTTGCCGAAGACGAAGTAGATGCCGATCCCCCAGGCGATCGTCGCCAAGGGCAGGTAGTGGCCGGAGAGCCGCAGGGTGATCGCGCCGAGGAAGAGCGCGGTCGCCGCGACGAGGGCCAGGCCGAGCGGCAGCGTGAGCCAGGGCGACATGCCGTAGCGCGTGGTCAGCACCGCGGTGCAGTACGCCGCCAGCCCGGTGAACACCTGCTGGCCGAAGGACATGACGCCCGCCACGCCGGTGAGCAGCACCAGGCCGAGGCTCACCAGGGTCGCCAGGCCGATGTAGTCGAGCAGCGTCACCTGGAAGGACGTGAGCAGCCAGGGCGCAGCCAGCAGGAATGCGATGAAGGCGGCGAGCGCCGCGCGCCCGGGGATCATTCTTCCTCGTCCTCGACCTGACGGGTCGTGAGCGAGCGCCAGAGCAGCACCGGAATGATGGCGGTGAAGACGATCGTCTCCTTGAACGCGCTCGACCAGAAGGAGGAGAACGACTCGAGCATGCCCACACCGAGCGAGCCGAGCACCGCGAGCGGGTAGCTGCCCATGCCGCCGAGGATCGCGCCGACGAAGCCTTTCAGCGCGATCAGGAACCCGGTGTCGTAGTAGATGGTCGTCACCGGCGAGATCAGCACGCCCGAGAGCGCGCCGATGAAAGCCGCGATCGCGAAGCTGAGGCTGCCCGCCAGCTCGGGGCGGACGCCGACCAGCCGCGCGCCGATGCGGTTGACGGCGGTCGCGCGCAGCGCCTTGCCGTACAGGCTGCGGCTGAAGAACAGCCACAGGACGAGCATGATCGCGAGGCTCGCTGCAACGACCCACAGGCTCTGCGCGCTCACGTCGAGCACGCCCAGCCTGAAGTGCGCGTCCGCGAACGGCCGCGAGCGCAGCCCCTCGCCGCCGAAGAACACGAGCCCCAGCCCGCTCAGCACGTAGTGCGCCGCCATCGAGACGATGAACAGCACCAGGATCGACGCGCCGGCAAGCGGCTGATAGGCGATGCGGTACAGGATCGGGCCGAGCGGCGTGACGAGCGCGAGCACGAGCAGCACCTGCTCCGCGAGGTCGGGCTTGCGCGGCGCCGCCCACCAGGCGAGCGCCGCGATCGCACCCGGCAGCAGCAGGTAGAGCGCGAGGCGCCGCGGCAGGTGCCGCCAGCGGCGCGCGCGCAGCGCCTGCGCGAGCTCGAGCGCCGCCGCGGCGAGCCCGCCCCCGAGCAGCACGTAGACCACACCGGGCAGGCGCCCCGCCTGCAGCAGCGCGAGCGACAGCGCCGCGTAGGAGATGAACTCGCCCTGCGGCACGAAGATCGTGCGCGTCACCGCGAACACGAGCAGCAGCGCGAGCGCGAGCAGCGCGTAGATCGATCCGTTGGTGACCCCGTCCTGCAGGAGCCACAGGGAGATGTCGAAGCTCATCCGGCCGGCGCCGGGGCGGCGTGCGCCCCGGCGCTCGCGCGCCGCTTACTTCATCAGCCGCCAGCTGCCGTTCACCACGTGCACCAGCACGCGGGCGCGCTCGTCGAGCCCGGTATGGGTGCTCGGGTTCATGTCGTACACGCCGTGCGTGCCGACCACGCCGTGCACCTTCTCGAGCGCGTCGCGCAGCGCCGCCCTGAACTCGGGCGTGCCGGGGCGCGTCTTCTTGAGCGCGACCGGCACCGCGGCGTCGAGCAGCAGGTAGCCGTCGTAGGCGTAGCCGGCGAACGCGTTGCGGCTGCCTTTGCCGTACTTCGCCTCGTAGCGCTGCGTGAACTCGAGCGCCACCGCCTTGTTCGGATAGTCCGCGGGCAGCTCCTCCGGCACGATCAGCGGGCCGGTGACCGCGACCGCGCCCTCGACCGCCTTGCCGCCGACCTGGATGAACTGGCCGTTGACGTCACCGTGGCTGTGGTAGATGGTCTTCTTGTAGCCGCGCTCGACCAGCGCGACCTGGGGCAGCGCGCCGCCCGTTCCCGAGCCGCCGACGACCACCGCGTCCGGATTCGCGGCGATGATGCGCAGCACCTGGCCGGTGACGCTCGTGTCGGCGCGCGCGTAGCGCTCGTCGGTGACGATCTTGAAGCCGTCCGGGCCCGCGAACGACTGCAGCGCCTTGAGCACCAGGTCGCCCCAGGTATCCGAGAAGCCGATGTAGCCCACGGTCTTCACGCCTTTATTCTTCATCTCGTGGGCGATCGCGCCCATCATGAGCTCGGTGGTCTGCGGCACGATGAACGACCAGTGCAGCACCGCGGGCGAGAGCACCGCGGGGGTGAGCACGATGATGGGCGTCTTCGCCTCGGCGGCGACCTGCGCCATCTGGATCGCCGAGGGCACGCCGTTCGAGCCCATCAGCGCGTCGACCTTGTCCTCGCTCACCAGGCGGCGGGCGTTCTTCGCCGCGTTCGTCGGATCGGAGGCGTCGTCGAGGATGATGTACTTGACCGGCTCGCCGCCGAGCGTCTTCGGCATGAGCGGGTAGGCGTTCTTGTAGTCGATGCCGAGCGATGCGCCCGGCCCGGTGACGCCGAGCGACACCCCGATCGTGATGTCGGCGCGCGCCGGCAGGGCCGCAGCCGCGGTGCAAAACGCAAGCGCAGCGAGTTTCAGCTTCATGGTCAGACCTCCTCTGAGAAAAATGCGCGGCCCGTCCCCGCGGACCGACGTCCTGCTCTTCACGCTGCCCGCCGCCAGGCGCGAAAGCCGCAGCTCGTGCCGGCCACGGCCGCGCAGCGGTGCTCCTCGGCCGCCGCGGTGGCGCCGAGCGTGAGGCCCGCGACCGCGCGCAGCATTCCGGCGATCGCGGCGCATACCGGCTCCTCGGAGCGCCCGTAGCCCGCGGCGAACGGGCTGTTCTCGACCGTCAGTCCGATTTCCTCGCCGCGGCGCTCGAAGCGCCAGCGCCCCCAGCCGAGCTGCGGCGCGGTGGCCTCGATCACGGCGAGCAGCTGCTCGCTGCCCTGCGGCAGCGCCGCGGCGTAGCGCTGCGCCGAGCGCGCGCCGTGCTCGGCAAGCGAGTCGGCGAGCGCCGCAAAGGCTGCGCGGCGCGCCTCCGGCCGCAGCCGCGCGAACATCCCCATCAGGGAATCGTGGCGCACCAGAAGGTACCTCGTCGCGCCGTCGCGCAGCTCGCCGTGCTCGCATTCGAGCCGCTCGAGGAGCGGCGTGCTCACGCGATCACCCCCGCACCGGCGAACGCCTCGATCTCGGCTGCGCCGTAGCCAGCCTCGCCGAGCACGCGCCGCGTGTCGGCGCCGTACTTCGCCGGAAACGCGAGGGTTCGCGATGCGCCGTCGACGTCCACCGCCATCGGCTGCATGCGCAGCGTGCGCCCGTCGGGCAGCGCGCTGCGCGTGAGTTTCGCGCCGAGCTGCGGCAGCTCGCGCACCTGACGGATGTCGAGGATGCGCGTCGCGGGGATCGTCGCCGCGCGCAGGTCAGCGAGGATCTCGGCAACCTCGTAGCGCGCCGTGACGCTCGCCATGTCGCGATGGATCGCCTCGCGCTCGCGGTGCCGGCCCTCGTTGGTCGCGCGCGCCTCGTTCGCCACCGCCGCGAACTTCGGGATCGCCGTTAGCCGGCGCCATTGCGCGTCGCTGCCGATCGCGAGGTAGACGAAGCCGTCGCGCGCCGGATACACGTTGGTCGGGATGAACTTGCGGTGCTCGTTGCCCGCGCGCGTGATCTCGCTCGGCTGGCAGCCGAAGTCGATGAGCGGCAGCACCGTGATCAGCCACGAGGCCGCCGCCTGCAGCATCGAGACGTGGATCGCCTTGCCGCGCCCGGTCTCGTGGCGCTCGAGCAGCGCGAGCATCACGTTGGCGTAGACCTCGTCGCCCGCCTTGAGGTCGATTACCGGCAGGCCCATCACTGTGGGCGGTCCCTGCGGATCGCCGGTGACCTCCATGTAGCCGCACATCGCCTGGATCACCGGGTCGTAGCCGGGCGCCTCCGGGTACTCGGGCCCCATCGCCGAGATCCCGGCCCAGACGAGGTCGGGTTTGGCCGCCGAGAGCGTTGCGTAGTCGATGCCGAGCGCGGAGTAGCGCGAAGGCACCGTGTTGCAGCAGAACACGTCCACGTCGAGCGCGCGCAGCAGCCGCCGCAGCACCTCCTGGCCGCGCGCGTCCTTGAGGTTCAACGCGATCGCCTCCTTGCCGACGTTGGGCGCGATGAAGTAGCTGCGCCGGTCGTCGTCGGCGACGCGCGCGCCGATGTAGCGGTTCGGGTCGCCCGGCAGCCCGCCCCCCGCGGGCGTGGCCTCGAT
>JAKALD010000178.1 GCA_021813275.1 Pseudomonadota bacterium | reverse complement strand
GGAACTTGCGGTGGATCGGGTCGTTCTGCATGTAGGCGAGCGTGTCGTGCATCCAGCCCATGTTCCACTTCATGCCGAAGCCCAGGCCGCCGACGTAGGTCGGGCGCGACACCATCGGCCAGGCGGTGGACTCCTCGGCGATCGTCATCGCGTCGGGGTGGTCGCGGTACACCGCCTCGTTCAGCGTGCGCAGGAACTGGATCGCCTCGAGGTTCTCGTTGCCGCCGTAGCGGTTCGGGATCCACTCGCCTTCCTTGCGCGCGTAGTCCAGGTACAGCATCGAGGCGACCGCGTCCACGCGCAGCCCGTCGACGTGGTACTTGTCGAGCCAGAAGAGCGCGCTCGAGATGAGGAAGCCGCGCACCTCGTTGCGGCCGTAGTTGAAGATGCTCGAGCTCCACTCGGGATGAAAGCCCTGCTTCGGATCGGCGTGCTCGTACAGGTACGTCCCGTCGAAGAAGCCCAGGCCGTGCGCGTCGGTCGGGAAGTGCGACGGGACCCAGTCGAGGATCACGCCGACGCCGCGCCGGTGCAGCGCGTCGACGAAGGCCATGAAGTCCTGCGGCGTGCCGTAGCGCGCCGTCGGGGCGAAATACCCCGTGGTCTGGTAGCCCCACGAGCCGTAAAACGGGTGCTCGGTCACGGGCAGCAGCTCCACGTGCGTGAAGCCGTGCTCGACGACGTAGTCGGCGAGCTGCTGCGCGGCCTCGCGGTAGCCGAGGAAGCCGCCGTCCGTGCCGCGCCGCCAGCTGCCGAGATGCACCTCGTAGGCGGCGAGCGGCGCGTCGAGCGCGTTCCTCGCGCGGCGCGTCGCCATCCATTCGGCGTCGCCCCATGCGTACTCGAGCGTCCAGGCGCGCGAGGCGGTCGCCGGCGGGCACTCGGCGCAGAACGCGAACGGATCGGCCTTGTCGGCGACGTGGCCGTTCGCGTTCGAGACGATGCGGTACTTGTAGGGCTGGCCGCGGCGCGCCCGCGGCGCGAAGCCCTCCCAGATGCCGCTCCCGTCGGCGCGCGGGGCGAGCGGATCGGCCGTGGGATCCCAGCCGTTCCAGTCGCCGATCACCGACACCGCGCGCGCGTTCGGCGCCCACAGCGCGAAGCTCGCTCCGTCGCGCCCCGCCTGGAAATGGCAGCCGAGCTTCTCGTAGAGCCGGCCGTGAGTGCCTTCGCGGAAGAGATAGACGTCCTGGTCGGTCAACACGATGCTTCGCTCCATGGCCGGGGGCTGCCGCGTGCTGGGCCGGTTGACCGCCTCCCGCGCCGCGCGGCTCGGGAGGAGGTCGGAGAAAGCGCGCCGTAAGGGCGCGCCCTCCACCGAGAGCCGAAGTTAACACAGCGGGGGTGCGCCCGACAAACCGCGGGCGGGGGGTCTATGGAGCGCTGTGAGCCGGGGTGCTCGGCGGCGGCCCGCCTGCGCGCGACGCCGGCGCGACATGCAGGCCCTGGTCGGCGCGCAACGTCCAGCGCACCAGCACGAGGAAGCCGGCGAGGTCCACCATTGCGACCGGTACCCACAGGATGAGCCCGCCGAGCGCCTGGTCGGCGCGCGCCGGCATGGCCCAGGCGCGCCCGCAGACGTCGTAGACTTGGTACAGGTCGCGCCCGCTGAGCGCGATGTAAGCGCCGATCAGCATCTCCGGGAGCATCATCAGGAGCAGCATCGCCATGCGCGCCCCGTATCCGAGCAGGGCGCCCGCGCGCCTGGAGCGCGGATCGAGCGCGAGGATCCAGAACAGCAGGCCGTCGAGCAGCATGCTCCAGTTCATCCACCAGTAGACCCTGGCGCTCAGCATCGCGTCGAAGTGCACGCCGGGCAGCAGCCACAGGACGATCAGCCCGACGAACAGCGCGGGGGCGACGAATCCGTTCTGCAGAAGCGCGTAGGCGCCGCGCGCGAAGGCGTTGCGCTCGATCGCGTCCAGCACGGCGCGCGCGCCGCGCAGCGGCAGCGCGTGGCCGAGCACGGCCTGCGGCCAGGACAGGGCGACCAGGAACGGCCCGACGTGGTGCACGGCGAGCTGCTGCAGCGCGTGCAGGAAGAACATGTGCGTCGAAAGATATTCGTACTTCGTCTGCAGCACGAAATACGTCAGCGCGCCGCCCGAAAAATACGCGATGCTGCGCGCCGTGCCGGGCCGCGCGCCGGCCGGCATGCGCCGCAGCCCGCGCGCGTACAGCAGCACGCTCAGGCTCCAGGCGAGGAAGGCCGCGGGCGAGAAATCCCACGGCAGGAGGAATTCGAGGATCGAGGCCATGCGTCGATGCGAGCGCGGATTGAACCACGGCGCGCGCCGCGGCCGCAATCCCGCGCTACGGCAGCGGATCGATCAGCGCCGCGTCGTCGGTCTTCGCGGCGTTGAGGCGCGTGCTGACCGGGTAGTGCTCGAAGTCCGCGCGTGCCGCAGCGATCAGGGCGGCGACGTCCTCGGGCCGGACGACCTCGGGCGCGAGCCAGCGCCCGAAGGCCGCCTCGGGCAGCACGACCGGCATCCTGTCGTGGATCTCGGCGGCGCGGCCTGCCGCCGCGCGCGTGAGGAGCGCGCAGCTCAGCTGCTCGGCGCCGCCAGGCGCGCCGCGCGCGCTCAGCAAGCCCGCGAAGCACGCGAGGCGCCGGTCCGCGGGATAGATGAAGTAGGGCTGCCTGAACCTGCGGATCTCGCCGGTCGCCTCGTCGACCGATTCGACCGCCTGCCACTCGTACCAGCCTACGGCGGGCAGCAGGCAGCGCGCGCGGCGGTAGGGCTCGCGCCAGATCGGCTTGCCGGCTGCGTCCTCGGAGCGCGCGTTGAAGGTCGCTTGCGGCGGCTTCGCTTCCTTCCACCACGCCGGAACGAGGCCCCAGCGCGCTTCATCGAGCGCCAGGCCGCCGCCCGGCGCCGCGCGCAGCACCGGCACCAGGGTGGTCGGCAGGACGTTGTAGCGCTGCCGGAAGGGATTGCTCGTCGCGCGCCCGATCTGCCAGGCGCGCTCGATCGCGGCGCGGTCGGGGCTGACGTAGCGCCCGCACATCAGGAGGGCCGGAACCCGCGCGCGCCGAAGACGTCGCGGGCGATGGGCAGCATGACCCGAGAGCGTACGCGACGCGCGCGCGGCGCGCTACGTCCGCCCGCGTGCCGGGCCGTCGCCCTCGGCCCCCGCGACGCGGTAGCCGACCGGCAGCAGCTTGAGGCCGAAGCGCTCCTCGAGCGTGCCCCACAGGCCGCGCGGCAGGTAGAGCGCGAACGCGACCGCCGTCGCGCCCAGCCCGACCAGGTACCAGATGCCGGTCGCGCCGAAGAAGCTTTCCATGAGGAAGAACACGATCGCTCCGAGGATCGGGCCTTCGAAGGTGCCGAGCCCCCCCACCAGCGCCATGAAGATCATGTAGGCGGTCCACTGCACGCCGAAGTAGGTCGCCGGCTGGAACGAGATCGAGGTCGCGAGGTAGAGCGTGCCCGCCAGCCCGCAGCCGGCGCCGGCGACGACGAACAGGATGCGCTTGGTCGCCAGCACCCGCACGCCGAGCGAGGCGGCCGCCTCCTCGTTGTCGCGGATCGCCTGCACAGAGGCTCCGAGCCGGCCGCGCAGCAGCGCGAACACCAGCGCCACCAGCGCTCCCATCGAGGCGAGGGCCAGCCAGTAGTTGTAGTCGCGCCGGTGCTCCGGGCTGAAGGCGTTCAGCGCGATGAGCGAGGTCCCGGTCTCGCCCTGGATCAGCCGGTCGAGGTTGACGAGCAGGTGCAGCAGCTCGGCGAGCACCCACATGCCGATCGCGAACTCGCCGCCGCGCAGCCGCAGCGCGAATCCGGACAGCGCATAGGCGAGCGCCGCGGCGCATGCGCCGCCGAGGAGCAGCGCGGGGTACACGCCCACGCCGAAGCTCGACAGGCGGATCGCCGCGTAGGCGCCGATCCCGAAGAACGCCTGCTGGCCCACCGACACCAGGCCGCCGTAGCCGGCGAGCGCGTTCCACATGGTGGCGAGCAGGACGTAGATAAACAGCGTCGTCAGCCGGTCGAGCGCGTTCGCGTCGAGGAACAGCGGGCCGAAGGCGAGCGCCGCGGCGAGCGCGGCGAGCGTGCCGACCGCCGCGACCGAGAGCGGCGTCCAGCGCCGGATCGCCAGGGCGGCGCGCGCGCTCATGCCGCCCTGCCGAACAGGGCGCGCAGCCCGCGCTCGCCCGCCGCGACGCGCGCGCCGAGCACCGCGAGGAACACCGCGTGGCCGGCAATCAGGAAGCCGTTGGGCGCGATCTGCGCGCCGAGGTTCTGCGCGATGCCGAGCGCGACGCCGCCCGCGAGCGTGCCCCACATCGAGCCGATCCCGCCGATGACCACCGCCTCGAAGGCGAAGATGAGCTGTGCCGGGCCGGCGTAGGGGGCGAAGGTCGCGCGCATGCCGAGGAAGGTGCCGCCCACCGCGACCGTCATGACGGCGATCGCCGCCGCGGCCGCGTACACCGTGCGCGAGTCGACGCCGACCAGCTCGGCGGTATCCGGGTCCTCGGCGACTGCGCGGATCGCCCGGCCGAGCCCCGTGCGCGCGAGAAAGAGCTGCAGGCCCCCCAGCAGCACGACCGCCACCGCGAAGATCAGGCCCGCGAGCTTGCCGATGTAGATCTGGCTGCCGAGCGACCAGCTGTCGAAGGCGAGGTCGCCGATCGCGGGCGCGAGCGAGCGCGTGTCGGCGCCGAACTGCTCGAACAGCAGGTTCTGGATCACGATCGCCAGGCCGAAGGTGGTGAGCAGCGGCACGAGCACCCCGGCGCGGAGGCTCCGCTCGAGCATCGCGCGCTGCATCAGCCAGCCGAGCGCGCCCATCAGCGGCAGCACGATGGCGAGCGCGAGGAAGGGCGACATGCCGCTGTGCTCGACGATCGCCCACACCAGGAAGGCGGCGAGGATGCCGAGGTCGCCGTGGGCGAGGTTGATGACGCGCATCACGCCGAACATGAACGATAGCCCGCAGGCGATGAGCGCGTAGTAGCCGCCGAGCAGCACCCCCTGGATCACCTGGTTCAGCCAGATCATGCCGGCTGCGGCTCCTCGCCGCGCGCGAGGCCGAAGTAGGCCGCGCTCACCTGCTCGCGCGTCATCGCCGCCGCCGCGCCCTCGAGCACGACGCGGCCTTCGAGCATGCAGGCGACGCGCGTCGCCACGCGCAGCGCGCGCCCGAGATCCTGCTCGACCAGCACGATCGTCGCGCCGGCGCCGATCAGCGCCCGCAGGCACTCGTAGACGCGCTCCACCGCGATCGGCGCGAGCCCGAGCGAGACTTCGTCGAGCAGCAGCACGCGCGGATTGGTGACGAGCGCTCGGCCGATGGCGGTCGCCTGCTGCTCGCCCCCGGAGAGGCTGCCGGCCTTCGCCTTGAAGCGCGCGCGCAGCATCGGGAAGGTCGCGAGCACCCGCTCGATCGTCCACGGGCCCGGTCGGCCGTTGGCGCGCGCGACGAGCAGGTTCTCCTCCACCGTCATGCCCGCGAACAGCCGCCGGCCCTCTGGCACGAGCGCGATGCCCTGGGCGACGCGCCGGTAGGCGGGCAGGGCGGTCACGTCGGCACCGTCGAGGAGGATGCGCCCGGCGGCCGGGCGGTGCGCGCCCGCGATCGCGCGCAGCAGCGTCGTCTTGCCCGCGCCGTTGGCGCCCACCAGAGCGAGCGTCTCGCCCTCCGCGACGGCGAGCGAGATGCCGCGCACCGCCTGCAGCTGGCCGTGGCGCACCTCGAGCCGCTCGAGCCCGAGCACGCTCACGCGACGCCCTGCCCCAGGTAGGCGTCGATCACCGCGGCGTCGGCCATCACCGCTTCGGGCGCGCCGTCGGCGATGATGCGGCCGGCGTCCATGCACACCAGGCGCGTGACTACGCGCACCAGCACGTGCACCAGGTGCTCGATCCACACGAGCGCGATGCCGCGCTCGCGCAGCCCGAGGATCGCGCCCACCAGCTCGTCGGCCTCGGCGTCGGTGAGCCCGCCGCCGATCTCGTCGAGCAACAGCACCGTCGGGCCGGTCGCGAGCGCGCGCGCGAGCTCGAGGCGCTTGCGGTCGAGCAGGCCGAGCGACTCGGCGCGCCGGTTCGCGAGGCGCAGCATGCCGCACAGCTCGAGGGAGTCGAGCGCGCGCTCGCAGGCGGTCGCGCCGCGCAGGCCGCCGCCCGCGCTCGCGGCGACCAGCGTATTCTCGAACACGGTCATGCCGCCGAAGGGCCGCGGCACCTGGTGCGAGCGCGCGAGCCCGAGGCGGCAGCGCTCCGCCGCCCCGCTCGAGGTCACGTTCGCGCCGCGAAAGCGCACCGTGCCGGCGCTCGCCGCATAGGCGCCCGCCAGCACGTTGAGCAGCGTCGTCTTGCCCGCGCCGTTCGGCCCGACGATGCCGACGGCCTCGCCGGCGGCGACGGCGAAGTCGACCTGCTCGAGGACCCGCAGCGCGCCGAAGCGCTTGCTCACGCCCTCGGCCGCGAGGATCGAGCGATCCCCGGGCAACTGCTCGCTCGCCCGCGCCACCTCAGGCGTTGTAAGGCACCAGCTGCGCGCCGATCGGAACGTGCGGGTCGTCGGCGTGCTCGGTCAGCGGCAGGTCGAGCTTGAAGCGGCTGCCCGGCTTCGCCTTCACCCACTGGCTGCCGATGATCGGCGTGGCCGACACGTTCGGCACCGGGCCCTTGGTGAAGTCGAGCGGCCCGACCGGCGTGACCACCTTGAGCTGGCTCATCGCCTTCGCGACCTCGGCCTTGTTCTTCGGATTGCCGCTCTTTTGCAGCGTGGCAAAGCCCGCGTCGAGCAGCGCCATGCTCGCGCCGACCTGCTGGGTCCACTGCCGCTTCGTCGCGCGCTCGTAGCCGTCGCCGAGCGCCTGGGACGTGAGCCCCGTGAGCGGCGACTTGTACGGCCAGGTCGGGTGCCAGTAGCAGGCGGTGGCGAGCTTGTAGCCGAGCGAGCCGAGCGCCTCGACCTGCGAGGGAAAGAGCCCGGTCTTCGCGATCTGCGCGATCTTCACCATGCGCGTGTAGCCCTGCTGCGCGGCCTGGCGCCAGAAGGTGGCGAAGTCCGGCGGGATCGGGAAGGTATTGAAGATCTCGCACTGCTCGCTCTTGAACTTGGCGATCTGCGCCGAGTAGTCGGTGGTGCCGTCCTCGTAGGCGCCGGGATCGACGATCGTGAAGCCCGCCTTGGCGAGCGCGGTCGCGAGGTGCTCGCGCACCGCGTTGCCGTCGGCGTCGTTCGGGTAGAGGATGCCGACCTTCTTGTTGGTCTTGACCGGGCCGTTCCACTGCGAGTTGTAGGCGGTGAAGAAGTCGTGGCCGCCGAAGCAGAAGTGGTAGGTCCAGTGGAAAGGCGAGGGCTGCCCGGGCTTCGCGCCGCGGCCGAAGTACCAGGCCTCCCACGGCACGATGGTCGACAGGCACGGCACGCCGGCCGCTTCGCAGGCATCCGACACCGGGTTCACCACCTCCGGCGTCGAAGTGGCGAGCATGAGATCGACGTGCGCCTCGTTAATGAGGCTCTTGGCGAGCTGGCTCGCGCGCGCCGGATCCGATTGGGTATCGCGGTCGAGAATCTCGACGTGGTAGGTCTTGCCGTCCACGCGCAGGCCCTTGGCGAGCGCCTCGCGCGCGAGGCCGAGCACGTAGGGATCGCACTCGCCGAAGCCGGCGAGCGGGCCGGTGCGCGGGCTGATGAAGCCGACTTTGAGCGTGGCCGCGCCGCGGCTCGCGGCGCGCGCGATCCCGAAGGG
>JAKALD010000005.1 GCA_021813275.1 Pseudomonadota bacterium | reverse complement strand
CGCGCGCCGCGCCGCGGCTCGAGCCGCGCGCGCCCTCGCTCGCGCTCGTGGACGGGGGGAACGCGCTCGGGCCCGTGGTCGGCACGCGCGCGCTCGAGGCGGCGATCGAGCTCGCGCGCGCGACCGGCATCGGCTGGGTCGGCTGCCGGCACAGCAATCATTTCGGCGCGCTCGCGCCGTACGCGCGCGCGGCCTGCGAGGCGGGCTACGCGATGCTCGCCGGCACCAACGCCTCGACCACCATGCCGCCCTGGGGCGGCCGGGAGCTGCGTCTCGGCAACAACCCGCTGTGCGTCGCCGCGCCCGGCCCCGAGGGACGGCACTTCATCCTCGACATCGCGATGAGCGTCGCGGCGCGCGGCAAGATCCGCGCCGCGCTCGCCGCGGGCGCGCGCATCCCCGAGGGCTGGGCGGCGGACGAGCACGGGCGTCCGACCACCGACCCGGCGGCCGCGCTCGCCGGGTTCCTGCTGCCTTTCGGCGCGCACAAGGGTTCGGGCCTCGCGATGGCGGTGGACCTGCTCGCGGGCCTGCTCGCGGGCGCGCGCTTCCTCACCGACGTGTCCTCGTGGGTCGATCGGCCCGACGAGCCGCAGGGTCTCGGGCACTTCTTCCTCGTCCTCGATCCGGCGCGCCTGATCGGGCGCGAGGCCTTCGCCGCCGCGATGGCGCGCTTTTCGCACGTCGTGCGCTCTACGCCCGCCGCCGATGCGGAGCGCCCGGTGCTCCTGCCCGGCGACGACCTGCTCGCGCGGCTCGCGCGCGCGCTCGCCGAGGGCGTGCGGATCCCGCAGAAGCTGCTCGATGAGCTGCGCGCGCTCGGCTAGCGGTGCTTCTGGTACGTGCCGATGAGGCGCGCCTCGGCGAGCACGTGCCCCTGCATCGCCTTTTCGAGCTGCGCCTTGGTCGCACGTCCGAGGTCCGGAAGCATCGTGTCGAGCGCGTACAGCTTGAAGAAGTAGCGGTGGCGCCCGATCGGCGGACACGGTCCGCCGTAGCCGGTGCGCTTCCAGTCGTTGAGCCCGCCTTTCGCGCCCGGCGGCTGCGCGCCCTCGGCGATCGCGCTCTGCGACGGCGGAATCTCGTAGACCACCCAATGCACCCAGGTCATCTTCGGCGCGGCGGGATCGGGCGCATCCGGATCGTCGACGATGAGCGCGAGGCTCTTCGCGCCCGCCGGCACGCCCGACCAGGCGAGCGGCGGCGAGACGTCGCTCCCGTCGCAGGTGTACTTCGAGGGGATCGCGCCGCCTTCGGCGAACGCGCTGGAAGTGAGCTTGAAGGACATGGCGCGGGCCTCCTGCCACGGCGCGACGGACGCCGCGAGCGCGGCGAGCGCGAGCACCCGGGCAAAGCGCTTCATGCGGCCATTGTAAGGCCGCGACCGGCCGTGCGCCTTACGGCTTACGCACCGTGAGCCGCACGTGCAGCCCCGCGAGCGCGGCGATTCTCACGAGCGCATCGAGGCTGAAGAGCTCGACGTGCCCCTTGAGCAGCGAGTTCAGCCGCGGCTGCGACACGCCGAGCTTCGCCGCCGCCTCGACCTGGGTGAGGCCGCTCTCGCGGTAGGCGCGCGCGATGCCGCGCATCAACCGGGCGCGCAGCTCGAGATGCTGCTCGGCGGGTGCCCGGCGAGCAGTCGCTTTCGCTCGCATCGCGCGAATGTAGCGCAGCTCCGCGCATCGGTGCAGGTACGGCGCGGGCGCATAATCGCGCGCCATGAACACCGTCGCGAAGCCCTGCATCTTCTGCCGTCCGGACCGCGAGATCCTCGCCCAGAACGAGCGCGCGATCGCGGTCTTCGACAAGTTCCCCGTTTCGCCCGGGCACGCGCTCGTGCTGCCGCGGCGCCACGTGGCGAGCATCTGGGAGCTCGAGCCCGAGGAATACGCGCAGTGCTTCGCGCTCGTGCGCGCGCTCAAGCCGCTGCTCGACGCGCGCTTCCGGCCGGAGGGCTACAACATCGGCGTGAACCAGGGCGAAGTGGCGGGCCAGTCGGTGTGGCATGCGCACGTGCACGTGATCCCGCGCTACAGGGGCGACAACCCCGACCCGCTCGGCGGGGTGCGCAACGTCATCCCGCGCAAGGGCCGGTATTGAGCGCGCGGCGCCCTGCAAGATTCGCGCAAGTTCGCGCCCCGCACGCGCCGCGGCGGCGCAATGTCCGCCGGCTGCAAGCCGGCCGGCCGCGCAGCGGTCTATAGTTCCGCCGTGCCCGCCTCGTACGACGCCATCGTGATCGGCACCGGCCAGGCCGGGCCGGCGCTCGCCGCTCGCCTCGCCGCCGCCGGCATGCGAGTCGCGGTGATCGAGCGCGCGCGCTTCGGCGGCACCTGCGTGAACGACGGCTGCACGCCCACCAAGGCGCTGGTGGCGAGCGCCTACGTCGCGCGGCTCGCGCGGCGCGCCGCCGAGTACGGCGTGCGGCTCGCGGGCGAGGCGCGCATCGACATGCCCGGCATCAAGCTGCGCAAGGACTCGATCGTGAGCGCCGCCACGCAGGGCGTGGAGAAATGGATGCGCCGCGTGGCGACCGTGTACCGCGGCCACGCGCGCTTCACCGGCCCCGCGACCGTGCGCGTGAACGAGGAGGAGCTCAGCGCGCCCCGGATCTACCTGAACGTCGGCGGCCGGCCGCTCGTGCCGAAGCTCCCCGGCCTCGACGCCGTGCCGTTCCTCACCAACCAGTCGATGATGGACCTCGACTACGTACCCGAGCACCTGCTCGTCGTGGGCGGCAGCTACATCGGGCTCGAGTTCGCACAGATGTACCGCCGCTTCGGCACCCGCGTCACCGTGATCGAGATGGCGCCGCGCCTCATCGCGCGCGAAGACGAGGACGTCTCGCAGGCGGTGAAGGAGGCGCTCGAGTCCGAGGGGATCGACGTGCGCGTGAACGCCGCCTGCGTGAGCGTCGCGCGCGAGGGCGCGCGCATCGCGCTCGGGCTCGAGTGCAGAGAAGGCGCGCCGCGCGCGAGCGGCACGCACCTGCTGCTCGCCGTCGGGCGCGTGCCGAACACCGACGACCTGGGGCTGGAAGAAGCCGGCATCCGCACCGACGCGCGCGGCTACATCGAGGTGGACGAGCAGCTGCGCACCACGAACCCGGCCGTCTGGGCGCTCGGCGACTGCAACGGCAAGGGCGCCTTCACGCATACCGCCTACAACGACTACGAGATCGTCGCCGACAACCTGCTCGCGGGCGCCGCGCGCAGATGGACCGACCGCGTGCCCGTGTACGCGCTCTACATCGACCCGCCGCTCGGCCGCGTGGGAATGAGCGAGGCCGAGATCCGCAAGGCGGGCATCGAGGCGCTCGTCGGCAAGCGGCCGATGGCGCGCGTCGCGCGCGCGGTCGAGAAGGGCGAGACGCGCGGCTTTCTCAAGATCCACGTCGAGGCGCGCTCGAAGCGCATCCTGGGAGCGGCGCTCTTCGGCACGGGCGGTGACGAGTCGGTGCACTCGCTCATCGACGCCGTGTACGCGCAGACCCCGGCGAGCGAGTTCCAGCGCCACGTGCGCATCCACCCGACCGTGAGCGAGCTGCTGCCCACGGTGCTCGAGGACCTGAAGCCGCTCGGCTAGGAAAGCTCCTGGACGGGCGGCTGTCCGACTTCAGGGCAGGGCGACTCGCTTCGGCCGGCCGCGCCGCCGGTGCCGGCTCGCCGCGGCGGGCGGCGCGGCGTACGCGGGGGGCGGTTGCTCGGCGGAGAGCGTGAAGGGGCTGCGCACGGTGACGGCGCCGAATACCGCCCCATCGTGCAGATCCTCCGTCAGCAAGAGCGCGCACTCCTGCAGCTGCGCGGCGGCGACGACCATGCTGTCCCACCAGGAGAGCCGATATCGTTGCTCGATGTCGTGCGCGCGATTGAGAACCGCTTCGTCCACAGGTTGGGGGCGCCACGCGAGGTACTTCGCCACGTCCTGCCACGCCGCCTCCAGCGCGAGGCGGGCTCCAGCCTTGCGCTTCAAGTTGACGTAATACGCCGCGAGCACCTGCGTGCTGGTGCACCCCAGGCTTTCGCGCCAGAGATACTCGAGCCACGCTCTCGCACGCGCCATCTTCGCCGGCTCGATTTCGTCGCGCGCATAGAGGAAGACGTTAGCGTCTACGAAGACCGGCCCGGTCATGAGCCTCCTCGCGGGTCAGGTACCGGTCTGCGGCACTCTTTCTGAGCTTGAGCGGCTTCTCGGCGAGGAAGGCGCGGTACGCCTCCTGGTACTCGCGCGAGGCGCGGATGTCGGCGCGCAGCAGCTCACCGATGTACCGGGATACGCTCATGTCCCGCTCCGCCGCACGCACGCGCACCAGCCGCGCCGTCTCCTCGTCCAGTGTAATCGTCACGTTCTTCATGGGGTCAGCGGAAATTACACGAATCCAGTGTACCACGCCCCTTGTGCTGCGCAGCCTGCCCGGCGGGTCCGCCGCATCGAGGATGGATCGGCGCGGGCTTCGCGGTGCTCGTCGCCGCGGTGCTCTTCGCCGCGATCGCGGGAAGGCGGCTGAGCGCGCCGGTGCACGCCTTCGCGCGCGTCGCGCGCGTCGTGCGCGACGGGCGGCTCGACGACGTGCCGCGCCTGCCGGGCAGCCGCATCCGCGAGTTCGACGACGCGGCGAGCTCCTTCAACCAGATGGTCGAGGGCCTGCGCGAGCGCAGGCTCATGCGCGAGACGCTCGGCCAGTACCTGCCCGAGGAGGTGGCGCACGGCCTGCTCTCGGCGGGCGGGCGGCTCGAGCCGCTCGAGGCCAAGGCGACGGTGCTCGTGTGCGACCTCGAGAACTTCACGCTCCTCACCGACTCGCTCGGGCCGCACGGCGTGGTCGAGTTCCTCAACGCCTACTTCCAAGCGATGGCGAGCATCGTCGAGCGGCACAAGGGCGTGGTCACCCAGTTCCAGGGCGACGCGATCCTCGCGGTGTTCAACGTGCCGGTCGCCGATGCCGCGCACGCCGCCAACGCGCTCGCCGCGGCGCTCGAGATGGTGCGCGCGGCCGATGCGCGCGAGTTCGCGGGACTGCGCGTGCGCAACCGCATCGGCCTCTCCACCGGGCGCGTGGTCGCGGGCGCGGTCGCCTCGAGCGGGCGGCTCACCTACACCGTGCACGGCAACGCGGTGAACCTCGCCGCGCGGCTGGAGGCGCTCAACAAGGACTACGGCACGCGCCTGCTCGTCTCGGGCAAGACCGCCGAGCGCTGCCCGGAGCTCGCGCTGCGCAGCCTCGGCGACGCCGAGATCCGCGGCTACGGGGAGCGGGTCGAGCTGTTCACCGCGGACGCGGGCGCTGCGGCGGGCTGAGGCGCGCTGCGCTTCTTCGCCCGTTCGACGAGGCGAAGGGACGGTTCGAGCCGTGGCGCGGCAAGGCTCAGTCGAGCTTCGGCAGACGCCTGAAGTCGTACTTCCCCGGCCCCTGGATGGTGAGGAGCTGGCACTCCTCGCCCGAGACGTTCACCACCATGTGCGGCTCGCGCTTGGGCACCAGGTGCCGGTCGAGCGCCTCGAGCACCGTCTTGCGCTCGGGGTTGATCTCGTGGATCTCGAACGTCCCGCGCAGGCAGATGAAGAGGTCGTCGTTGTCCGGGTGCAGGTGCCAGGGCACGCGCTCGCCCGGAGCGAGCGTCTGGTCGATCACGCGCAGCTCGGGCGTCTCGGCGATCACCAGCGTGCGCTTGATCGCGTAGTCGCGCTGCCAGGGGCGGTCGTTCGCCATGGCGCTAGCCTACGGCTGCGCGCGCCGCTTGGCGAGGGGCTCAGGCGTTCGTGGGCTTGAGGAAGCGATCGAGGATGTCGGGCGGGATGAAGTTGACGAGCTCGGTCTTGTCGGCTTCGACGAGCTCCACGTAGCGCTGCACCACCTCCTTCGGGTCGAATTGGCCGACGGTGATGCGCGCGACGAGCGCATCCATGACCGCCACGTCCTCGGGCGCGGCCGTCCTGCGGTCGAACCAGGGACCCGGGTCGTTCGCCATGCGGTCATTGAAGCCGGTGGCGTACGGGCCGGGGTTGATGAGCGCAACGTCCACGCCGAAGGGCGCGAGCTCGGCGCGCAGCGCCGTGCCGAAGGCCTGCAGCGCGTGCTTCGTCATCGTGTAGGGCCCCGAGCCCACGCCCGCGCGCACCCCGCCGATCGAGGAGACGATGAGGATCCGCCCCGCGCGCTTCCTGCGCATCGCCTGCGCGACGCGCTGCGTGATCGCGAACGTGCCGAATACGTTCACCTCGAACACCGCGCGCAGGCGCTCCATGGGAACGAGGCTCAAGGGGCCGGTCTGGCCGCGGCCCGCGTTCGCGACGAAGACGTCGAAGTTCCAGCGGTCGACCTTCGCCACCTCGCCCGGGTTCGTGATGTCGAGCTTCTCGACCGTCAGCTCTGGGTGCGCGGCGACGAGCTCCTTCGCCTGCGCCTCGGTCTCGACGGTGGCGATCACCTTGTGAGCGCGCCTGGCGAGCTCGACCGCGGCGCCGCGGCCGAAGCCGCTCCCGGCGCCGGTGATGAGGACGGTTTTCGGCATCTCGTTCTCCTCTCTTCGCGCGCCCGCGCCGAGCGGCGCTGAAAACGGGTCGGACCCCGTTTCCTGGCGATCGCCGCGGGGTCAGGCGACGTCGAAATGAAGCTGCTTGACGTCGGCGTTCGGCACGCGCTCCTTGAGTCGGAGCACTTCGATGCCGACGACTTGTTGCTCCGCGTTGAAGTCGAGCACGATCCCCGGCTGGACTTCCTTCGAGTCGATGATCTTCGAGTCGTCGAGCCGCAGGTAGAGCGCGTCAGCCTCTTCGTCGTAGTGCATCCTCATCACTCGCCCCTCAGTCCGCGATCGAAATAGGCGGTCACGACGCGCCATGGCGCGACGGTGAAATTGTAGATCACCCGCAAATAGCGGTCACCGTGCTCCGGGATCGCCGCAATCGCGTGGCGCAGCTCCGGATCGGCGTCGTCGACGGCCGTGCGTTGCGGCCGGGCCAGAGCACGTTCGACCCAGGCGAGCGGTATGCCCCGCTCGGCGAGCACGACCTTGGCGTGCTCCGTCAGCACAAAGGCGGGAATCTCCGGCGGCATGCCCGGGCAACGCTCGGTTGCGACCCCGGTTGACGGACGCACCGTTCGCAAATCGCGAACGGCGCAGGCCGCGACTCAAACCGCCTTGGCGAGCTTTCTGATCGCGTCCAGGTCGCGCGCCTGGCTTTGACCTCTTCAGGGGCGGGCGTGAAGAGGCCGAGCGAGACGCCCTTCGAGTAGGCGTTGAGGCCCGCGACGGTGTGTCCGAGCGTGAGCGCTTCGTCGTGGTCGAAGCCCAGGCGCTCGGCGACGATCGTGGCCCAGAGGGTGAGCACGGGGGCGCGGTTGATCGAGAGGGTGCGCGGCATGGCGTCACCCTTGGTCAAAGGTTTGGCAGCACATCCTCGGTTGCCTTCGGCGCAGCGCTCATCGAGTCCGCTTACCTCCAGGCCGGCGCACCCGGTATTCGGCGGCGGGCTCGCGGATCAGAAGCTCACTGGGAATGCCGAGCTTCTCGTGAAGCGCACGAACCATCGCAAGCGTGAGGGGGCGCTTCCGCGAGAGGATCTCCGAAGCCCGGTTCTTCCCGCCGACGAGCGCGGCGATGTCCGCCTGGCGCAGGCCCTGCTCCTCCATCCGGAAGAGAATCGCCTCGATCGGATCGGGCTTGCGGAACTTGAAGCGCTCCTTCTCGTAGTCGTCGATGAGCTTGGCGAGGAGCTCGAGCCGTGCGCCGTCCTCGCTTTCCGGCTCGGGGTCGCCCTTCGCCAGGCGCCGCGCTTCTTCGAGGTAGCGGCGATGCTGCTCTTCGGTCTTGATGATCCGCAGTTCCATGTCAGCGCCTCTTGTTGCGCTCGTCATACTCGCGGTGCGTGCCGATCCAATCGATCAGGACGACGCCGGTCCGATAGGCTACCGTCGTTTCGAGCCGGTACGCGTTGCCCTTCACGTTGAAGACCACGACCCCTTCCGGCAGAAAGCTGGCGCTGGCGTAGCGCCGGCGAATGTCCTGCGGCGTGCTCCATTCTGCGCTCTCGACATCGGCCAGCCAGTTCTCGATCCAGCTGCGGGCATCGGTGTGCTTGCGGCAGAACCGCTCGAGCCGCTCGCGGTCGAGTACTTTCATCCAAGCCTGGAGATTGGAGCGGTGAACTTAGCACGAAGTTCCCGTTTTGGGAACATGTCATCGCACGCGGACGATGAGCGCCGGGTACGGTTGATAGAGGGCGCCTGACGAAGCATTGATTGCGGAAGGCGCTGCAGCGCCTCGAGGCTACGCCGGCATCGCGTCCCACAGCCGGCCCGCGTACAGCCTGCCGTTCGCCTTCTTGGAGCGCTTCTGCCCGTCCATTCCCCATGCACCCCATTGCTTGAAGAAGAAGGCCACTCCCGCTTCGTCGCATTGCCGCTTGATGTTGTCCACCCAGGCCGACCTCATCGGGCGCGCCTTGCGGCCGGACTCGCCGCCGACGATCACCCACTTGATCCCGCGGAGGTCGAAGCTCCCAAGGTCCTCCAGCAGCGGCTCGATCGACAGGAAGCGCACCGGCGCGTCGATTCCGCGCAGCAGCGAAATTCTCGGCAGGCCGTGCTTGCGGTTTTCGACCGACGCGCCGAGCCACACGTTCGCCGGCACCGCCAGATCCGCGCAGAGCTCGGCCATCCGGTCCGCCCGTTTCGTGAGCACCTGAAAGGTGTGCTGCGGCGAACGCCCCATGACATCGAAAACGCGACGGGCGAAATCGAACGGGACCCGTTCATGAAACAGATCCGACATGGAATTGACGAAATAGACGGTCGGCTTTCTGCGCTCCAGGGGCTCGCTCAACCGTTCCGGCATGAGCGTCAGCTCGAAGCCGTTCTCGTAGCCTCGCATCCCCATGGCCTGCAACCGCTTCGCCATGCTCTCGGCGTAGCAGTGCTTGCAGCCGGGCGAAATCTTCGCGCAACCGACCGTGGGATTCCAGGTGATCTCGGTCCAATCGATCCCACTGACCGTAGACATGTCTCATCCTCGCCGGAAGATGTTCCGCCTATTCGGCAGCTCTTACAGAAGTCGCACTTGTTCGCGACCAGACTATGTCGTATGGATTGACCACCGAACGTTCGTTCGGTATCGTAGGCTGATGGCTGATGACGGTCAATACGTAGGGCGGCTGCAAGACTACTACGCCAAGCACCGCGTGCTTCCTTCCTACGCGCGCATCGGCGCTTTGGTCGGGCTCAATTCCAAGGCGTCCGTGGCCGAGATGGTCCTGCGGCTCAAGTCTGAGGGGTTCCTCGAGAGCACGCCCGATCGGCGGCTCAAGCCCGGCAAGCGCTTCTTCGAGCGCCCGGTCGCCGAGAGCGTGCGCGCGGGCATGCCGAGCCCCGCGGCGGAGACCGCACCGGAGACACTGACCATCGACGAGCACTTGGTCGCGAACCCCTCCCGAACCCTCCTCATCAAGGTGAAGGGCGACTCAATGATCGACGCGGGGATCCTCGACGGCGACACCGTCGTGGTCGAAAAGCGCACCAGCGCGAACGTCGGCGACATCGTGGTCGCGATCCTCGACAACGAATTCACCCTGAAGCGCCTCGCGCGCGAGAAGGGCCGCATTGTCCTGCGGCCCGAGAACAAGGCTTACCCCGTCATCCGGCCGAAGGACGACCTCGAGATCTTCGGCGTCGTGGTGGGGCAGTTCAGGAGCTATCGGTAGGCAAAGGCGGCGGCCGTAGAGGGCTTCGAGCGGCTCCTTCAGCGACGATTTCCCCTGCCCGACCCTGAGGCGCTGGCTCGAATCACCTCACGCGAATTGACGAGACGGTGCAAAGCACCGAGGCCGCTGCGCCGACGTCGGGCTCGGAAAGCCCCTCATTTGGCGCGATAATGCGCCGCATGGTCAGGAAGGCCGGCAAAGACGCGCAATAACACGATCTGAGGAACCAGGCGGCTTACGGTCTGGCCGAGGCCGCTCGCTACCTCAGACTCCCTGCCCCGACGCTCAGGTCGTGGGTCGCGGGACGCGCCTACCGCAAAACCAAGGGCGTCGGCCACTTCCGGCCTCTGATTCATCCACCGCGCAAGCAGCCCCCGACGCTGTCGTTCTGGAACCTGATCGAGGCCCACGTTTTGCGCGCGCTGCGCACCGAGCACGGCGTGACGATCAGGGCGGTACGCGAGGCGCTGGATTACGCGGAGCGGACGTTGAGAATCGAGCGCCTGCTCCTCAGCAAAGAGCTGCGTACCGACGCGGGCAAGCTCTTTCTCGACAAGTACGGGCAGCTGATCGAGCTGCCGACCGCCGGTCAACTGGCCATGCGCCTCGTCTTCGAGGAGCACCTGAAACGGGTCGAGTGGGACGAATGGAAATTCCCGGTGCGGCTTTACCCCTTCGTCTCCGCCGACAGCCGCGCCCCCCGCACCATCGCCATCGATCCGAAAGTCGCCTTCGGCAGGCCGGTCGTCGCGCGCGCCGGAATCTCCACCGCGGCCATCGCCGGGCGCATCGACGCCAAGGAGCCGGCAGCGGAGGTCGCCGCCGACTTCGACCTGACCGTAGAGGAAGTCGAGCAAGCCGTGCTGTACGAGCGCGCTGCGTGAGCCGTGTCTATTTCACGGACCGCGATCTCGGCAAACGCTTTCCCGAAATCCTCGCTGCCGCCGGCCTGACCGTCGAGCGGCATCACGACCTCTTCCCGCCCGACGGGTCGGACGAGCAGTGGCTCGAGCACTGCGGCCGCAACGGGCGGGTCGCACTCACCCACAACGAGCGCATCCGCTACACGCCGAACGAGCTCGGAATTTCGTCAACACGCTGGCGAAGATCGAGCAGCTCGTGGACGGCCACGCGCCGCCGTATATCGCCAAGGTGTACCGCCCGCATGCCGCCCGATCCGGCCACGATGCGACGGTCAGGGATCGATCTCGCTCTGGTACCCCAAATAGACGAGGCAGCGCACCGCTGTACATGTGCCTCGAAGAACATCGAACCAGTCGCTGTCGGTGACAGCGGCCGAGGATCTCACGTACGGCCCGTCGGATCCGCGGCAGCGCCGTTCGTGAGGCGAACGTCCCGATGCCGGCATCCGAGCGCGCGTACCGGGCGGTCTTCGCGGGCACGGAGGCGGGATCCGGCTGCGGCGTCGAGAGCCAGGCGGCGAGCGTCTCCGGGCGATGGAAGGCGAACACGTTGCGCGCGCGCGGCTCGGGGTCGAGGCCGTTCGTGAAGTGCGTCTCGAGGCCCGTCGATTCGTAGAGGAAAGGAAGGGGCCGGCGCCACGCGGGCAGCGCGTCGGGCAGGCCCTTCGAATACTTGCCGGACTGGACTTCGACGCCGGTGAGCGTCGCGCCGACCCTCTTCGCTTCGATCACGCCCGCGGCCTTCGCGTCGACGTACAGAAGGTAGTCGGCCTCCCCGTAGCCGTCCTTCAGCGGGAATTCGCGCAACGCGACGCCCTGCGCCGCGTGAAGGTCTACGGACTTGTAGTCCTGCACCGACCAGCCCGCCGCAATGAGCAGCCGATCGATCTCCTCGCGGGCTTCTTCTTCCGGATTCCCCGGCACCGCTCCCCCGTCGCTTCGCGTTATGCGCGGCGTCTTTCGGACGCCGAAATTCTACCGGCGCTCCGGCTGTCCCTCTCAGGAAAAGTCCGCCGTCATTTCTTCTCCCAAGGACCGAACCCGATCGACCGCCGCTTCGCGGCCGGCGGCGTCATGAGCTCGCGGATCGCGTCGAACACGACCTTGAACTGGGCGTCGTATCTCCTTTCGAGCGCCGTCAGCTTGCGCGCCAGCTCGGCGTTCGAGGCGAGCATCTGCCGCAGCTTCACGAAGGCGCGCAGGATTTCGATGTTGACCCGCACGGCGCGGGGGCTTCGCAGCACGCTCGAGAGCATGGCCACGCCTTGTTCGGTGAAGGCGTAGGGCAGATACTTGATGTTCTGGCCGCGCTTCAAGGTCACAGATTGGAGAAGGATTAAGTTTTTCTGTTGAAGATATGGCCGTTGCAGGTGATCCTGGGTCGCATGCGGATAAGAGCGGTAGCCCAAAGCAACACCGATCTGGGGTTCGAACCGGAGCGGCTGCTTCGGAACATCTCGCGAACAGGCCGCCCCATGGATTCGATGGCGTTTGTGGTTCGAGGAAGACCGAGGTGCGGATGCGTAAGGTATGAGCGGTAGAACCTGAATGCCTGCAAGAACTCGCGGACTGTGGCTTGAATGCGGGCGGTCCCACAGTCGGAGAGAGATAAACGACGCAGACGCTGCAGCGTATGGTGCAGGCGTCGTCCCTCGGGCAATTCCACTGCTTCCCGCATGAGCTGGTAGATCTCCTCGCGAACGGGGCCACCACGAAGGGCGTAGCGCACGCCACGACGATGAACCTGCAGCTTGAGCAGCAAATGGAAGTGGCACAGTTGCAGTATCCAGCCATGCTGGTGGGCGAGCTTTCGCAATCCGGGGAGGTTGTCGACGACAATGGCCTGAATGCGTCGCTGTGCCTGCTGAGGAATCGCCGCCAAGGCCCTCTGCCAGCGCGAGGCGCCCTCCTTGCCTGGGCAGAGCATCGGATCGAGAAAGACAGCGTGGTTGCCCCTGCAGGGCTTCAGCGCCATCAAATACAGCACCCACGGTACTCCGTCGAACTGGAACCACAGCCCGTCGGCAAGCAGCACCAGCGGCCCCCGAGGAATCTTCTGCGGACTCGGCCGAGCGACAAACCGCTTGAGCGCCTGCCGGAATCGATACCGGAACGCCGCAAGCGCAACGCTTTGACGATTGGACGCGAGCTGGCTGAGCGTGAAGCCGCGCACGAACACCTTGTGCAGAATCGACGCGGGCGTCCGGTGCACCGGACGCCCGCGTTTCTTCGGACGAATCGTCCATGTGCGCTTGCATCGCACGCATTGCCTTCGCCGCGCTCCGAATCGGCGAACGCGCACCCCACAACACGGAGACTTCGCATGTTTCGAATCCATACATGCGAATTAGCCCCCACTCCGAACTGCTCGCCGAGGGGAAAGAGGCCTCTTGCGAGAACTTCTTCAACAGAAATTCTTTACCCATCCCCAGATTGTGATTTCAAGTCGGACGCCTCTTCCCAAGTCAACTGGAACATGAAATCCGCGGGGAAGCGCTCGAGGTTGCGCCTGACCGCCTGCACGAGGGCGCGCGGCGCGACGCCGTAGACCTCCGCGAGGTGCGCGCTGAGCATGACTTTCTGCCCCCGCAGGACGAGGATGCGCGCTTCGATGCTCTCGAGCGGGACGGCGATCGGCTTGCTCGGCACCTCTCCTCTCCGGTGGAGCGCTCCTGGTCGCCCGATTCTAGCGGGTGCCGTGAATTCGCCGGCTCCTCATCCGCACGCTGCCTTATCTCATCGTCCAGCCGGTACCTGCCCCGGGAGGGAGCCGGCGCGAGCGTAGAGGCGCTCCATGATTCCTCGCATCTCCTCCGTGAAATAGCTCCTTCCCCGCTCCGCAATCTCCTCCGGAATCCCGAACCTCGCCTCCGCCACCGGCCCGGCGATCGCCGCGAGCGTGTCGGTGTCGCCGCCAAGGGAAACCGCGTTCCGGATCGCGTCCTCGAACGAGGTCGCCTCGAGCGCGCAGATGAGCGCCTCGGGAACGGTCCCCTGGCAGGTCGCGTTGAACACGTACCTGGGCCGGATCCCATCCATCGTGCGCGCCATGTCGTAGCCGTAGCCCGCCGCAATCGCCTCCCGAATCGCCTCGGGCGAAGCGCCTTCCCGCACCAGCACGATCGCGTGCACCGTCGCCGCCGCGCCCTTCAGCCCCTCGGGATGGTTATGCGTCACCTCGGTCACCCTGCGCGCCATCACGAGCGCCTCCTCGAGCGAGCGCGCGAGCCACGCCGCCGGGCTCACCCGCATCGCGGCGCCGTTGCCGAAGCTGCCGTAGGGCTCGAGCTCGCCCTTCCTCACCCAGGCGGCGAACCCCGCCCCGTAGCCGCGCCCCGGATAGCGCCGCGCCCACTCGGCGAGCGTGCGCGCGGGCGGCTTGTCGTCAAGCAGCGCGTCGGCGACCGCGATCGTCAAAACGGTGTCGTCGGTGAAGCGCGCGCCCGCGCCGAAGAACGGGAAGTCCTTCGGGGGCCTGTTCCCTCCCTCGTAGATCGAGCCGACGATGTCGCCGATCACCGCGCCGAGCATGGGCCGTCACCCTTTAACGAGAGGCTCAGGCGCTCTGGGCTTTCAGGCGCTTCAACACGAGCGCCTCGAGCCGCGAAGCGAGCTTCGTGAGGTCGTCCGCCTCGAGCGCGCTCGCGGCTGCCGCGCCCTCGTACTCGGTCTTGTTGCGCCGGTCGTGATAGCGGTCGAGCGCCATCCACAGCTCCCGGGGGGCGCCGCAGGTCGACTCCAGCGCCTGGAACACGATGCGGCGATGCCCCGCGCTCGAGGGCCGATAGCCGCTCGCACGCAGCGCGGCGAGCGCCAGGGCATGGCCCGCGTTGTAGGCGAGCGCGAACCGGCTCGGCGCGCTCAAGCCGGCGCCGGCCGCGTCCCGGAGCTGCACCTTCGCTCCGGCGAGCAGGTTCGCGATCTCCCGCGGGTCAGGCGGCTCCGCGTTGAGCTGCCTTGCGCGCGCGAGGTTTTCGAGATTCGAGCGTCCGGAGGCCATCCACCGTCTCCCTGTCGCCGATCAGCCAGATGACCGAGCCCTCGAGGACCCGGGTCACGAAAGCGTTGCCCTGCGCGGCGAGCGCCGCGAACTCGGCGCTCGAGTACGCGAGCAGCGACACCTCGCGGCCCAGGCGCTGCCGCGCCTGCGCAAGGTCCACGGCGATCTCCGAGGGCGCAACCTCGCCGATCACGAGCAGGTCGATGTCGCTGCCCGCCGCCGCGGTGCCCTTGGCGACCGATCCGTAGATGAACGCCGCGCGGATGCGCTTCGCTCTCGGCCGCAGCACGGCGCGCAGCACTTCGGCGACGCCGAAGGTCTTCGCCGCGATCGCTTTGAGCTCCCCGAAAATCGGGCAGCGGGAATCGGCCCGGTAGTAGACCTGGCGCCCTTCCTCGCTGCGCTCGATGATCCCCGCACGCTGCAGCGTCGCCAGTTGGCGCTGCAGGGAGCTCGGCGTCATCCCCGCGGCGCGCGCGATCTCGCGCACGTAGAAGCGCCGGTCCGGCCGCCCGTAGAGCAGCCCTAGGATCGCGCGCATCGACTTGCCGAAGAGGGCGGCGGCGAGCGGGCTCGCGTTTGTACTCATTTCGCGTACAAGTGTACGCTTTTTTCGTCCGATCGGCCGAGGCGGCCCGCCGGCCGCCGCGGCCGGGAAACGCGTCCTCCGGCCCGATGATGAGCTCGCTCCGCGCCTGAGCCACGCGGCGAAGCCCGCGCTGCGCCTTTTCTTCCGCGCCCGCTTTCGACCGCTCTACCTGCTCGACCTGCGGAACGACTCGATCATGTTCCATCCCGACTGCCCGGGCAGCCGCGCCTCCCAGAAGCGCCAGCCGTTGACCGCGCTTCCGGTGATGGAGACGGCGGCGGCGGACGGAGAGTCGTAGCGCTTGCCCTCGAGCACGAGCGCCCCGCCTTCGACGCGGGCGAAGTAGCTCCGCGCCTTGTACATGGCCCGGAATTCCGTCCCGGCGGGAAGGCGCACGCCCTTCACGATCCAGTCCTGGTCGCTTTCCCTCAAGGGCCAGTCGTGCGTCGCGGGCTTCGTCGGCAAGCCGAAGAGCTCGCGCAGCCGGACTTCGTCGGCATGGCCTGCACGAGCGCGAGCGTGAGCTTCAAGGAGACGCTGACGCCCGAGGAGCTCGTGCACGCCCTGCTCTCCGGAAAGCCCACGCCGGGGAAGGAGGCGCACTTCATCGCCCTCATCGAGGAAGCGCCCGCTTCGCTTCTCGGCGGGCTCGTCGGGCAGGTCGGCAATTGGGCGAAGGCCGGCAAGGTGGAGAAGAACCTGGAGAGAATCGCGCGCGGGCTCGGCGTCACGATCAGGGAAGAGGCATGGCGGAAGAGCGCCTGAATAGCTGGGAGGTCCTCTTTCGGCGGGCGCTCGAGCTGATCGATTCGGTCGCCGAGGCGGCCGAGGCGCTCACCACCAAGTACATCGAGGACGCGGGCTTCGTGAAGCTATACTTCCCGGAAGGCGAAATCGATTTCATCGTTTCCGGCGCCCTGACGCCGGAGCCGGCGGCGGTCGAGACGGTGCTCGGCAGGACCGTCCAGGTCGAAACCACCGCCGAGATCATCGCCAAGAAAGTGCACCACCGGGGCCGTGACTTCACCGCGCGCGACCTGTTCGACCTGGCGCTCGTCGCAACGCGGGAGCCGGGCGCGCTCGCGGGCATGCGGCGCATCCTCGAGGCGAAGCGCGAAGAGATTCGCGCGCGCATCGAAACGCATGACGCCCCGCTGCGCACGACCTTCGCGGCGTTGGAGACGCTGGACTTCCAGCCTGCTTACGAAGAATGCGTCGCGACGGTGAAGAAGGTGCTCGGGTTGCGCTGAGGCTCGAGCCTCACGAGTCGACGATCACCCCCGGATTCATCACCCCCAGCGGATCGAGCCGCTTCTTCGCCCCCTTGAACGCCTCGGCGAAGAGCCACGGCCGCTGCTGGTCGTACCACTCGCGGTGATCGCGCCCGAGAGCGTGGTGGTGGGTGATGGTGCCGCCCGCGTCGATCATCGCCTGCGAGGCGGCGGACTTGATGGCCCAGAACTGCTCGGGGAGCCTCGCCTTGTCGCCGTACGCGTGCCAGGTGAAGTACGGCGCCGGGCCGTCGGGGTAGAGGTGGGTGAAGCGCACGGTGCAGGAGCCCTCGCGCCCGGTCGCTTCGCGGATCGCGGCGAGCGTCGCGTCCTTCACTTTCCGCTCGAGCGCAAGGAAGCCGCTCCAGGGAATCGCAGTCTCGACGGTGTCGCGCATGACGCCGCGCGCGATCGCGTGCTCGCGCAGGTACGGCCCGCGCAGGAACTTGTCGCGCCAGCTGCCGGCCGCGCCGCTTCGCTGCGATTCGGGCGCTTCGAGCGCTTTCGCGTCCCACTCGCCGCCGTGGTCGGCGCAGAACTCGAGCGCGCGCTTCATCCAGGTGTCGAGCGGATGGTCCGCGCCTTCGAAGGAAAGGACGAGGAGGTGCCTGGTGCCGTCGCCCGCCTCGGTGAAGCGCGCTTCACTCGCTTCGATCAGGCGCGCGTTGGCGGGATAGAGCCCCGACTGCGCGAGCCTCCTGACCGCCTCGACCGCCTTCTCCCAGTCCTTGAAGCCGACGGTGGTCGCCTGGCGGAAGGTGGGCCGGCGGTGAAGCCGCACCCACGCCTCGGTGATGATTCCGAGCGAGCCCTCCGAGCCGATGAACATCCGGTCCGGGCTCGGGCCCGCGCCCGAGGCGGGCAGGCGCCGCGATTCCAGGATCCCCGCGGGCGTCACCACGCGCAGCGACTCGACGTGGTCGTCGATCTGCGTGTAGACGGTGGCGTAGTGGCCGGCGGCGCGCGTCGCGATCCAGCCGCCGAGCGAGGAGAACTCCCAGGCCTGCAGGAAAAACCTGAGCGTCAAGCCCGAGGGCTTGAGCTGCGCTTCCAGGCTCGGCCCGAGCACGCCCGCCTGCACGCGCGCGGCCTGGGAAATCGGGTCGATCTCGAGCACGCGATCGAAATGCGAGAGGTCCATCGTGAGCACCGCTTTCGCCTGCGCGGGCGGATTCACGCCGCCCACCACGCTCGAGCCCCCGCCAAAGGGGATCGCGGCGATGCCCGTCTCGCCGCACCAGTCGAGGAGCTGCGCGATCTCGGCTTCGGTCTTCGGATGCGCGACCGCGTCCGGCGGGTTGGAGAAGTCGCGCCGCAGGATCATCTTCGCGAGATCGTGCACCGAGCGGCCGTAGCTGTGTGCGAGGCGCGCGTGATGCCCGGTCGTGCAGACGGCGGCGAGGCTCGCGGGCGGTGCAATGCGCGGCGCGCGCAGCGCGATCTCGTCCGCGCGCGGCATCGGCGCGGGGTCGAACCGCTCGACGCCGAGAAGCTTCGCCCAGGCGCGCTCGAACCACTCGAGCTCGCCGGCGGGCGGCGCCTCGCCCTCGTAGCCCCAGCCGTAGAAGCTGCGGCGTCTCTCGCTCATCGGTTTCCTCCTTGTCGAATCGCCAGCCGCGCGCGGATCTCCGCAGCGAGCTCGCGCAGGCTGCCGCGGTAGAGCCACACGAGCCCGCACAGGCCGTAGAGCGGAAGCGACGCGAAGAAGTTCGCTTCGCGCATGAGCCCGAGCACGGCCGGGTTCCTGAAGTGCCAGTAAAGGGCGTAGCTGCCGTCCACGCTGAACCAGGTGACGAAGAGCATCGCCGGCCACTGCCGCCACCTGCGCTCGAGGATGACGCGCAGGCTCCAGGGCGCGGTGAGATAGGCGAGGAACGCCATGACGAGGCTCACCGGGACGTCCCAGTCCGGGGCCTGATCGGTGAGCGCGCCGAGGACGAGGAGCGCGACGCCGAGCGCGAGGGTGGCGAGCTTCCACGGCCGCAGGTACTCGGCGAGCAGCTCGGCAACCGGTATGCGGCGAGAAGGCATGAGGGCGACCCCCGGGCGATCATCCCACAGACTCGGGGCGCGCTGCCGGGCGCGGGCGCGCCGCGCCCCGCCCGCGGTCAGCCGCCGCCGACGCAGAAGAGCTGGACCTTGGCCGCCTCGTCCGCGCGCAGGGCCTCGCTCGCGCCCTGGTGGACGACCCGGCCGCGGTCGAGCACCAGCACGTCCTGCGCGAAGGCGAGCGCGAGGTCGATCTTCTGCTCCATCATGATGATCGTCAGCCCCGCCTGGTCGCGGATTCGAGAGACCGCGCACCGACAGCGCGGCCGGACCGATCTTCGGCAGGTCGATCTGCTGGGTCTCCGCGGTGCACAGCAGCTGGATACCGGAGGGCTTGAGCCGCGAGGCCCAGGTATTGATCATGCCGACGGTGGGCGGTCCGCCCGGCCCGAAGATGAACAGCGCGTCGGGCTTGTCCTTGAGCACGCGCTCGAAGAACGGCGGGAAGTCGGTCGTCGCGAGCGGGATGCGGATCGACTCGATCACCTTGCCCCCCGCCGGCCTTGAAGGCCTTGGAGAAGTACTCCTCGCCGTCGAAGCCGGGCCCGTAGTCCGAGACCGCCGTGACCGCGGTCTTGATGCCGTGCTTGGCGGCCCACTCGCCGATCGGCGCCGCCACCTGCGGGGTCGTCTGGCTGACGCGTATGAAGTAGTGGGACTTGCGCGTGATGACCGAGGTCGCCGCGTTGAAGATCACGGTCGGCGTCTCCGCTTCGGTGATCAGGTCCGCGATCGCGAGCGCGTTCGGCGTGAACACGAGCCCGCCGAGGTACTGCACCTTGTCGCGCAGCACGAGCTCCTCGGCGAGCTGGCGTGCGCGCGCCGGTTCGGGCCCCCGGTGTCGCGGTAGATCACCTCGATCGGAACGCCGTCGACGCTATTGCCGTGCTGCTTCTGCCAGACCCCGATGCCCTCGCGGAACTGCGTGCCCCAGGGGGCCAACGGCCCCGAGAACGGGGCGAGCACGCCGACCTTGACCGTCTCCGCGGCGCGCGCCGCCCCCGCCAGGCCGCAGGCGAGCGCCGCGGCCGCGACCATCGCCCCCAAGCTCCTTCGCATGACCCCTCCTCCCTGATCGCCGCTTCCGCGGTGATTATGAAACGGCTTTTCAGTATATTGACAAGCGCTTGCGGCGACGTCAACATCGGCCGCCGGACAGGAGAAAGACCCACCGATGGCGCGCAGCCGCACGAAGGCCGCGGGTTTCCGGAAGCGGCGCACGAACACCGTCTCCGCGCTCGAGCGCGGCATCGCCGTGCTGCGCTGCTTCGAGGCCGATCCGCGGCCGATGAGCAACGGCGAGATCGCGCGCGCCACGCGCATTCCGAAGCCGACGGTGACCCGCCTGCTCGCCACGCTCGTGTCGGTCGGCTACCTGAGGCCCGCGCGCGAGCCCGACAAGTACCAGCTCGCCGCCGGCGTGATTGCGCTGGCGCACGCCTTCCTGCGCAGCGTGGACGTGCGCGCGCTCGCGCGGCCGCACATGGCCGCGCTCGCGGAGGCGATCGGCGGCTGGGCCTACCTCGCGGTGCGCAACGGCCTGGAAATGATCATCATCGAGACCTGCCGCGCGCCGGCCTCGATGGTCCTGTCGCGGCTGGACGTCGGCTCGCGCGTGCCGATGCCGAACTCGGCGCTCGGGCGGGCGTACCTGAGCGCGCGGGGACCCGCCGAGCGCGAGCGGCTCCTGGACGATCTGCGCCGCGCCTTCGGCGAAGACTGGCCGAAGCTGCGCGCCGGGCTGGAGCTCGCCCTGGCGGACGCCGCGAAGCACGGCTACAGCATGTCCGCCGGCGAGTGGCACCCCGACGTCAATTCGATCGCCGTGCCGCTCGCCGCGCCGGGCGGCGAGACGATGGCGCTGCTGTGCGGCGGGCCCGCCTACGCCTTCCCGCTCGAGCGCCTGCGCACGCTCGTCGCCCCGCAGCTCGTGCGCACCGCGCAGGTGATCGCGCACGAGATCGGCGGGCTTGCGGGCGAAACGAAGATCGCCGCCGCAGCGCCGCGGTCGGGCTCACCCTCCTCGCTGTATAGCTGAGCAAAGCGCGGCCGGTCAGTTCCCTCCGGCCGCGGGGCGCACTCGGAAGAGCGGCTGCCCCTATTCGACGAACTGTCCGTCCCGGACGCATATTTCGCTGATCACGCCGCGCCCGAGCGCTCGAGCGGCGCCTCGTTGCCTTCGGCAGCGTCCGGCCGCAGGTGCGCGCCCTGCCCGAGCAGCCGCGCCTGCAGCTCGCCTACGTCTACGGCGCGCGGCTCGACGCAGTCGCGGGCCGCGAGCGCGGCGCCCACCCCGGCGGCCTGGCCGGTGATCCAGCACTGCGGAATCTCGCGCAGGAAGCCGTGCGAGCTCGGGTCGCAGGCGATGTGTCGCCCGCAGGCGAGCAGCCCGTCGAGCTTCTCCGGCACCAGCGCGCCGTAGGGGATCGAGATGTTCGGGAACTTCGGCGACACCGCGGGCGTGACGCCGACCTCGTCGTCGAACACCGCCGCCGTGGGCCACTGGGCGCGCGTGATTCGCCTCACGCCCACGAGCCGGCGGCTGTGGCGCACCCCGAGCTGCGGCGCGCTCAGCATGAGGAAGGCGCCCCCGAACCCCGGCGCGTTCGCCCGATAGAACTCGAGGTGCTCGGCCATGAGACGGTGCGAGCGGATCTCGACCTCGGTCTGGTCGTCCGGGTCGAGCGCCGAGAAGCCCGACTGGCGCGGCCCCATGAAGAGCGCGACGTCGTTCCTCCAGGAAACGAACGGCCGCTCGAAGAGGCGCAGCCGCTCGCGGCCGCGCGCCATGAACGCCGCGAACTGCTCGGGCTGCCCCGCCTTGAACTCCAGCCAGCGCTCCATGTCGACGCCGCCGAACAGCCACGCGGTGTTCATGCAATGGTGGATGTCGTCGCGCTCGATGTCGGATTCGAACGCCGCTCCGGCGCGCGCGAACAGGTCCCCGTCGCCGGTGGCGTCGACGACTACCCGGGCGCGCAGTGCCTGGCGCCCGGCCTTGCTCTCGAAGATCGCCCCGCGCACCGCGCCGTCTTCGAGGAGCGGCGCCGCCGCCCAGCAGTGGTACACGAGATGGACCTTGGTTTCGAGCACCAGCTCCTGCGAGGCGAGCTTGAGCCGCTCGGGATCGACGGTCGGCGACCAGGTCACCACGCCGTGATAGGCGGCGGTGCGCTGCGCCCAGTGCGCCGCGCGCGCCGGGTCGCGCGAGCCCCACTCGCTGCGCGCCGGGCCGGCCACCGCATCCGCCGGCAGCCGGTCGAGCAGCTCTTCGCCGATGCCGCGGATGACGTGGCGTCCCTCCCAGTCGGTCATGCGGTCGATCCAGATGACCAGCCCGCCGGTCGAGAGGCCCCCCAGGTGGTTGTAGCGCTCGAGCAGGGCGACGTCGGCGCCGAGGCGCGCCGCGGCCACCGCCGCCGCGGTGCCCGAGGGCCCGCCGCCGACCACGAGCACGTCGCAGCGGCGGTACACCGGGATCTCGCGCGCGGCCTCCTGCCAGGTGCCCAAGTCCAGGTGCGCACCGCGCGGGCGCTCGACATCGAAGCGCTCGACCTCGAAGATGTCCGAGGCGAGGATCCGCTCGTCGGTGCGCTGGCCGGGTTTGAATTTCATCGATCGAGCCTCTCTCGCCGCGGGGCAGGGAATTCTCCGCGCACGCTCGCCGCCTTGTCAATATTCTGAAACATCGTTTCATGATGTGCGTTGACAGCCCGCGTGCCGCAAACGACCATTCGAGCGGGAGGCGCGCGAATGAAGCTGGCCGACGACGAAAAGGCCATGCTGGACGGCAAGGAAGGCCCGGCACGCCAGAGAGCGATGGATCTGCTCGTGCGCTACGGGGAAGCGCTCGGGGCCGAGCGGCTGGTCGATACGAACAACGTCTGCGCGACCGTGGGCGCGACCACGCCCTTCGTCCGGGACTGCGCGGCCGAGCATCCCGGAGGACTGGACGCGGTGTTCTCCGAGTTCAGCCTGGACAGCGCCGAGGCGCTCGCGATCCCGCGGGTCAAGGCCTACGCCTGCCACGTGCAGCAGGGAATCGATCCGGAGCACGCGGCCGAGCAGGGCGTTTCGCCGCAGCGCGTGAACGCGATCGCGCCGGGCCCGGTGATCACCAACATCGCCAACGGGAGGCTGCAGGATCCGGCGGCGCGGCGGACTGAGAGGAACGCTGCAGCACGGGGCCGATATCATGGCCGCTCAGCCGATCGGGGGAGCCGCGATGGACTACCGCATCGAAACGACGAGCGTGCTGGGCGTGCCCATGGAGGTGTTCCTCTTCGCGCCGCGGGGCGCAGGGCCGCGCCCGGGGCTCGTTCAGTGCCAGCACATCCCGGTCGGGCATACGGGGGTGGAGAACGACACGGTGACGCTCAAGATCGCCGAGCCGCTACTGCGCGAACGGCTACGCGGTGGCGGTGCCCTTCATCTTCCACTGGTGGCCGAAGTCGGCCGAGATGCAGCAAAAGCGCGACGAGTTCCGCGACGACTGGACGACGTTGGACCTCAAGGCCGCGCACGACCTGCTCGCGAAGCAGCCGGGCGTCGACGCGAGCCGCATCGGCATCCTCGGGCACTGCTGGGGCGGGCGCGTCGCCTGGCTCGGCGCGGCGAGCGATCCGCGCTACAAGGCCTGCGCAGTGTTCTACGGCGGGCGCGTGAAGCTGCCGCTGGGCCCGGGCACGCCGCCCGCGATCGCGCTCGCCGGAAACATCCGCTGCCCGCTGATCGGCTTCTTCGGCAACGACGACACCAACCCCTCGCCCGCGGACGTGGACGACTACGAGCGCGCGCTAGCGGACGCGGGCGTCGAGCACCAGTTCCACCGCTACGACGGCGCGGGGCACGCGTTCCAGTCGTTCGACAACCCGGAGCGCTACCGGCCCGAGGCGAGCGAGGACGCGTGGGAGAAGGCGCTCGCGTTCTTCGCCGGGGAACTGAAGGGCAGCCACACCACGTAGTCCCGCACGTAGCGCGCTTCGAGAACGTGGACAGACATGGCATCACTCCAATGGCTCGATAACCGGCGCAGCCCTCAGCGCGGCTCCCCCATGCGGTCGGTCATTCGCGCAGGAAGTCGGGCATCGCGACGGCGCGCGCCGGAAACGCCCTGAGGATCGCCCTGTCCGCGGTGACCAGCGGCACGGCGAGCGCGCCGGACAGGGCTACGAACTCGCAGTCATAGGCTGACAGCCGCGATTCACGCACAAGGTGAAACACGCGCTCGCTCGGCACCAGATGCTCGTGCCCGGCGAGCGCTTCCTCGGCCGCCTCCATGATTCTCGCGATCTGCGCGGCCGAAAGGCTGCCGTCGCGGAGGTATCCGGTGAGAATGCTGCGCATCTCCGATCGCCACAGAATGGGAGCATGCCACTCCGGGTCCCGGACGCGTATACGCTGCGCAAGCTCCGTAAGCGGCCCGTTGATCCAGCAGTAGGCGATGACATTGCTGTCGACGACGATCACGCGCGGCCTTGGCGCTTGTACCGAGTCGCTCTGGCGTGCTGGACGCGCGGCATTCCTGCCGTGAAAGCCTTCAGTCTGCGCGCGAGCGTCTCTGCATCGACTGTCGGAGCAGCGAATTCGCTCTCCAATCGCACGAGGATCTCGCTGTTCAAGCTCCGGCGGTTTCGGTCCGCGGCCTGTTTGAGCCGGGCGTGCAGCTCCTTCGGGATGTTCTTCAATGTCAGGGTCAGCATGGTTGTCATTGCGGTGGAACCATTATGGAACCAATAAGCTTAATGCGTCGTGGGGCACCGGTCAACCCATTCCCACTTCCGCCCCGCTTGACCCTCCCCCTCCCCCGGCGTAGCGTCGCCCGAGGACCGCGCGCACATTGATCCCGCTGTCCGCCCACGGGGAGGAGCACGCGATGAGCCTCGACGCCTACGCCGCCGCGATCACGCAGTTCACGCACGCGGTCGCCGAGAACGTCACCGCGTTCGTCGCGGCGATGGCCGCGGTGGGCGTGCTCAGCATGGCGATCATCCAGACGCTGAAGGACATGCTCCCCCTGCGCAACTGGTACCAGCGCGCGTACCTGCGCGCCTGGCTCGCGCGCAAGCAACGCGCCGCGGGCGGCGGGCCAGATCCGATTGCTGCCGAGCGCGACCTCGTGCGGCTCGCGACCGCGGGCGACGACAAGGCGTTCTACGATATCCCGATCGAGCAGATGTGCGGCCAGATCGGCGCGGCGATGCAGGTGGTGCTCGACTACCCGGCGAGGCGCGCCGACCTGCTGCGCCTCATGGCCGCGCTCGCCGAGCGCGAGGACGTCGAGAGCCTGATCGCGGCAACCCCGCCCGCGCCGGGCGGAAAGCGCGCGCAGGAGGAGGTCGACGCCCGCGCGCGCGTGATGCACCACGTGCAGCGCGCGATCGACGCTCTGCAGATCGCCGCGGGCTACCGCTGGAAGCTCTACCTTCAGATCGCCTCGTTCGCGCTGAGCTTCCTCGTCACGGTGATCGGCGTGGCGATGCAGCCGGGCGGGCTCGAGGCCGTGCAGCTGCCGGGCATCGCGCTCGTCGGCATCGTCGGCGGGTTCCTCGCGCCGGTGGCGCGCGACCTGCTCGCCGCGCTGCAGAAGCTGCGCTGACGTGGCGGCGATCGTGCTCTCGGCGCGCACGCGCCCCGCGGGCGGGCCGGTCGCGGACAGCCTCTCGGTTTCGCCCGCGCCCATGCCGCACGCCAGGCGCGTGACGCTCCTCGTGCACGGCTACAACAACACCGCGCCCGAGGCGCTCGCAAGCTACGGCGAGTTCCTCGCGCATACTGGGCTCGAGGCCTCGCTCGCCGCGGGACAGCTGTGCGAGTTCCTCTGGCCGGGCGACGAGGACTGGGGGATCCTGCGGCCGCTCGCCTATCCGTTCGAGATCCCGGTCGCGCGCGAAGCCGCGCAGCGGCTCTACGCGTTCCTCGCCGCGCTCCAGCCCGCGGGCGGCTGGCCGCTCGAAGTGCGGCTCGTGTGCCACTCGCTCGGCAACCGGCTGCTGCTGGAGCTCCTCGCGGCGCATTGCGCGGCGGGAAGCCCCGAGGCGCTGCGCTTCACGGTGTGCTGCCTCATGGCCGCTGCAGTGCCGGTGTACATGGTGGAAGACGGCGGCGAGCTGCGCGCCGCGGCGGCGGCGCCGGGAAGGACGCTCGTTCTTTTCTCGCAGGCCGACGCGGTGCTGCGCTGGGCTTTCCCGCTCGGGCAGAGCGCCGCGGGCGAAGGCTTCTTTCCGACGGCGGTGGGACGCAACGGCGACCCCGCGGCGGGGCTGTGGAGCGCGCGCGAGGCGATGCCCGGCTACGGGCACGGCGATTACTGGCCGGGCGCGGCGAGCGCCGCGCGCGTCACGGAGTTCCTGGGCGGGGCGAGCGCGCGGCCGCTTCCCGCGAGCGCGCTCGGCGGGCACGCGCTTCCCGAGCCCGCGCAAGCCGCGGCGCGCACGATCGCCGATCGCTCGCTGCCCGCGCGCAGCCTCTGCTGAGCCGGTGCTTCAGGTCTGCCCGCGCGCGCGCCGTTCCATCGGCAGGAGCGCGTAGCAGGTGAACTCGTGCACCGGCGTCTCGACGCCCGCCGCGGCGCCGAAGCGCACGATCGCGCCGTTCCAGGCATCGAGCTCCGAGGGCTTGCCCTCCATGATGTCGCGCTGCATGGAGGCGGTCGCATCGGCGGGCAGAGCGTCGTAGATGCGCCACAGCTCGGCCTTGAAGCCGGCCTCGATCGCGTGCCCGCGCGCGACGCCGACGTCGATCCCCTCGTCGATCGCGCGGTCGATCAGCTCGCGCGTCTCGGGCAGCGTGCGCAGCGCCCCGATCGGGCTGCGCGCGAGCGCGCCGAGCCCGGCCCAGGAGCTGACGATGACGAGCTTCTTCCAGAGCTCGGTGCGGATGTCCTCGCTCGCCGCGACGTCGATGCCGGGCCTGGCGAGCGCCTGGCGCAGCCGCTCGGCGCGCGCGGAGCGCCCGCCCGCGAGCTCGCCGAAGTCGATCCGCGCGAAGGTGTTGAAGTGCCGGATCACGCCGGGGGATTCGATCTTGCTGAAGACCTTGGCGAGGCCCCCGAGCACATGCGCGCCGCCGAGCACCTCGGCGAGCTGGTCGGAAGCCTCCACGCCGTTCAGCAGCGGCAGCACGACGGTATCCCGGCCGACGAGCGGCCGCATCGCCTCGGCCGCCTCGCGCACCTGCCAGGTCTTCACGCCCAGGATCACGCAGTCGACCTCGCCGATTTTGCGCGGATCGTCGGTCGCCTGCGGCCGATCGAGGAACACGTCGCCAAGCGGGCTGAGCAGCTTGAGCCCCTTCGCGTGCAGCGCCGCGAGCTGCGCGCCGCGCGCGATGAAGTGCACGTCGTGGCCGGCCTCGGCCAGCCGCGCGCCGAAGTACCCGCCGATGCCGCCGGTGCCGTAGATCGCGAAGCGCATGGATTCTTCCCTTGCAATGCGGGGCCGCTATCCTACCCGCAGCCCGCAAAAGAAAGGCCCCGCACGAAGGCGGGGCCTTGTGGCCCGACTGCATCGGGCTGCGCCATATCGGCGCTTTGCTGCCCGCGGGGAGGAGTCCGCGGCCGAGCCCGCGACCGGCGCCGCGGCGCCCTTGCCGCGGCGTCGAGGGCACGGTATCCCGACGGTCGCCGGGAATCCCGCATCGCCGGTATCCGGCTGCCCCCGCGGGCTCGCCTTCACCCTAGCACCGCGCGACGCGCGATCAAGCGCTCGATTCGCGATCGTTGACGCGGATCATGGTTTCTGACGCGCGCGTCAGGCCCGCTGCGCCGCGCGCGGGACGAGCTTCGCGATTTCCGCACCCTCGACGAGCGTCACGGCGTTGTCGGTCGCGAACCTGCGCGCCTGCGCGGTCACCTCGCCCGCGGCGAGGTAGAGCGCATCGGCCTTGCGCGCGCGGGCGGCGGCCTTCAGCTCCTTGAGCGGATCGACGCCGGTGCGCGTGGCCTTCCAGCGCCTGCAGGCGACGAGCACGGTGCGCCCGCCCTTCTCGAGCTCGTAGTCGGCGCCCGCGCCCGCGTGGCGCGCCACCGCGTAGCCGTGCTTTCGCCAGGTCTCCTCCAGCACGAACGCGAAATTCTCGGCGGGCATCGCGCGCAGCGCCTCGAGCGTCTTCGCGAGCTGCTCCGCGCTCGGGGCGCGCAGCTGCTTCCACGCGGCGTACGCGCCGATGCCGGCGAAGGGGATCGCGAACGCCGCCGCGTACTGCACCGGAAGCACGAACCGCGCCCCGGCGAGCACGAGCCCCGCGACCAGGAAGCTCACCCACCACGGCGCGCGCGCGAGCACCGCGAAGAGCGAGTGCTCGTGTATGCGCAGCTTCACGGCCGGAGCACGCCCGCGAGCCAGCTCGCGATGTCGGCGATCTCCTCGGGGCACACTTCGTGCCCCATCGGGTAGGTGTGCCAGGCCGGCGCGTAGCCGAGCGCCTCGAGCGCGCGGCGCGAGGCCGCCGCGCGCTCGATGCCGACCATGGCGTCTTCTTCGCCGTGCGCGAGGAGAATCGGCACGTCGGCGTTCATCGCGTGGCGCTCGGCCGCGAGCGTGTGCGCGAGCGGCAGCCACGTGGAAAGCGCGAGGATGCCCGCGAGGCGCTCGTCGTGGCGCAGGCCCGTCTGCAGCGCGATCGCGCCGCCCTGCGAGAAGCCGGCGAGCACGATGCGCCGCGCCTCGATGCCGCGCGTGCGCTCGCGCGCGACGAGCGCTTCGAGCAGGGCCTGGGAGGCGCGGATGCCCTCTTCGTCCTGCTGCGCTCCGCCCAGCTCCACGATGTCGTACCAGGCGCGCATGCGCATTCCCATGTTGATCGTCACCGGCCGCTCGGGCGCGTGCGGGAAGACGAAGCGCACGTGAAGGCCCGGCGGCAGTCCCAGCACCTGCGCCACGGGCACGAAGTCCGAGCCGTCGGCGCCCAGGCCGTGCAGCCAGATCACCGCCGCGTCGGGGTGCGGCCCGGTCTCCAGCTCGATCGTTTCGGGAAACGAGCTCACGGCCGCATTGTAGTGGCTCGCGGCCGGGTAAGATGCGGGCCGGTCCCGCTTCGCGCTCCGAGAAAGGCCGCCATGCCCCGCCCGCTCCTCTTCAGCCCGATCGCGCTGCGCTCGCTCGCGCTCAGGAACCGCGTCGTCGTCGCGCCGATGCACCAGTATTCGGGCGTGAAGGGCTACGCGACCGACTGGCACGTGATGAACGCCGGGCGCTACGCCGCGGGCGGCGCGGGGCTCGTGTTCCTCGAATCCACCAAGGTGGAGCGTCGCGGCTGCGGCACGCTGGGCGACCTCGGCATCTGGGACGACGCCTTCGTGCCGGGCCTGGCGCGCGTGGCGAAGCTCGTGAAGGACTGCGGCGCGGCGGTCGGCATCCAGCTCGGCCATTCGGGCAGGAAGGCGCGCATCGCTCGCCCCTGGGAGGGCGGCAGGCCTCTCGAGCGAACGAGCGCGATCGAGGACTGGGACGCCTGGGAGCTCGTCGCGCCGAGCGCGCTTCCCGCCGAACGCGGCTCGCCCGTGCCGCGCGCGCTCGACAAAAGCGAAATCCGCGCGCTCGCCGAAGCCTGGGGCAAGGCGGCGGCGCGCGCCGCGGCCGCCGGCTTCGACACGGTCGAGATCCACGGCGCGCACGGCTTCCTGATCCACGAGTTCCTCACGCCCGCGGCGAACCAGCGCACCGACGAGTACGGCGGCAGCCTCGCGAACCGCATGCGCTTCGCGATCGAGGTCGCCGAGCACGTGCGCGCGAGCTGGCCGGAGGAAAAGCCGCTCTTCATGCGCCTGTCGGTGGACGACGGCGCCGGCTGGGGGCCGGAGGAGAGCGTCGCGCTCGCGAAGGTGCTGAAGACGAAGGGCGTGGACGTGATCGACTGCTCGGGCGGCGGCATCCTCGCCGGTCCCGTGCCGGGCGCGCCGCTCGGCTACGGCTACCAGGTGACCTATGCCGAGAAAGTGAAGCGCGAGGCGGGCGTCGCCACGATGGCGGTCGGCCTCATCGTGCATGCGCAGCAGGCCGAGGCGATCCTGCGCGAAGGCCGCGCCGATCTCGTGGCGCTCGCGCGCGAGATGCTCTACAACCCGAACTGGGCGATGGACGCGGCGCGCAAGCTCGGCGCCGATCCGGAGTTCGCGCTCGTGCCGCCGCCGTACCGCTGGTGGCTCGCGCGGCGCGCGGCCACCGTGCCCGAGCTACGGCCTTCGACCTACGAGGTGCAGGGCGAGGAAGAGCCGGCCTGAGCGCGGGCCTAGCCCGCTGCCAGAACGGCCTCGAGAGCCCGGGCGGGCGTCACCACTGTGACCCCGCGAAGCGCGCGGCCATATAGGCTTCCGAAATCGCGCGCGTCACCCGTAACGAGCAGATGCGCGCCGCCATGAACCGCAGCGGCCAGGATCGGGGCATCCTTCAGCGGCAGACCCTGTGCGCGCGCCCAGGCGACGAGCTCGTGCGGCGCCTCCGGCACGATGGCGATGGCGCCGAGCGCCGCGGCGAGGCGCTTGTCATAGCCGTGCGACTTGAGCTCGAGGTTCCTGCGCGCCTCCTCGAGCGCATGCGCGGACGTGACGAGCAGGCAGCGGCCCGCCCTCGCGAGCGCAACGAGCGCTTGCGCGCGCCCTTCCGCGCGGTGCGCCGCGGAGAACACGACGTTCGCGTCGAGGAACAGCTTCAACGCCGGCGGCGCTTGACGGCTCTCTTGACGCGCGCGGCCTCTGCCGCGCTGATCCGGTCCGCCTCCTCGAACTCCTTGACGCGAGCGTCGCTGAACAGCTCGATCGGATACACGGCGGCAGGCCGCAGCACGACTGCCCCGTCGTCGGTGGCTTCGACGAGCAGCGTCGCGGAGCCGCGCAGCCCGAGCTTACGGAGAACTCCCGCGGGCAGCGAGACCTGCCCCTTCTTGCCCAGCTTGACGATGTCCATGGCCTGTTGCGTTTTCCGGCATTCCGGATTATCCCACAGCCGGAGCACCGGGCAAACCCGGGGTCGGGGGAATCTACTTCCCGCGCTTTTCCTTCAAGAGATCGGCGAGCCCCGCGAGCGGCCGGTGCGCCGCGGGGGGCTTCTTCGGCTCGCCGCCGCCGCCCGCTCTTGCATCCTCCGCGCGCGCGTGCTCGTTCTCGTGGCAGTAGAGGCACAGCAGCTCCCAGTTCGAGCCGTCGGGCGGGTTGTGGTGGTGGTCGCCGTCCTTGTGGTGCACCGTCAGCTCCTTGAGGCGCGAGGCCGGGAACTCGCGCGCGCAGCGCACGCAGATCCAAGGCAGGAGCTTGAGCGCCAGCTCGCGGTAGGAAGGCTCCGGGGCGGGAGGCATGGGGAGATTATCGCGCCCGGCCGCCGCGAATCGCCAGCGCCGCCGCTCGCTTACGAACGCGTCTCCAGCAGATCGAGGAACTGCCGCAGGGCGACGATTTGCGCGCCCGCGTGCTCGCGCAGGTCGAGCATCGCCCGGTCGCCGGTCACGATGCAGCGCGCACGCCCCGCGGCCGCGCATTCGAGATTCCGGTTGTCGGGCTCGTCCCGCAGCACTGAAGCCGGCGGCGCGGGTGGACGACCTCCCCCAGCTCGACGAGGAACAGGGCCGTCCGCACGAGCTGTTCCCGATCGCGCGCGAACTTCCGGGCGAGCACGCCCAGCACTTCGTGAATGATCGGACGCGAGATGACCAGCTGGAAGCGCCGCGCCGGCGGTTGCGCGACAATGGCGGCCGTTCGCACTTTCCAATGGAGGCGACCATGTCCCTCGTTCCCGACCTCGCCGGCCGCGTCGCGCTCGTGACCGGCGCCTCGCGCGGCATCGGCCGATCGATCGCGCTCGCCCTCGGCGAGGCGGGCGCCGACGTCGCGGTCAACTACCGCAGCCGCGCCGACGACGCGCAGGCGGTCGCCGCGGCGATCCGCGCGCTCGGACGCAGGAGCGTCGCGCTCGGCGCCGACGTCTCGGGCGCCGAGGCGGTGGCGCGGCTCGTGGCCGCGACCGAGGAGGCGCTCGGGCCGATCGACGTGCTCGTGAACAACGCCGGCATGGCGCTGCGCCGCGGGCTGGAGGAGCTCTCGGAAGCCGACTTCGACCGCACGATCGCGGTCAACCTCAAGTCGGCGTTCCTGTGCACGCAGGCGGTGTGGCCCGGCATGCGCGCGCGCCGCTGGGGGCGGATCGTCAACATCAGCTCGGGCGCGGCGCGCGCCGCGGGCGTGGTGGGCGCGCACTACAACGCCTCGAAGGCCGGCATGGAGGGGCTCACGCGCGGCTACGCGGCGCACCTCGCGAAGGACGGCATCGCGGTGAACGCGGTCGCGCCCTCGCAGATCGAGACCGAGATGACCGCCGCGCACCGCGCCGAGATGGCCGCGCGCATCCCGGTCGGGCGTCTTGGCACGGGCGAAGAGGTGGCGCAGGCGGTGCTCATGGTGATCGGCAACGCCTACATGACCGGCACGACCGTGCAGGTGAACGGCGGGCTGCACTTCAATTGAGCGGCGCACCGAGGCCGGGCGCGCTGCCCCCGGAAATCCAGCGCGCGATCGCGCGCGAGGACGTCATCGCGCTTCCCATCCGGCGCTGGGAGGGCGAGACGCGCGTCATCGCCTCGCCCGAAGATGTCGAAGCCGCGATGGCCGACATCCGCGCCGAGAGCGTGGTCGGCTTCGACACCGAGACGCGCCCCGCCTTCAGGAAGGGCGAGCACCACCTGCCCTCGCTCGCGCAGGTGGCCACGGCGCGCGCGGTGTACATCTTCCAGCTGCGGCGCACGGACTGCTCGGCGGCGCTCGCCGAGCTGCTCGGGGCGGCGGGCATCGTCAAGGCGGGTGTCGCGCTCGCTCACGACCTGCGCGAGCTGAAGCAGCTCTTCGCCTTCGAGGAGCGCGCGGTGTTCGATGCCGGGCTCGTCGCGCGGCGCCACGGCCTGAAGCAGTCGGGCGTGCGCAACCTCGCCGCGATCTTCCTCGGCCTGCGCATTCCGAAGGGCGCGAAAACCACCAACTGGGCCGCGCCGCGCCTCTCGCCCGTGCAGATCGCTTACGCGGCGACCGACGCCTGGGCGTGCCGCGAGCTGTACCTGCGCTTCGAGGCGCTTGGGTTGCGATAGCGTAACGGCGCTTGCCCCGCACACGGCGATGCGCATAGTCTATGTTTGCGCGAATGCCACGGCACAGGACGAACCGATGAGCACGCCTACCAACGCGCCGCGCCGGCGCAAGAAGGCGACCGACCTGGTGGTGGACCAGCGGTTGCGCGCGCGCGCCGAGCGCCTCGGGCTGAACCTCTCGCCGTTGCTCGAAGCCGGCCTCGCGGAGGCGAACCGCCGGCAGCAGCGCGAGGCATGGCTGAGAAGGAACCGGCGCGCCCTCGACGCCTATAACGAGCACATCGAGAAGCACGGCGCGTTCAGCGACGGCCTGCGCGCCTTCTGATGCCGCGCTCTCGCAACGCCCGACCTGACCGATGAAGCGGGCGATCGACGCGCTCCTCTCCTCCGCCGTTGAAGCCGGCGACGTCCCAGGCGTTGCGGCGATGGTCACCGACCGCAACGGCACGCGTTACGAAGGCGCGTTCGGCGTGCGCGTGCTGGGCGAGGCCGCGCCGATGACCGCCGACACGGTGGGCTGGATCGCCTCGATGACCAAGGCGATCACCGCGGCGGGCGCGATGCAGCTCGTCGAGCGCGGCGCGCTCGACCTCGACCGCCCGGCCGCCGAATTGCTCCCCGAGCTCGGGCGCGCGCGCGTGCTCGAAGGCTTCGCCGAGGACGGCTCGCCGCGCACCCGGCCGCCGAAGCGCCCGATCACGCTGCGCCACCTCCTCACCCACACCGCGGGCTTCGGCTACGAGATCTGGAATGCGGAGATCCAGCGCTACCTGCAGGCGACCGGCCTGCCCGGCGCGGGCTCCTGCGAGCTGCGCTCGCTCGAAGCGCCGCTGCTCTTCGATCCGGGCGAGCGCTGGAACTACGGCATCAACCTCGAGTGGACGGGCAGGCTGATCGAGGCGGCGAGCGGTAAGAAGCTCGGCGCCTACCTCGCCGCGAACCTGTTCGCGCCGCTCGGCATGGATAGCACCGGCTTTCGGATCACGCCATCGATGCGCGCGCGCCTCGCGAAGATCCACCAGCGCGACGCGCGCGGCGCGCTCGCGCCCACCGAGCGCGGCGAGCGCCAGGACCCGGAGTTTGAGCGCGGCGGCGGCGGGCTGTACTCGAGCGCGCGCGACTATCTCGAGTTCGTGCGCATGATCCTCGCGCGCGGCGCGGGCGGGCGCGGGCGCGTGCTCGCGCCGGAGACGGTCGAGCTGATGGCGCGCAACCACATGGGCGAGACGTGCGTGCGCATGCTCAGGACCGCGATGCCGGCGGTGTCGAACGACGCCGAGCTCTTCCCCGGCACCCCGAAGAGCTGGGGCCTGTCGTTCCAGATCAACGAGGCGCCGGCGCCGACCGGCCGCGCGGCGGGCACGCTCATGTGGGCGGGGCTCGCGAACTCCTACTACTGGATCGACGTGCGCCGCGGCATCGGCGGCGTGTTCCTCACGCAGGTCCTGCCCTTCGCCGACGTGAAAGCGCTGCCGCTCTTCTACGCGTTCGAGACGGCGGTCTATCGCGCGCTGGCGGTATCCGAGTGATCGCGCAGCACACCTTGAGCTTCCGCACGCGCGGCCGAGGCACGACCGAGGTCACGCGCGAAGTCGCGCGGCTGGTCGCCCAGAGCGGCGTGCGCACCGGTACCTGCGCGCTCTTCCTGCAGCACACGAGCGCCTCGCTCATCCTGTGCGAGAACGCCGATCCCTCCGTGCGCGCGGATCTCGAGACGCTGTTTGCGCGCCTCGCCCCCGACGGCGATCCTGCGTTTCGCCACGACACCGAGGGCCCGGACGACATGGCCTCGCACGCGCGCGCCGTGCTGGCCTCGAACTCGATCACCGTGCCGGTGGCCGAAGGTCGGCTGCTGCTCGGCACCTGGCAGGGCCTGTACCTGTGGGAGCACCGCCTCGAGCCGCAGGCGCGGCGCCTGGTGGTGACCGTGATGGGGGAGCGCTGACATGGCGTTCAACCTCGCCCGCTTCCGCGAGCTCGCCTTCGGGCAGGCGCGCGCTTCCGACACCCCGCCCTACGACGTCGCCGACGCACAGAAGCTGGTCGCGCTGCTCCCGCAGGACGACCCGGTGCGCGCGCTCGCCGACCTCACCTGCTGGGTGCAGGGCATGAACAGCCTCGCGTCGCTCCCGCCGGAGCGGCGCGCGCGCGTGCTGCTCGCGCTCGACCAGGCGGCGCGCCCGCTGTGGCAAGCGCTCGGCGCGCGCTACCTCGCGCCGCGCGGCCGTCCCGGCGAAGGCCGCGAGGGCGATTCCGGGATCCTGCGCGCGCTGTTCGACAGCGCCTCGGAGCTCGCCCACGGGCTGGCGATCGTGCTCGAGGCCGACGCGCGCTGGAGCGGCGAGGGCTTCGCGCGCCTCGTCGCGCGCAGCCTGCGCTGGCTCGGGCGGCGGCTGTCGCTCGCGCACATGCTCGCGCTGCCGGTGACCGGCGCGACCTGGGAGGGGCTGCACCGCGCCTACACGCTCGCCGAGGCGAACGGCGCGGCGCTCACCCCGATGCCGGCCTACGAGGGGGCCCCGCACCAGACCACCGCGCGCCGCGAGTACCTGCGCGCGCTGCTGCTCGAGCTCGCGGATCCGGCCGGCATGCGCCCGCGCGAGGTGGAGCTCGCCTACCGCGTCGTGGCGCGGGTCGCCTCGGCGGCGCGGCTCGAGCCCGCGGCG
>JAKALD010000177.1 GCA_021813275.1 Pseudomonadota bacterium | reverse complement strand
GAACAGCTGCGCGCCCGCCGCGGTGAGCGCGAGGCGCGTGACGCGCATGTCCTTGCTGTCCGCGAGCCGCACCAGCCAGCCCGCGCGCTGCATGCGGTCCACCGTGCGGGTGAGCGTCGTGCGGTCGATCGTGGTGAGGTTGGCGAGCGCGCTCATCGAGCAGCGCCGCCGCGCCGACAGCGAGGCGAGCACGCGCCATTCCGGCACGCGCACGCCGCTGCCCTTCAGCGCCTGCGCGAGGCGCCGGTCGCGGCTGCCGATCACCTGCGTCAGCCAGAAGAAGACGTGGCGCTCGAGCTCGAACGCGGGCGGCGTTTCGCGGCGCATGCCCCGAAGCTACGCCCGGTTAGGTGCGTTTGCAAGCGTTCCGGGACCACCTGGCGAACTTTCGTCTCGGGGTGCGGCCGCGAAGTGCTTGCAAGCGCACCCATGCCCGCCGAACCGCGGCCGGCGCGTTGCCGATTCGGGCCCCATCTGCGACCATTCGCCCCTCGCTCTCGCCACCGACGAGAAGATAGCGGCCGGGACCGTGCAGCACGTCCTCAATGTCGCCGTCGGCCTGCTCCTGGACGGGCTCGCTTACGGCATGATCCTGTTCATCATCTCCGTGGGACTGTCGGTCACCATGGGGCTGATGGGCTTCGTCAATCTCGCGCACGGCGCCTTCGCGATGGCCGGCGGCTACGTCACGGTCACGCTGATGTCGGCGCTCGGGGTGCCGTTCCTGCCCGCGCTCGCCGGCGCGTTCGTGATCGTCGGCGCGGCGAGCGTGGCGTTCGAGCGCCTGCTCTACGCGCGGCTGTACCGCGCGAACGAGCTCGACCAGGTGCTGTTCTCGATCGGGCTGGTGTTCATGGCGATCGCGGCGTTCACCTACTTCTACGGGCCGGCACCCCGGCCGATCCGCGTCCCCGCGTACCTGTCGGGCAGCGTCGATCTCGGGTTCCGCACGCTGCCTGCGTACCGCGTCTTCATGGTCGCGGTGGGCGCCGCGCTGGTCGCCGCCCTGTGGTTCGGCTTCGAGCGCACCAGCCTCGGTGCCAAGATCCGCGCGGCGGTCGACAACCGCCACATGGCGCAGTCGGTCGGCATCCACGTGGACCGGCTGTTCACCATGACCTTCGCGCTCGGCAGCGGCCTCGCCGCGCTGGGCGGCGGGCTGGCGGTGAACCTGCTGGGGCTCACCCCGACCTTCGCGATCCAGTACCTGGTGTTCTTCCTGATCGTGGTCGCGGTGGGGGGGCTGGGCAGCATCCGCGGCGCGGTGGTGGCGGCGCTCGTGCTCGGCATCACCGACAACGCCGGCAAGTATCTCTATCCGGCGGGCGGCGCGTTCTTCATCTACGCGGCCACGATCGCGCTGCTGCTGCTCAGGCCGGCCGGGCTGTATGGCAGGGACTGAGCGCTCCCCGGGCGCCGCGGCCGAATTCCTGCTGCGGCGGCACCGCTGGCGCCCCGCCGAGGCGCTGCCTTGGCTGATTGCCATCGGGGCGTACTTCGCTTTTCCCGATTACATGGCGCTCGGCACGCAGATCCTGATCGGCATCCTGTTCGCGCTCTCGCTCGACCTGATCCTCGGCTACGCGGGGATCGTCACGCTCGGCCACGCGGCGTTCTTCGGCACCGGGGCCTACGCGGCGGGGCTGCTCGCGGCGCGCCTCGGCTGGGGCGAGCCGCTCAGCGCGCTGCTCGTCGCCGGCGCCTGCGCGGCGCTCGCCGGGCTCGTCTCGGGCTGGGTGCTGCTGCGCTACCGCGGCCTCACGCTGCTCATGCTGACGCTCGCCGCCGCGATCATGCTCTACGAGCTCGGCAACGCGCGCGCCGACATCACGGGCGGCTTCGACGGCGTGACCGGCATCGTGGTGAAGCCGCTGTTCGGGCGCTTCCAGTACGACCTCTACGGGCACACGTACTATCTGTACGCGCTCGCGGTGCTGTTCGTCATGTTCCTCGTGGCGCGGCGCATCGTGTACTCGCCGTTCGGCCAGGCGCTGGTGGGCATCCGCGAGAACCTGCGGCGCATGCAGGCGCTCGGCTCGCCGGTGCATCGGCGGCTGGTCACCATCTACACCATCTCCGCGGCCATGGCCGGAGTGGCGGGCGGCCTGTTCGCGCAGTCGAACGCGTTCGTCACCCTGAGCGCACTCGGCTTCGAGCGCTCGGCCACCGTGCTCATCATGCTGATCCTCGGCGGCACGGGCCGCCTGTACGGCGCGTTCCTCGGCGCGACGATCTACATGCTGCTCGAGGACAGCCTCGCGAAGCTCAGCCCCGAGTTCTGGGAGCTCGGCGTCGGTCTCGTGCTGGTGCTCACGGTGCTGTTCGCGCGCGGCGGGCTGCTCGGCCTGCTCGAGCAGGCGGCGCGCAGGCTGCGGCGATGGCGATGAACGAGCTTGCCCTCGAGACCCGCGGCCTGTCGAAGAATTTCGGCGCGCTGCAGGTCGCGCGCGCGATCGACTTCAGGCTCGAGCGCGGCGCGCGCCGCGCCCTCATCGGGCCGAACGGCGCGGGCAAGACCACGTTCGTCAACCTGATCACCGGGGTGCTCAGGCCGAGCGCCGGAGCCGTGCTGCTGCGCGGCGAGGACGTCACGCACCGCTCGCAGATCGAGCGCGCGCGGCGCGGCATCGCGCGCACCTTCCAGATCAACCAGCTGTTCCGCGGCCTGAGCGTGCTCGAGAACGTCTGCCTGGCCGTGGGCGAGCGCACGGGGGCCTGCAACAACTTGTGGCGCGCCGCGGGCGCGCGTCCCGAGGTGGTGGACGAGTCGATCGGCGTGCTCGAGGCGCTGCGGTTGCAGGATGACGCGCTTAGGCCGGTGGGCGAGCTGCCCTACGGCCGCCAGCGACTGGTCGAGCTCGCCATCGCGCTCGCCCAGCGCCCCAAGGTGCTGCTGCTCGACGAGCCGGCCGCGGGCGTGCCCTCGGCCGAGAGCCACATCATCCTCGAGGTGTTCGAGCGCCTGCCGCAGGACATCGCGGTGCTCATCATCGAGCACGACATGGACGTGGTGTTCCGCTTCGCGCGCAGCATCACCGTGCTGGTGGCGGGTGCGATCCTCACCGAGGGCGCCCCGCGCGACATCGCCGCGGACGAGCGCGTGCGCGCGCTCTACCTTGGGGAGCACGCGCATGGCTGACAGCCTGCTCGAGCTCGAGGCGGTCTCGGCCGGCTACGGCGAGACCGTGGTGCTCGAGAACCTGTGCCTGCGGCTGGGGCCGGGCGAGAGCGTCAGCCTGATCGGCCGCAACGGGGTGGGCAAGTCGACCCTGCTCGAGACGGTGATGGGACACACGGCGCTGCACGGCGGCGCGATCCGCCTGCGGGGCCTCGACCTCGCCGGCCTGGCGCCCTACGAGCGCGTGCGCGCCGGGCTCGGCTACGTGCCGCAGGAGCGCGAGATCTTCCCCTCGCTCACGGTGCGCGAGAACCTCGAGGTGGCCGCGCGCCCCCGCGCCGGCGCGCGCCGCTGGACGCTCGCGGCCGTGTTCGAGCTTTTTCCCCAGCTCGCCGAGCGCCAGGCGCACCGCGGCAACCAGCTCTCCGGGGGCGAGCAGCAGATGCTCTCGATCGGGCGGGCGCTGATGGGCAACCCGGGCGTGCTGCTGATGGACGAGCCCTCGGAAGGCCTCGCGCCGCGCATCGTCGAGGACCTGATGATGGCGCTCAAGCGGCTGCGCGACGGCGAGGGCCTCACGATCCTGCTGGTCGAGCAGAACAGTCGCGTGGCGCTCGATTTCTCGCCCCGCGCCCTGGTGATGAGCCGCGGCCGGATCGTCTACGACGGCCCGAGCGAGGACTTGCTGCGCGACCGCGCGCGGCTCGGCGCGCTGATCGGAGTCGCGGGCGGCGAAGCGTAAGCGTGAACTATAGTGCCGCCCGGAATCTGACGCAGGTCAAATAATTCTCATCGGCCCGTCACGGCGCCTCCGGAGGCCACCCTACAATCGATCGGCCGGTGGTCAAGGGAGGATCGTCATGCGATGGATGAGAAACGTGCTCGTGGGCGCGGCGCTCGCGGGCCTCGCGCTGCCTGCGGCGCAGGCACGCACCGTGAAGGTCGGCGTGGTGCTCGCCTTTTCCGGGGTGAACGCCGAGTGGAGCGAGCAGATCATGCGCGGCGCCGAGCTCTACCTCAAGCAGCATCCCGACTCGGTGGGCAACAACAAGATCGAGCTGATCAAGCGCGACTCGAAGAACCCGAGCGGCACGGTGGCGCGCACCGAGGTCCAGGAGCTGATCACGCGCGAGAAGGTGGACATCGTGGCGGGCTTCGCCTTCTCGCCCGACGCGATCGCGAGCGCGCCGCTCGCGACCCAGGCGAAGGTGCCGATGATCGTCATGAACGCGGGCACGGCGTGGATCACCAACCTGTCGCCCTACATCGCGCGCACCTCCTTCTCCATGTGGGATGCGGCCTATCCGATGGGCACGTATGCAGCGAAGACCCTGGGCTGCAAGACGGCGGCGGTGGGCTACACCGACTATCCCCCGGGCAAGGACAGCCTCGAGGCCTTTACCAAGGGCTTCGAGAGCGCCGGCGGCAAGGTGGTGGACGCGATTCCCATGGGGAACCCGGCGCAGGTGCCCGACTTCACGCCCTTTCTGCAGCGCGTCAGGGACGAGAAGCCGAACTGCCTCTATGTCTTCGTGCCCGCCGGCGAGCACGCGGCCGCGCTCGTGAAGACCTACGGCGAGCTCGGCCTGCGCGCGGCCGGCATCAAGCTGATCGGGCCGCTCGACATCATCCAGGACACCAAGCTCCAGGGCATGGGCAAGGCCGCGGTGGGCCTGGTGGTGATGGGGCACTATGCGGCGGACTACACGAATCCCGCCAACGAGGTCTTCGTGAAGGCCTGGCGCGCGGCCTACGGCGCCAATTCGACCCCCGACTTCATGGCGGTGGGCGGCTGGGACGGGATGGCCGCGATCGCGCACGTGGTAAAGACCCTCGACGGCAAGATCGACGGCGACAAGGCGATGAAGGCGCTCGAGGGCTGGAAGTTCGCGAGCCCGCGCGGACCGATCATGATCGACCCGAAGACGCGCGATATCGTGCAGGACGAGCACGTCGAGGAGGTCGTCGAGAAAGGCGGGCGCCTCCACGTCAACGTGCTCGAGACGATCCCGCAGGTCAAGGACCCGTGCAAGGAGCTGAAGGTCGGCAAGTGCGCGCAATGAGCGCGCGCGACCTGAATTCTTCGCACACCCCTGCCTCCGCATAACCCCGCGGCTGGTCGTCCAGCTCGTGTAGCAGTTCTCATTTCCCCGCCCGTCACCCTATAATGGGTCGCTGTAGGAGGCCAAGGGGAGAGGGAAATGAGAATAGTCAAGAGCCTGGTATTGGGCGCCGCGATCGCGGCGCTCGCAGCGCCTGCGGCGCAGGCGCGCACCGTGAAGGTCGGCGTGGTGATGACCTTCTCGGGGGTCAATGCCGAGTACGGCGACCAGATCATGCGCGCGATGAACCTGTACCTGAAAGTGCACCCGAAAGCGCTCGGCAACAACAAGATCGAGTTCATCAAGCGCGACTCGAAGAACCCGGGCGGCGCGGTGGCCAAGACCGAGGTGCAGGAGCTGATCACGCGCGACAAGGTCGACATGCTCGCGGGGTTCGTGTTCTCGCCGAACGCGATCGCGAGCGCCCCGCTGGTCACCGAGGCCAAGGTCCCGATGATCGTCATGAATGCGGGGACGGCGTGGATCACCAACCTGTCGCCCTACATCGTGCGCACCTCGTTCAGCATGTGGCACGCCGCCTATCCCATGGGCACGTACGCCGAGAAAACCCTTGGCTGCAAGACTGCGGCGGTGGGCTACACCGACTATCCCCCGGGCAAGGACAGCCTCGAGGCGTTCAAGAAGGGCTTCGAGGAGGCTGGCGGCAAGGTGATCGACGCGATCCCGATGGGCAACCCGGCGCAGGTGCCCGACTTCACGCCCTTCCTGCAGCGCGTGAAGGACGAAAAGCCGGGTTGCTTCTACGTGTTCGTGCCGGCGGGCGAGCACGCCGCCGCGCTGGTGAAGACCTACGGTGACCTAGGCCTGCGCGCGGCCGGCATCAAGCTGATCGGGCCGCTCGACATCATCCAGGACACCAAGCTCCAGGGAATGGGCAAGGCCGCCGAGGGCATGGTCGTCATGGGCCACTACGCGGCGGACTACACCAACCGTGCCAACGAGGCCTTCGTGAGGGAATGGAAGAAGGCCTACGGCAAGGACTCCACGCCCGACTTCATGGCGGTCGCGGGCTGGGACGGGATGGCCGCGATCGCGCACGTGGTGAAGACGCTCGACGGCAAGATCGATCCCGACAAGGCGATGAAGGCGCTCGAGGGCTGGAAGTTCGCGAGCCCGCGCGGGCCGATCGAGATCGACCCCCAGACGCGCGACATCATTCAGAACGAGCACGTCGAGGAGGTGGTCGAGAAGGGCGGGCGCCTGCACGTCAAGGTGCTCGAGACGATTCCTCAGGTGAAGGACCCGTGCAAGCAGCTCAAGATCGGCAAGTGCGCGCAGTGAGCGCGCGCTCGGTCTGCGGAGGCGCATACCGCCGCCGCACGTAGGCGGGCGAAGCTAGAGCGCGTCGAAGTACTCCGCCATGCGCCTGCGCTGGGCCACGTCGGGCAACACGCCGGTGCCCGCGGCGAGGTCGTCCTTCATGTGCTCGGGCTTTGCGGTGCCGGGAATCGCGCAGGTGACCGCGGGGTGGCCGAGGATCCACTTGAGGAAGAACTGCGCCCAGCTCGCGATGCCCAGCTCCGCGGCCCAGCCCGGCAGCGGCCTGCCGCGCATTCCCCGGAACAGGCTCCCCTGGCCGAGCGGCCGGTTCACGAGCACCGCGACACCCTTTTCCTGCGCGAGCGGCAGCACGCGCCGCTCGGCTTCGCGCTCGGCGAGCGAGTAGTTGATCTGCAGGAAATCGTACTGCCCCGTCTGGAGCCAGCGCTCGACTTCGGGGTAGGCCGAAGACGTGTAGTGCGTGACGCCGATGTAGCGCACGCGGCCCTGCTGCTTCCACTGCTCGAGCGTCTTCGTATGCACGGCGACATCGAGCAGGTTGTGGATCTGCATGAGGTCCATGCGCTCGACGCGCAGCCGCCGGAAGGAGCGCTCCATCTCGCGGATTCCCGCTTCGCGTCCGCTCGTCCACACCTTGGTGGCGATGAAAAGCTTTTGCCTCAGCCCGAGGCTCGCGACCAGGTCGCCGACCACTTGCTCGCTCGAGCCATACATCGGCGAGCTGTCGACCACCTTGCCGCCGCCCGCCACGAGGTCGGTGAGCACCGCGCCGAGCGGCGCGCGCGCCGCCGCGTCGTCGCCGACGTCGAAGGTCTGCCACGTGCCGAGGCCGATCACCGGAAGAAGCTCGCCGCTCGCCGGAATGGGACGCGCGTTCATGGAGGGCTGCTGTGCCCGCGCGCCGCTCGCGAGCAGCGCCGCGGGCGCGCCCGCGAGAAGCCGCAGCGCGCGCCGGCGCCCGGTGAGACGGCTCGAGCCCATCTGTGCATTCTAGTCCTCGGCACTGCGGCTCATGGCCTTGCCATCGGGCTGGTATATTAGCGCCCGCCTGCACGACGCGACCCGGGGAGGGGCACGATGAGCACGGGAGGCTGGATCTTTCTGGCGATAGTGGTGGCCGCGATCGCGTTCGTCATCGGCGTGTACAACAGCCTGGTGACGCTGCGCAACCGCTACAAGAACGCCTATTCGCAGATCGACGTACAGCTCAAGCGCCGCTACGACCTGATTCCCAACCTGGTCGAGGCGGCCAAGGGCTACATCGCGCACGAGCGCGGCACGCTCGAGGCGGTCACCGCGGCGCGCGGGGCGGCGGTGAGCGCGGCGCAGCGCGCCGCGGGCGCGCCGGGCGACCCTGCCGCGATGCAGGGGCTGGCGCAGGCCGAGGCAGGG
>JAKALD010000176.1 GCA_021813275.1 Pseudomonadota bacterium | reverse complement strand
AGCGCCCGGGTCGAGCGGTCGTACGGGCCGCCCGAGCCTTCGAGCGCGCAACCGGGGTAGTAAGCGACTTTAGCCATGCGCGTGCGCCTTCCTCTTCTGCTCCTCGACGTAGGCCGCGAGCACCGCGCCGGTCCTCGCCCAGGAGCGCGTGCGCGGCTTGAACAGCATCATCCATCCCATCTTGAGCGGCCCGGTGATCGGAAGGCGCGCGAGGAACGCGCCGATCCTGCCCGCCTTGAGAAGCGGCAGGTTGTTCATCCGCTCGATGAAGACGCGCAGCCAGCCGCCGGTGAGCAGCGCCTTCACGTCCTCGCCGCTCGCCTTGAAGAACTTGAACATGACCTCCGAGTCCTCGATGCGCCCGCGCTCGATGCACTGGCGCGTGAACTCCTCGTCGAACATCGACGACCTGCTCTTGGGCGTGTGGCCTTCCATCTCGAGCCAGTGCGCGAGCGCCTTCATGACGCCTTCGGGCCGCACGTCCTTCGGGCAGATGTTGGTGCACTTGTTGCACGAAACGCACTGCCAGATGATGTCCTTGTCCTTGACGATCTCGGACTGCAGACCGAGGTTGGTGCAGTAGATCCAGTAGCGCGGATTGAAGTCCGTGTTGATCGCGTACATGGTGCACGAGTTGGTGCACGAGCCGCACTGCCAGCAGCGGTGCACGTTCTCGCCGCCGGGCAGCGCGCGGATCGTCTTCTGGAAATCGGGGTCGTAGTCCGCGACGGTGCGCGGCAGGATCATCGTGTTCCAGTGTCCGGACACGTCGACGCCGTCGATCACCAGCTTCTCGGCGGTGAGCACCTTGTTCGGGTCGAGCAGCGATTTCTCGTGGATCGGCATGGGTTTCCCGTCTTCTAGTGGAGCGCCGTCGCGCGCCTGACGCGCGAGCGGCCGCCGGGGCGCTCGGCGTCGATGCCGAGGAGCTTGCGCAGCTGGTCTTCGGGGGTGCTCGCGCGCGTGAAGTCCGAACCGAGCGCGCCGCCCGTCATGGCGCGGAAGTAGCTGACGTAGGCCATGCCGAGCGTCAGGTCGGCCAGCCAGTGCTGGTCGCGGTAGATGCCCTGCCCGGCGAGCCGCTCGATCAGCCAGGCGCGCGCGGCGCCGAAAGTCTCCGGAGAGGCCGCGAGGTCGATGCGCGCGACGCTGTCCGACACGTCCATCAGCTCGCGCAGCGCGCCGCTCGAAGTGCTCGCGTCCCACACCCAGCGCGTCATCAGCGGATGCGCGACCGGGTCGGCGAAATGCAGCAGCTCGGCGGCGAAGTCGAGCGCCGCGCCGCGCAGCTTGCGGCGCGCGGCGCGCGCCTCGCGTCCGACGCCATCCGGATACGGCAGCGCGTCGCAGAACGCGCTCAGGCGTACCTCCAGGGCACCCTCGCCGTGCACCAGGCCGCTCGCCAGGTCGCGGAACTCCTCCGCCCCCAGCGCCTCGATCAGCGGGTAGAGCTTGCGCCGCGCGGTGAACACCGCCTCGAGCAGCGTCGCCGCGGCCTCGAGGTCGAGGCGCTGCGGCGCCGCGAGCGCCCCGGTGAAGAGGCGATGCTTCGCCTCCAGGCTCGCGACATAGGCGTCCAGGCCCGCGCCCGCGCCGGCGAGCGACACGAACTCGGAGAAATGCCTCGCGAAGCGGCTGTCGTCGAGCCGGAGCATGGAAGCGCGGTGTGCCGCGGGTTCAGGCGGCCTTGCGCGCCAAGGCAGCCAGGTCGCCCACCGCGCGCATCGCCATCGCCAGCCCGTGCGAGACGCAGGTGTCGATGTCCTCGGGGGCGAGCGCCGCCCCGCCGACGTACACCCCCGGGCGTGTCGAGCTGAACGAGCTCGTGTAGTGCTCGCCCCGGTCGAGAAAGCCGTGCTTCTCGAGGCCCACCCCGAACACCTTGGCGATCTCGGGATTGTCCTCGTTCGGGTCCATGCCGATGGCGTGCACCACCAGGTCGAACGGGATCACGATCGGGCGCTTGACGAGCGTGTCCTCGCCCTTGACCAGCAGCCTCTTGCCGTCGGGCGCGATGGTCACCTCGGCAATGCGCGCCTTGACGAACTTGGTGCCGAACTCCTCCTGCGACGTCCAGTAGAACTTGTCCTCGTACAGGCCGAAGGTGCGGATGTCCATGTAGTAGATGAACACGTCCGTCTTCGGCGAGAGCTCCTTGATCTCGATCGCCAGGTTGGTCGACACCGTGCAGCAGATCTTCGAGCACCACTCGCGCCCGATCTGCCGGTCGCGCGAGCCGACGCACAGCAGGATCGCGACGCGCTCGGGCGTGCGGCCGTCGGAGGGGCACGCGATCCTGCCCGCGCCCACCATCTGCTCGACCTGGGTGGTGGTGACCACGTCCTCGTACGTGCCGAAGCCCCACTCGGGCTTGTTGATCGAGTCGAAGTGCGTGAATCCCGTGCCGAGGATCACGGCGCCCGCCTGCACCTGCTGGCCGTTCGAGAGCGTGGCGCTGAAGTTGCCGGGCCCGCCCTCGAGCGCGGTCACCCTGGTTGACTTGTGCACGGTCGCGAGCGGATTGGACTCGACGCGCGCGATCATGCGGCCGATCGCGTCCTTCGCCCATTCGCCCGAAGGCACGAGCTTGGCGTAGCCGGAGAGGATCGGCGCGCCGCCGAGGCGATCGGCCTTCTCCACCAGCACGACCTTGCGGCCGACGGAAGCGGCGCCGTGCGCCGCGGCGAGCCCGGTCGGCCCGCCGCCGACGACGAGAATGGTGTCGTTCATGTCCGTGTGCTAGGCGGCTGCCGCGAGCTCTGGGTTGTAGAGGTACTCGATCTTGCCGGCCTTGACCTCCTTCAGGTACTCCTCGAAGCGCTTCTTCGATTCGCTCCAGGAGACGCCCATCTTCTCGACCACGTCCTCGCAGGGGCTCGCGTGCCACTGCAGCTGCACGATCTTGAAGGGGTCGGCGCCGCAGGCGAGGGCGGCGAACTGGATGTCGGCCATGATCGGCATGGTGTAGGCCTGCTCGTGCGCGCGGCCGATCCACTGGTTCTTGTCCATGGTGGTCACGCAGCCGGTGTCGATGCCGAGCATCACATCGGCGTTCGCCTCCTCGCGCGCCACCCTGATCTTGCGGTCGATGGTGAACGAGCGCGTGAACTCGCGCTCCGAGATGATGTGGCGGAAGCCGAAGCCGCAGCAGTCGTACCAGGTCGAGTAGTCGATCACCTGCGCGCCGAGCGCGGCCGCGATCCCGGTGCCGGTGGCGGCGCGGTTGCCGTCGAGCACCTCGGGGTCATAGATCGCGTCCTCGTGCACCATCTTCGAGTAGTGGCAGGCCATGTGCACCGTGACGCGCATGTGCGAGACGTCGTATTTCTGCAGCCGCGTCGCGATGTCGCGGCGCATCACGTGCACCCACTCCGAGTAGTGCACGATCTCCTCCGGGATCACGAGCTTGCCGTCCACGAGCCGCCCGAGCTTGCCGAGGATCTTCTTCACCCGCTCGCGCAGGCTGGCGTTTTCGATGAGGTACTTGCGGATCTCCTTGTAGTTGCCGAAGGAGGTGCCGCAATGCACCAGCGGGTAGAAGTGACCGGGCTGGTGGCCCAGGCGCTTGCCCGAGACGTAGGCCTGGTGGAAGTTTCTGAGGAACACCGCGGCGAGCGACTCGACGTTGCCGATTCCGGAGCCGTGATAGTTCCACGCGGTGCACGAGGTCTGATCGGTCTCGTCGAGGTAATCCCGGCCCGCCTGCATGCCGAGCTGGTTCATGGTCCACATGAGCGAGGTCGGGTAGCCCGGGATGTTGCCGCACTGGCCGCAGCTCTTGTGGTGCCAGAGCTGCGTGGTCGGGATCTTCTTGTCCCAGCCGAACAGCGTCTTCACCATGCACGGCTGGTGCGCGTCGCCGATGCGGTGGACGATGATCTCGCCCTCCTTTTCCAGCTCCCACATGTGCTCGCGCACGTCCTCCATGCGCTCGCCGAGGTCCACCTCGCGCCGGTCGACGCGCTTCTTGACCCACTCGGTGGCCTTCTCGGCGTCGGCCGCCGAGAGGTTCGTCGGCTGGAAGAACGCGCCGTGCCCTGCGATGCCGCCTGTGGTTTCGCTCATGATGCCTCCTTTTCTTCCTGTTCCTCGAGCCAGTCCTCGTACTCCTCGCGCTTCTCGTCGATGAAGTCCTCGATGACGTCGAAGAGGTTCTCGTCCATTGTCTCGAGCTGCTTGAGGACGCCGGTCTCTTCCCAGATCGTGTACATCTCGACCGAGGTCTTGAGCGCGACTTCCCACGCGGTGTCGGTGGTTTGCAGCGTCTTCAGCGGGATCGCTTTTCTCAGCGTCTTCAGGTCGCCCTCGACCTTCTGGATGTTGGGACCCCAGTCGGGGAAGTGGTCCGGCTGGATCATGTCGGGGGAGAGCTGGTTGCCGGTGGTGATGAGCTTGAGCATCACGCGCCCGAACGGGCGCAGCACGTCCTTCGCGGACTGGAAGCCGTGCTGGATCGCGACCTCGCGCATGATCGCCACCAGCCCGCCCGGGGAGTTCTTGAACGGGCAGCGCGCGGCGCAGGTCATGCATTGCGCGCAGGCCCAGATCTTTTCCTGCATCGCGTCGTAGATCTGCTCCACGTTCTCGGTCCAGAGCAGCTGGACGATCTCGCGCGGGCTGTAGTCGTAGAAATGCGCCGACGGGCAGGTGGCGGTGCAGATGCCGCAGTTCAGGCAGCCATTCAGCTCGTGCTCGTAACGGAAATCATTCCGGATGTCCTGGAAGATCTCCTCCATCTCGGCGTAGGTCGCCATCGCTCCTCTCTCCTGGTCTGCGTCCCGGGCCGGCGCGGCCCCCACGTGGTACGACGGGTCGGCGGGGCGCTGCTACTTCTTCTTCATGAGGAAGGTGTACTCCTTGTTCGCCTCGGCGTGCGACAGGAGCTCGTTGCCGGTCTGCTTGGAAAACGCCTGGAAGTCCTTCACTGCGCCGGGATCGGTCGCGACGATCTTGAGCACCTGCCCGGATTGCAGCTCACCCAGCGCCTTCTTGGCGCGCAGGATCGGAAGCGGGCAATTGAGTCCGCGGGCGTCGAGTTCCTTGTCGAAGTTCATCTGCTGTCCTTTGTGGCGTTGCAGGAAGAGCTCCTTATACCACCGCCCCTCGTGGCCGAATCGCCGCCTGCTCGCGAGACTCCCGGGCTCCGCGCCCTGCTCCTCCCGCGGGGCGCGAATATTAGTATTCTTTAATATACCAAAGCGCCTCCGCGCCGCAAGCTGCGCCGCAGCATCGCTGGGCTTGCAGCGCGCTGACCACGCGCTCGCCGGCTCACGAGATCGTCTGGCAGTACAAGTTTTGCGGGTGCCGGGCCTCGGCGAAGAAGTACCACCGCTCGGCCAGAAGCCCCGCATACTGACTGACAAAGCCGACGACGGCGCGTTCGACCCCCGCATGGCGGGCGAACGCCCCGAACGCAAGCATGGGTATCACGAACGCCGCGCCGATGAAACCGAGCTTCAGCGCGCGCAGGCGCCCCCGCTCGACACCGTGAAAGAACTCCCGCGTGTTGAAGGAGCCGCCCATCGCTCCATGAGCGGTCTGCGCGATATCAGCGCCTGGCCGATGCGCCCAAACAGCCGCACCTTGGCGTTGATCGCCTTGCCGGATGCCTGGAACTGCTGCTGATGCTTGTTCTTGGCGGCGTTGAACAGCTTGCCCAAGATGCGGTCGTGTAGGTCGATGATTTCGTCGGTGGCGGTGGCCATGCCCTCGATGGCGAGCGCCACCAGGGTGGCGTAGCGCCGCTGCGGCTCGAACTTGGCCGGCTCGGCGGGCGTCATCTGGCCGCCCTCGCGGGCGATCTTGAGCAGCCGGTTCTGGTGAACCAGCCGCTCGATGCCGGAGGGAAGGTCGAGTGCCTGCCACGCCTTGAGGCGTTCGATGTGTTCGAGCATGTGCCGCGAATTCGGCTTGGCCGGTGATTGGCGCAGCCAGGCCAGCCAGGTCGTCTTGCCGTTGTCCCTGCGCTTGAGCAGATCGTCGAGGCGGTGCCGGTGGGCGGCCGACAGCGGATCGGCCAAGGCGTGGTAGATGCGCCGGTTGGCGCCGGTGATCGCCTCGGCGCAGACGCGCTCGACGACATCCAGCGCCGGAAGGATGATGTGCCGGTGGCGCAGCGCGTCGAGGACGCTGGCGGCCAGCACGATGCCCTTGTCCGTCTGCAAGGCCAGCTCGCTCGCTGCCTGTACCGACTGCCGGTAATGCGCCAGACCGAACGGCTCCAGCCCCAGGTAGGCGCGCAGCTCAAGCAGATGCTCGCGCCGGGTTTCCTCGCGCTCGGCATACTGCGGCCAGCACGCCGGATCGGTGCGCAGTTGCCGCCCGATCCATTGCAGCAGGAACGCCGGCACGATGGCGTCTGGCAGCAGCCCCTGCCCCGGAAAGCGCAACGGGCACAACTGCACCGCGACCCCCAGCCGGTTCGCATCCCCGCGTCGCTGATGAATCAGTGACAGGTCGGCCTCGCTGAACGTGTGGTACCGAATCAAATCATCTTCGGTATCGGGTAACGCCAGCAGGCTTGCCCGTTCGGCGGCGGACAGAATGGAGCGTCGGGGCATGGTCAGCCGTCCGTTCTCAGGTATTGGTAGAGGGTTTCGCGGCTGATGCCGAACTCGCGGGCAAGCTTGGCTTTCTGCTCGCCGGCAGCAGCCCGCCGGCGCAGCTCGGCGACCCGCTCCGGCGACAGCAGGCCGAGGCTCCGGTGGCGCCAGCGCAATAGTGCTTCCGCCCCGGCGATCCGGCCGCTGCGAAGAACGACGATGGGCTGGTCGTGCAACTCAAGCTGCCGGCGTTCGACGGCTTGGGTCAGCTCCGCCGCAGTCCATCCATCCGGCCGGGAAGCGCTCATGATCTTTCCCTGAACGCCCGCGACAGGGAAAGAAGGAACAAGCCGGTCAAACCGAGCGCCGCAATGACCCAATGCTCGCCGAGGAACGCGCCGGCGGTCGTACCGGCCAGCGCGACGGCGAGGATGGGCAGGTGGCATGGGCAGGTCAGCACAGCCAGTCCGCCCCACAGGTAACCGGTGATGGGCTTGCGCTCGGGGCCGCTCATGGCAACGCCCCGTCCTGCCGGGCAACCTCGGCCCGCAGCGCGCTCAACTGCGCCTACAGGCCCGAGAGCGCCCGTTGCCGTTCGACGAGTCGTCGCAACTCGGCCAACCAAGCCACCGCTTCACCGGCATCCGCGGCGGCCAGCGCCCGGCACAGCCGGGTCAGCAGGTCCAGGCCGACCCCCGCCTAGAAGGCGGCCCGCACGAAGCACAGCCGTTGCAAGGCATCCGCATCGAACACGCCATGGCCGCCGGCAGTCCGCTCAGCCGGGCGCAACAATCCGCGCAGCAGGTAGTCGCGCACGACGTGCACGCTCACGCCGGCATCCTGGGCCAGACGCGACACCGTGTAGGCGTTCATCGAACACCTCCTTTTCCTCACCCGGCGCAGCAGGACAGTTGCTTCACGTCCTTGCTGAAGGTCTGCGCCGCGAGCTTGAGTCCCTCGACCATCGTCAGGTAGGGGAACAACTGGTCTGCCAGCGCCTGCACAGTCATCCGGTGGCGGATCGCCAGCGCGGCCGTCTGGATCAGCTCGCCTGCCTCGGGGGCCACCGCCTGTACGCCGACCAGCCGCCCCGAGCCGGCCTCCGCCACCAGCTTGATGAAGCCGCGCGTGTCGAAGTTGGCCAGCGCCCTCGGCACGTTGTCCAGCGTCAGCAGCCGGCTGTCGGTCTCGATGCCGTCGTGGTGCGCTTCCGCTTCGCTATAGCCCACCGTCGCCACTTGCGGATCGGTGAACACCACCGCCGGCATCGCCGTCAGGTCCAGCGCCGCCTCGCCGCCGGCCATGTTGATCGCGGCTCGGGTGCCGGCCGCCGCCGCGACGTAGACGAACTGCGGCTGGTCGGTGCAGTCGCCG
>JAKALD010000175.1 GCA_021813275.1 Pseudomonadota bacterium | reverse complement strand
CGCCCGGTCGCGCTCAATCCAGGCGTTGAGGATTGTCATCGAGTTGCACGATGCTCGAGGCAGGCTCGCCGGCGACGTCGCCGAGCGCCGTTGCCACAATGCCTTCGCCGATGACGCCTGCGATCGCCGGTCCTGCCAACGATGTAACGAATGCGCCTGCGATCGCGCCTACGACTGCTGGCATGTCGTTCTCCTCAGAAAATCACCCGGTCGGCGTCACGTAGCCGCGCCGGTTCCAGGCGCGCTGCACGAGCGCCGTGATGATCGGTTCGTTCTGAACAAGCACCGCGGCCGCGGTCCGCGGATCGAGTGAGTTGACCTGAAACGTGATGTTCAAGTTGTTCGTCTCGCCGCCGCCGGCGAGCGCCTTGTTCGGCACGACGGAGCCCGAGCTCGAGGGCACGAAGAGCTCGGGGCCCGACTCACCGATCAGGTAAGGCGTCCCGGCCGAGACCGGGCCACCCGAGGCCTTCCCGCCGCCGAATAGGCCGCCGAAGATGTTGCTGAAGAAGCTGCCGATGCCGGAGCTGCTCACGGCGCCGGCGACGGCGTTGCCCAGGGGCTCGGTGATGCTCTTTCGCACGATGATCTGCGCGATGTCCTGGTCGATTCCCTTCAGCACATCGCGCAGGCTCTTGCCCTTGATCACCGCGTCCTCGAAGGCCGATTTCATGGTGAGGCCGAGCTGCTGCGCGATGTCGTTCGTGCTTTTCGATTTCTGCCCGAGCTGATCCATCGCCGCGGTGATCTTGTCGTTCGCCTTCCAGTATTCGTCGGCGTCGAGCTTGCCCGCCTTGTAGAGCTTGTCGATCTCGTCGAGCTGCCGCCGGTAGGGCTCGAGCGGGTCGATGATGTCGCGCCAGTGCTGCGCCTGCTCGTCGAGGAGCTTGTTCTGCTCGGCAAGCGCGCGCGCGCGCTTCGCGTCCTGCGCCTCGAGCGCCTCGCCTTCCTTGTCGGCCTGCAGCAGGATGCGGCGCATCTCCTCGTAGCGTTCGATGAGCGGATCCGGGCCGGCGGGGCCCGACTTCTCCGGCTGCGTGAGCAGCCCGGAGAGGTTGAGAGGCCGCTGAAAGCGTCGGCTCACCTGGTCGCCGGTATCGCCGAGGCCCTGGGCCCACTTGAGCGCCTGGTCGCGCTGCGCGGCGAGAAGCGCGGATCGCTCGGCCTCGAGCCGACCGATGTCTGCGCCGCGGATCGCGTTCAGGCTCGCCGCGCCGGGTAAAAAACCGGGCAGTACCGGCGCTTGCTTCAGCTTGTCGAGCTCGGCGTTGATCTCGTGCAGTCTCGCCGGAATATCCTCGGGGATGCTGTGCGAAGCGAAGGCCGCGCCCAGGGCCCCGTAGAGGCCGGCAGCCGATTCCTTTGCCTTGTTGAGCGCCTCGGCGATGTCCGTCAGCGTCGGCAGCAGCTTGTTGCCGAGAGATTCCTTCAGCAGCTCGACTTGGTGCTCGAGCGCTTCGAGCTTGTCCTTGAAGTCCTGGGCGCGTTTTCCCTGCTCGGTGGTCACCTCGGCGTTGATCTTCCCCGCCTCGGCGAGCTGGTGAAGGAACGGCAAGAGCTGCGCGCCGGCGCGCCCGAAGAGCGTCTGCGCGAGCGCCGCTTGCTGAGAGGCCGTTCCCGTCTCGGTGAGCCTTCGCGCGAGCTCAGGCAGGAACGTGTCGATGTTGCGAAGCCCCTCCTCGGCCTGCTTCTGGCTGATGCCCAGGGCCCCGAAGGCGACCTGCAGCTGCTTGGTCGGCTCGGTGGCGAACTGCATCATGGTCTTCTCGAGCCGGTTCACCACCGTCCCGACTGTGTCCATGTCCGTGCCCGACTGCTTGGCGATCAACCGCAGCCCGGAGAGCGTCTCGACGGTGATGCCGGTACGCTGACTGAGCTTGTAGAGCGCGTCCTGGGCGTCGATCGCGCCTTCGATCATGTTCGCGAACGCGCCGACCGAGACCGCGGCGCCGAGGCCTCCGAGCGCGTACTTGAGCTTGTCGACCACGCTCGTGACCGAGCCCATCTTGCGCTCGATCTTGTCCAGGACGCCGCTCGCCTGGTCGACGGCTTCGATCAGGATCTGTGCACGGTCAGCCATAGGCCCTCGCGTTCAGACGTCTGCACAGGGAGCCGAATCGCAGCTTCCCGGCCGGCTTGCCGTCCGGTCGGAATTCGGTGGGCTAGACCTGGCTGCGATCCGGCGTAGAGGTGCCCGCCGCGGAGGCGAAAGGAGTAGAGCCTCCCGCGGGCTGTCGGAGTTGGGCCGCACTGGCCGACTTGCGGGGTGCGTTTCGGGGAGAAATGACCGAACCATCCGTTTCCCGGGGCTGCACCGCCCAGGGGCGCCTGGTCGAGCGCAGGCGCCCGCATTCCTACGCGCTCGGCGCCGGGAAGGCCCGCGCCACGCGATCGGCGAGGAACTTCGCGGCCTCGGCGTCCGCCGGCTCGAGCTTGTGCCGGTGCGCCTCGGTCTGCTCGGCGGTGAGCTCGAGCCCCTGGCCGCCGGTGTAGCGCGCCATTTCCTTTCCGTTGATCTCGACGAGCTTCGCGCCCTCCTGGTCGGCGTAGGGCAGCAGGATCACGAAGCCGCTCCGTATCGTGAACTTCATCGCCACGCCCTCAGAAGCCCGGCGTCAGCGCGTCGCTCATCACGGCGAACGACGCCGCGTGGCGCACGCTGATGTCGAGGGTCTGGAAGGCGCGGATCAGCACGTCGCCGGTCGTGAAACCGGTGGCGTCGTACGGGTTGACAGCGATTTCCAACCCGCCCCAGGTCGCGATGAGGAGCTCCCGCCAGTTGCCGAAGACGAGCTCCGAGCAGCTGCCTGTCGAGGTGCCCTTGGTGAGGTTCGAGCGCAGCTGGTTCGACGTCGTGTAGGGATAGCCCACGATGGTGCTGGGCGTCGCCATGCTCACGCCGCCGTCGATCGACCACAGGTAGCTGCCCGTGTTCGACTTCAGCGTCGCGAGGTAGCCACGGCATTTCGCGTTCATCGCAAAGCCCAGGTTCGCCTGCGGCGCGTTCGCCTCGAGCGGCTGCGCGTAGAGCTCGATCAGGTGGTCGAATGTGAGATTTGCGCCGTTCGCGCCGCCTGCGACCGAACCGATGCTCGGTTGATTGATGATCCCGAGGGGCTCGTTCCCGCTTCCGGAGCCGGAGATCGCGGCGAGGTCGATTCCGAGCGCGACGGTCGCGGCCAAGTCCTCGCGCGCGAGGATCTCGATGTCGGGCGTCGACTGCAGGATCATCTGACGGCTGTACTTCGAGAACGCGCAGAGCGTCTTCGGCCGCAGCGAGACTTTGCCGAACGTCGCCTCGCTTTCCGTAGGCGCGCTGCCCTCACTGACCCAGTAGGCCTGCGACTGCGTGAGCTGGGTCGAGATATCGAGATTGCCGACGGCGCCGGTGATATAGCGCGCGCCCAGTCGCCCCGTGACGCTCGCGTTTCGCAAGACCTCGATGAAGTCCGCGGACAGGAGCTGCGTGGCGACGACGTTGCCGCCGGAGCTCGCGGTTCCGACCACGTAGCCGGCGCGCGTGCCGCGCGCCCAGGGTGTGCGCAGCACGTCGGGCGGGATCAGATAGCAGTTGGCGCCGCGCGGAGCGATCCCGAGCTGCTTGTAGCCGGCCTCGCTGATCTCGTACTCGAGCGGGCAGTGGTCGCGCGGCCGGCCGGAGATTGCTCCTCTCAGCAGCCGCATCATGCCCCAGTCGCTCGCCGTCTTCGAGGGCAGGTTGAGCTCGGAGCTGCTCGACGCGATGCGGGCGGCGCGCAGGAGTTCATCCTGGGCATTCATGGGCGTCGCGTTCACTGGACCTGCTGCGTTAAGTCTCGTCATCGAGTCCTCGGTCGGTTGTGTTGGGCGATGTGCTGACACCATTGAGCACCGGCGTAGCGGACGGACCCAAGAGTCGATCCGCATTTTTTCGCCGGATCTCCCGGACGTGGTGCGGTGAGCACTTGACCTTAGCCGCGACGATCGCAGCGACCGCATGGGGCGGCTGCCCGCGCTCGAGCTGCTCGCGAATGAGGCTGAGGACATGGGCGTCCCGGATCAGCTTGTCCCGGTGGAGCTTCTCGTTCGACGCCTTGCCCTTCGCCCGCTGCTCTTCCGCCTGGCGGGCACGCTCGATCGCTTCGGCGCGGTGCGCCGCCTCGATGGCGCGCAGCCGGCCGTCGAGCCGCGCGAATTCGCCGAGCTGATGTTCCATCAGCTCGCGCACGGCGCGCAGCAGCGCCTGCAGGGTCTCCTCGGCGTACTGCATCGGTCAATCCGTCCTTAACCTCGCTTAAATGGGTTAACTAGCTAACTAATCGGTCAAATTGCTAACTAACGGTCCCCCGCGCTCTTCGTGACCGTGTTGCTCGAGCCGCCGGAAGAACCTAGCCGGCGCCGGAGCTTCTCGCACAGCCGCCGGTCGCTGAAGCGCGATGAAGCGCGCATCTGTATCTTCATCGCGCGCGCGCGTATGCGTGTAAGAGCACAATGCTGAGTTGCGCGCTTCATCGCGCTTCAAACCTCAGCCGCATGCCGGCATAGACGCGGCGCTGGCGCCCGTCGCCGGTTTTGTTGCGCGGCTGCTTGATCTGCAGGCCTGGTCGGATCGCTCGCAGGTCTCTGCCGAAGGTCTGGAGGCTCCCGGGATGTTCGCGTCCGTTGTCGCGGCACCAGTGGCACCAGGCAGCATAGAGCTGCTTCGGCTCGAGTTCTTCGGCACTCGGATCGCTGTCGTCGACCGCTTCGTCCAGGAAAGCGAGCATCGGAGCGGCAAGCACGTTGATCTCCTCGAGCAGCTCGCGCGCGGAGTCAGGCTGGCGGAAGCTGCCGCGATCGCGCAGCGATGCAAGGCCGGCGAGCGCCCAGTTCAAGATTCCCGGCAGCTCGCCGAGCAGCCGCGCTGTGAGTTGCGGATCTTCGCGGCCGTAGAACGATGCGGTCATCCTGATGACCAGGAAGCGGGAAGCGAGTGCGCCGCTCGCATCGGTGAGCCGCGGCGCTTCGTTCGTGAGCAGCATGAATCGCGTCGGCAGCGTGCCGGTGTAGTCGGCGAGGAATTTCCGGGGAATGCTCACCTGGTCCTCGCCGCTGATGCGCAGCAGGTTCTCGACGATCGTCTGCTGATCGATGCGACCGCCGAGGCGCACGTCGCTGATGAGCGCGAGCACCTTGCCGATCAGCGACTGCAGCCCGAACGGCAGGCCGAGGCTCGCCAAGGTTGGCGATGCGACGCTCGAGCGCCCGAGAAGCGCCGTCAGCACGCGCGCGAGCGTGCCTTTGCCGCTTCGCTTCGGTCCGACCACGAGCAGCGCTTTCTGCTGCGAGGTGTCGAGCGTGAGGCAGTACCCGAACCATTCCTGCAGGGTCGCGATGCTGTCCTCGTCGAGCACCTGGTCGAGGAAGCGAAGCCACTGCTCAGGCGAGGCGGCCGCGGCATCGTAGGCGAAAGGCAACGCGTGCAGCGTGAAGAAGCGCGCGCTCGCAGGCCGCAGCTCGCCGGCGCCGAGCTCGAGCAGGCCGTTTGCCACCGCGACGAGCTCGGCCGGATCCGGATCGCCTGGCTGAGGCTCGATCCAGGAGGGCGGCGAGGTCCGGTCCGACAGGTTCGCGGCCGCGCGCAGCGCGTCAATCATGTCGTCTACGTGCTTTTTCTTCGGGCTGCGCTCGCCGACACAGCAGGCCTTGTAAATCCGCTCACGTAGATCCGAAAGCGGGAGCTCGACGTAGCGCGTGCCCTCGAGCGCATAAAACCCGTGCTGCCAGTGGCGCAGGGTTGGAAAGAACCGTCCCAGGAATTGCTCGGCGGCGAGATACGGATCTGCCGCGTCGATCAGCTCGCCGCCCAGGTGCGCGATCGTGCGCTCGATGATGCGCTCGCGCGCAGCATTCGGCGGAGGCAGAATTTCTGCGCCTTGGCCGCTTTTCTCTTCGGCGGCTGGTGCAGGTGTCTGCACGGTGCTAGGCCGGCTGGCTTGTCCGAGCGGCGCGCCTGGCCGCCTCGCGCGTGCCGATCTTGAGCGCGGTCTCGGCGAAGCGTGCCGGGTGCAGCAGGATGCGGCCGGCGACCCAGAAGAACGCGCCCGCCTCGATGTATTCGCGCCGGCGCACCTTCAGCTCCCACTCGAGCGCACCGAGCGTCGGGAAGATGTTCGTGAGCTCGCTCTGAGCTTCGGGCACGGTGCGCAGCTCGCTCAGCGCGGGCGAGGGCGGCGCGATGCTTTGCTCCGGTTCCATCTCTCAACCTCCGTTCTGCAGGAGCTTCCAGACTCCACACAGCGGAAAGTAGAGTAGGACGCGTGGCGAATGAAGATGGAAAAGGTAGAAAAAAAGACAGCCGCGAGTGGCGGCTGTCTTTTTTTACCGCTTCGCGGCTCGACGCCTTCGCCGCGGAGTCACGCGGCGCAGGATCGTGCCAGGCTTGACGCGCAACTTCCGGGCGAGGGCCTCGGCCACCGACGCGTCGGTCACGCCGTAGCGGTCGCTGACGTACTCGACCATCTGAGCGTAGACGTGCACCGGGTTTACCGAGAGCTCGTTGCTCATAGCCACGTTGTGCCGAGTCGCCTGCTGAGCGATGACGCCGGCGACGAGGTCTCGATCGCAGACGGGAATCGGTTTCCCGGCTCGGAGGAGCTCGGCCGCGCGCTGAAGCACGGCGCCAGGCAGCTGCGCGAAGTACTCGCGCACGAGGCGATCGATGACCTCGGGCTCGGGCCTGAGCGGCAGGCGCTTTTTCACGCGGGGACGGCCGCCCGCATCTCGTGATCGATCGCCTCGAGCTGCGCCGCGTAGCCGTTCAGCCGATTCCAGGCGTGCTCGAGATTGTCGCGCACGAGAAAGGGGATGCCGCTGTCCCCGGCGCGGCCGTGGTGCTCGCAGAAGAGCGCCAGGACCTCCTCGAGATTCTGCAGCGTGCAGCTCAGCGCGTTCAGCTCGATCGCGACGTCGCCGATCGTGGCGGGTTTCTTCGATTTGGCGTTGGTGCTCATTGGATGTCTCCCAGGATGCGGTTCACGAGTTTGGCTTTGGTGTCGGTGGTGAGGTGCGCGTAACGCTTGACCATCGCGAGCTGGCGGTGGCCCATGACGTCGGCGATCTCGAGGAGGGACGCCCCGTTTTGCGCGAGGAAGGACGCGCAGCTGTGGCGCAGATCGTGGAAGCGAAATTTCTTGATCCGCGCCACTTTCAGCGCGGCTCGCCAGCTCGAGTCGAACGCGCGCGGCTTCGTGAGGTGCGAGCGCGAAGGAAAGACGCAGGCCTCGGCGCGGTTCAGCGCGAAGCGCCGGAGCTCTTCCAGCACCGCCGGCGTAAGCGGCAGCGCCCTCGGGTGGCCGTTCTTCGTCTCGCGCACGTGCGCGATCGCGCGCTCGAGGTCGACGTCGCCCCAGGTGAGCTCGAGGAGCTCGCTTTTTCGCGCGCCGGTGGTGAGCGCCATGAGCACGAGGACGTAGAGCCGCGGCCAGCTGGAGCTTCTCGCGGCCTCCAGGAGCCGCGTGAGCTCCTCCTGGCTGAGGAACCTCACCACGGCATTGCGCTCGGGCGCGCGCTCGAGGCGCCTGGCCGGATTTTCCCATCCGCGCGGGGCGAGGCGCCGTTTCCCCGCCCAGGTGAACACGGCCGCGAGCGCCGCGTGGTAGCGGTTCACGGTCGCGGCGCTTCGCGTGCCCTTGGCGCGCTCGATTCGCCGGCCGTCCGCGTCGAGCCCCATGTAGACGCGCGCGGGCTCCGCGCGGATCTGCTCGAGCGCGTGAAAGAGCTCGTCATCGGTGAGGCTGGCGAAGGGCCGATCGCCGAGCGCCGCGCACCAGCGCGCGAGGTGCGTGGCGCGCGTGCGGTCGCGCCCGGCGTAGGCCGCCATGTAGGCGTCGACGAGCTCGCGCAGGGTCATTGCGCGCGGCCCGCTTGCCGGCGCGCTGGAAGACGCGCCGGGCCCCGCGGGCGAGGGTGCAGATGTCTGCACAGA
>JAKALD010000174.1 GCA_021813275.1 Pseudomonadota bacterium | reverse complement strand
CCAGCGGCCCCACGGTGAGGTTGGGCACGTAATGGTTGTCCATGACGTCGAAATGCACGAGGTCGGCGCCCGCCGCGGCCACCGCGCGCACCTCGTCGGCGAGGCGTGCGAAGTCGGCGGACAGGATGCTCGGCGCGATGCGAAACGTCATGGCATTCCCCTCGCTGCGATTCTAGCGCATGGCCGCGCGCCGGCGCGCGCCTTGCCGCGTGAAGCGATTTGTTGTGCAATGGGTGAACCATGGCCCGCGAGAGCCGCCACGAGATCGCGGTCAGCGCCGCGACCCGATACCTCGAGGACCAGTCCGACGAAGCGGCCGGGCGCTACGTGTTCGCCTACACGATCACCATCCGCAACGTCGGCGACGCCACCGCGCAGCTGGTGAGCCGGCACTGGATCATCACCGACGCGCAGGGCCTGGTGCAGGAAGTGCGCGGCCTGGGCGTGGTCGGCGAGCAGCCGGTGCTGCGTCCCGGCGAAAGCTTCGAGTACACCAGCGGGGCCGCGATCGCGACGCCGGTCGGCACCATGCGCGGCGCCTACCAGATGGTCGCCGAAGACGGCACGCGCTTCGAGGCGCCGATCCCGGAGTTCACGCTCTCCGTGCCGCGGGTGCTGCATTGAGCGCCGGCTGAACGCCAGCCGTTCCGAAACCGCGCCGAACCCACGCCTCGATGACGCGCTGGCTGGCTTTCCTGGCGACGCTGCTGGCGCTCGCCGCGTGCGCCCCGCTGCCGCCGCGTCCGGCGGTGTGCCCGCCGTGCGCCGTTGCGCCGCCCCCCGTGAAGGCGCGCTACGTGCAGACGACGTTCGCCGAGCTGCCGGGCTGGGGGCAGGCCGACCTCGCCGAAAGCCTCGCGGCGTTCCTCGCCGGCTGCGCGCGCCTGAGCGACGCCAGCCCGCTCGGCGCGGCGTGCGCGCAGGCGCAGTCCGTTCCGGCAGGCGACGAGCAGGCCGCGCGCGGTTTCTTCGAAAGCGCGTTCCTGCCCTACCGGGTGATCGCGCCGGACGGCTCGCGCGAGGGCCTGGTGACGGGCTACTACGAGCCGATCCTGTCGGGAAGCGCGACGCGGACCGCGCTCTACCGCTTCCCGATCTACGGCGTCCCGCAGGATCTCGTGAGCGTCGACCTCGCGAGCGTGTATCCCGAGCTGAAGGGTTTCCGGCTGCGCGGCCGGCTGGAGGGCCGGCGCGTCGTGCCTTACTACTCGCGGGCGGAGATCGACGAGCGCACGCGCGCCGCGGGCAACGGCGATGGCCTGCCCGCCCCCGTCATCGCCTGGGTCTCCGACCCGGTGGACCTGTTCTTCCTGCAGATCCAGGGATCCGGGCAGATCCGCCTGGAATCGGGCGCGCGCATCCGCGTGGGCTACGCCGACCAGAACGGCTATCCGTACCGTTCGCTCGGGCGCTTCCTCGTCGAGCGCGGCGACCTCCGCCTCGACCAGGCTTCGATGCAGGGGATCAAGGCCTGGGCCGAAGCGCATCCGGAGGAGCTGCAGCCGGCCCTCGACTACAACGCGAGCTACGTGTTCTTCCGCGAGCTCCCGGCTTCGAAGAGCGGGCCGATCGGCGCAATCGGAGCGCCTCTCACCGCCGGCTACAGCCTGGCGGTGGATCCGCGCTACCTGCCCTTGGGCGCGCCGGTGTACCTCGATTCGACCTATCCGCTTTCGGACCGCGCGCTCGAGCGCCTCGCGCTGGCGCAGGACACGGGCGGGGCGATCAAGGGCGCGCTGCGCGCCGACTTCTTCTGGGGATCCGGCGATGCGGCCGGCGCGCTCGCGGGCCGGATGCGCCAGACGGGGAGACTCTGGCTTCTGTGGCCCCGCGGTGCCGCGCTGCCCGAGCAGTAATGCGAGCGCCTACTTACGCTTCGCGCTCCTGCCGGCGGAGTTGAGGGCGGCGTCGAGCTGCTCGGCAGAGAGGCCGCCGTCGATGCGCTCGCCATCGGCGAGAAAGAGGGTCGGCGTGGCGCGCACGCCGAGCTTGTCCGCCAGCGCGCCGATCTGCTTGAGCGGCGTGCTGCACCCGGGCTTGGCGCTCGGCCGGCGCCCCTCCAGGGAGAGATCGGTCCAGGCCTTGGCGCGGTCCTGAGAACACCAGATCGCGCGCGAATCGTCGGCGAGCTCCGGGTGGATGATCGGGATCATGAACACGTAGACGGTGACGTCGTTCACTTGCGCGAGCTCGTGCTCGAAGCGCTTGCAGGCCGGACAGTACGGGTCGGCGAACATCGCGAGCACGCGCTTGCCGTCGCCGCGCCGGATCTTGATCGCCAGATCGAGCGGCAGCGAGTCGAAGCGGATGGCGTTCAGCTTGCGCAAGCGCTCCTCGGTCAGGTTGCGCTCCGTCTTCACGTCGATCATCTTGCCGTTCAGGATCACGTGCTCGGCGCCCGCGTCCGTGTAGACGATGTGGACCCCGCTGGAGGTGCGCAGCTGCACCTCGTAGACGCCGGCCATCGGCGTGGCCTGCACGCCCTCGACCGCGAGGCCGAGCTTGGCCGCCATCACCTGGCGGATGGCCGCCTCGTCGGCGAGCGCGGGAAAGGAAACGAGCAGGGTGAGGAGCAAGGCGAACAAGCGGGTCATCGGCATCCCGTGGCAGAAGAAACGAGGAGCGCGCTCAGCCGATCGCCTGGCGCGCGAGCATGGTTTTCAGGAGCGGAAGGCGGTTGGTCAGGTTCAACCCGGCGTTGCGCGAGCGGGCGAGCAGCTCGCTTCGGGAATCGAACAGCCGATACAGGCCGTGCACCGTCGCGCCCATTGCAAGAACCGGCTCGGCGCGCGCGCGCGCGTAGCGCCGCAGCAGCCTGAGATCGCCCGGATCGCGCCCCGGCTCGCGCCGCACGAGGACGTCCGCGAGCTCGCGCGCGTCCTGAAAGCCCAGATTGGCGCCCTGCCCGGCCAGGGGGTGCACCACGTGCGCCGCATCGCCGATGAGCGCGATGCGCGGCGCGACGAGCCGGGGCGTGTCGAGCCGTCGCAGCGCGAAGCCCCGTGGCGGCGTGACGAGCGACAACGCGCCGAGCGCATGGCGCGAAGCCTCTGCGACTTCGCGCGAAAGCGCGGCCGGATCCAGACCGAGCAGGCGCGCGGCGTCGGCATCGCTTCTCGACCACACCATCGAGACATGGTTTCCGGGAAGCGGCAGGAGCGCCAGCACCGGCCCGCCGCCGAACCATTGATAGGCGACGTTGCCGTGCGGCCGCTCGCAGGCGAAATTCGCTACCACCGCCGTCTGCCCGTACGCCGCCTCGCGCGCGGCGATCCCCGCGGCGCGGCGCACGAACGAATGCGCGCCGTCGGCGCCCACGACCAGGCGCGCGTTGAGCGACCGCCCGTCGCGCAACCGCAGGCTCGCGGCGCGCTCGGAAACCTCCAGTGCCTCGCACTCGGCCGGCGCGAAATGCTCGAGATGGTCGCGCGCCTCGAGCGCGCGCCAGAGCGCCTCGTGGAGCAGCCGATCCTCGACGATCCAGGCGAGCTCCGCAACGCCGGTGCGATAGGCATCGAACTCGAGCAGCGACCGGCCGTCGTCGCCGTAGATGCGCATCGCGTGCACGGGCGTGAGGCGCTCGCGGGGCAGCAGCGGCCAGACCTTGAGATCGCGCAGGAACGCGGCGCTCCCCGGGCTGATCGCATAGATGCGCGCATCGAACGCGTCCGGCCGCGCCGCCGGCGGTGCGGCGTGCGGCTCGGCGCCGACCAGCGCGACCGACAAGCCGCGCGCGGCGCGCGCGAAGCTCGCGCCGACCAGCCCGCTGCCGATCACTGCAACGTCGAAGTCCATGTGCGAGCGCGTAATCGAAGCGGGCATTCTAGCGCCCGCCGCGCGGCGCTCAGGCCGCCGCCGACTGAGCGCGGATGTAGACGCGCTCTTCCCTGAGCGTGCGTCCGAGCAGCTTCATGAGCGCGTAAACGGTCGCGATGTGCGGCGTCGGCACGCCGACCAGCTCGCCCAGCTCGATCACCGCCCCGACCAGGGCGTCGATCTCGGGGTCGCGGCCGGCCTCCACGTCCTGCAGCATCGAGGTCTTGTGCTTGCCGACTTTCTCGGCGCCGGCGATGCGCTTCTCCAGGGGCACGCGGAAGCGCGCCCCGAGGCGCTCGGCCACGCTCTGCGCCTCCTGCATCATGCTCGCGGCGAGCTCGCGGCTGATCGGGAAACGGCAGATGTCGACGAGCGTCGCGTGCGTGAGCGCGCTGATCGGATTGAAGCTCAGGTTGCCCCACAGCTTGAGCCAGATTTCGGAGCGGATGTCGGTCAGGACCGGGGCCTTGAGGCCGGCGCCTGCGAACGCCTCGGAGAGCGCGCGCACGCGCGCCGTCTCGGCGCCGTCGGGCTCGCCCAGCGGAAAGCGATCGCCTTCGACGTGGCGCACCCGCCCCGGGGCCTCCAGCTCGGCCGCCGGGTAGACCACGCAGCCGACGATGCGCGCCGGGTCGATCGCCTCCGCGATCGCGCCGCTCGGATCGACCGCCGCGACGCGCCGGTCGTCGAAGCGGCCCGCGAGCTCCGCCGGCAGGCGCTGGAAGTACCACCACGGGATGCCGTTCTGCATGGGAATCACCACCGTCTCGGCATGGAAGAGCCGCGGCACGTCGCGCGCCACCGCCTCGACCTGGTGCGCCTTCATGGCGAGGATCACCAGGTCCTGCGGCTCACCGACCTCCCCGATCGAGCCGGCCGCGCGCGCCCAGCGGGCGTGGAGCTCCTCGCCCGCCGCCGTGCGCAGGCGCATGCCGTCGCGGGCGATCGCCTGGAGGTTCGCCCCGCGGGCCACCAATGTCACCTCGTGCCCGGCGAGGGCGAACCTGACGCCCAGCAGTCCGCCGATCGCGCCGGCGCCGACGACGCAGATTTTCATGATGCGAAACCCAGTTGCGAGTAGTGAAAATAAGTCATTGCTTTGACTGATTTTTTTCGGTTCTTCTGCAGCGCGGCATTGATCTTGGTCAAGCGGATAAAAAAAATCTGGAAGAGGCTTTTATGCCGCGATAAGTGAAGCCTTGGGCGCGCCGGGTGGACGGCTCTGGTGCGGCGGGGGCGGCCTTGACCGCGGGTCGGCCCGAGGCGACAATGCGCGCCCCGCGGCCGCGCGGGTGCCTTCGCAGCGTGGCGAATTAGCTCAGCTGGTTAGAGCAGCGGAATCATAATCCGTGTGTCCGGGGTTCGAGTCCCTGATTCGCCACCACCTTTCCCTCTCCGGTGCCCGCGCCCCGGATTTCTTAGAATAGGCGGGTCACCGGAGCTCTCACATGAACCTCAAACGTTGGGCCCAGGCCGCCGTGCTCGGCGCGCTCCTCGGCATCGCGCTTGCGGCGCAGGCGCAATTGCGCACCATCCCGCCGGACGCGAAGCGCGGCGCAATCAGGCAGGTCGTGGACATGGTCGTCGAGATCAACGGCCAGCGCATGCAGCTCGCCCCGGGGGCCCAGGTCCGCGACCCGGACAACCGGATCGTGCTGCCGGCGGCGATTCCGCCCGGCGCCCTCGTCAAGTACAAGCTCGACAACCTGGGAATGGTGTCCCGCGTGTGGATCCTGTCGCCGCAGGAAGCGGCCCAGCCCGACGCGCAGCGCTGAGGGCATGCCGCGCAAGCTCTACATCCGCACCTTCGGCTGCCAGATGAACGAGTACGACTCGGGCCGCATGGCCGACGTGCTCGCCGAAGCCGAGGGGCTCGTTCCGACGGAGCGCCCCGAGGAAGCCGACGTCATCGTCTTCAACACCTGCTCGGTGCGCGAGAAGGCCCAGGAGAAGGTCTTCGCGGATCTCGGGCGCGTCAAGCACCTGAAGCGCGCCAATCCGGACCTGATGATCGCGGTGGGCGGCTGCGTGGCGAGCCAGGAGGGCGCCGCGATCGTGGCGCGCGCGCCCTGCGTGGACGTGGTGTTCGGCCCGCAGACGCTGCACCGGCTGCCCGACCTGCTCGCGCGCCGGCGCGCGAGCGGCGCTCCGCAGGTCGACGTGAGCTTCCCCGAGATCGAGAAGTTCGACCGCCTTCCGCCGCCCCGGGTCGAAGGCGCCTCGGCCTATGTGTCGATCATGGAGGGCTGCAGCAAGTACTGCAGCTTCTGCGTCGTGCCCTACACGCGCGGCGAGGAAGTCTCGCGGCCGTTCGACGACGTCGTCGCCGAGATCGCGGACCTGGCGGCGCACGGCGTGCGCGAGGTGACGCTGCTCGGGCAGAACGTCAACGCGTGGCGCGGCGCGATCCCGGGCGATGCCCGGCACGGAGACTTCGCCGCGCTGCTCGAGTACGTCGCCGAGATCGACGGCATAGAGCGCATCCGCTACACGACTTCGCACCCGCGCGAGTTCACCCCCCGCCTGGTGGCGGCGCACGCGGAGCTGGCGCAGCTCGCGGCGCACGTGCACCTGCCGGTGCAATCGGGCTCGGACCGCGTGCTCGCGGCGATGAAGCGCGGCTATACGTCGCTGGAATACCGCTCGATCGTGCGCCGGCTGCGCCAGGCGCGCCCCGGGATCTGCGTGTCGTCGGACTTCATCGTCGGGTTCCCGGGAGAGACCGAGGCCGATTTCGAGGCCACGCTCGAGCTGGCGCGCGATGCGGAGCTGGACGCGTCGTTCTCGTTCGTGTTCAGCGCGCGCCCGGGCACGCCGGCGGCGGAGCTCGCCGACGACACCCCGCAGGCGGTGAAGCTCGAGCGCCTGCAACGGCTTCAGGCGCAGCTCGAGGCGCAGGCGCAGGCGATCAGCGCCGCCCTGGTCGGGTCCACGCAGCGCGTGCTCGTCGGCGGCCCGTCGGCGAGGAACCGCGCCGAGCTGTGCGGCCGCACCGAGAACAACCGCGTGGTGAACTTCGCGGGCGATGCGCGCCTGATCGGCCGGTTCGTCGATGTGCGCGTCAGCGCGGCGCTCGCGCACTCGCTGCGCGGCGAGGTCGCGCCCGCCGGTGTCGCGTAGACCGGAGACCCGATCCGTCCCGCGCCCGATCGAGCTGCGGCTCGAGCCGGTGGACAACCAGCGGCTCGCGCGGCTGTGCGGTGCGCTCGACGCGAACCTGCGGCAGATCGAGTCGGCGCTCGATGTTTCGATCGCGCGCCGCGGGGCGCGCTTCACGCTGCGCGGCGATCCTGCGCAGACCGCGCAGGCGGCGCAGGCGCTGCAGCATTTCTACGACAAGGCCGGCTCGGAGCTGAGCCTGGACGACGTGCAGCTCGGGCTGACCGAGCTGGCGCAGGGCAGGCCCGGCGCGGCGAAGCGCGACGAGGGCCCGCAGCTGCTCACGCGGCGGCCCGACCTCCACGGCAGGACGCCGCGCCAGGTGCAGTACCTCGAGAACATCCTGGCGCACGACGTCACCTTCGGCATCGGCCCGGCGGGCACCGGCAAGACGTACCTGGCGGTTGCCTGCGCCGTGGACGCGCTCGAGCGCGACACGGTCAAGCGCATCGTGCTGGTGCGGCCCGCGGTGGAGGCCGGCGAGCGCCTGGGCTTCCTGCCGGGCGACCTGGCGCAGAAGGTCGACCCCTACCTGCGGCCGCTGTACGACGCGCTCTACGACCTCATGGGCTTCGACAAGACCGGCAAGCTCCTCGAGCGCGGCACGATCGAGCTCGCGCCGCTCGCGTACATGCGCGGCCGCACGCTGAATCACGCCTTCATCATTCTCGACGAGGCGCAGAACACCACCCCCGAGCAGATGAAGATGTTCCTCACGCGCATCGGCTTCGGGGCCAAGGCGGTGGTGACCGGCGACATCACCCAGACCGACCTGGCGCGCGGCCAGAAGAGCGGGCTGGTGGAGGCGCGCCGCATTCTCGGCGGCGTGCGCGGCATCGCGTTCACCGAGTTCGGCGCCGCGGACGTCGTGCGCCACCCGCTGGTCGCGCGCATCATCGATGCCTACGAGAAGCACGCGCAAGGCGAGCCGCCGGCAGCGGGCTGAGGCGCCGTTGCGCGCCGCGGTGCAGTGGGCGTGCCGTGCGCGCGGCGCGCCGG
>JAKALD010000173.1 GCA_021813275.1 Pseudomonadota bacterium | reverse complement strand
GCGCAAGCACGGCGGGGGGAGGCGGCACATCCCCGTAAGTGTCATCTCGGTGGACGACCGGATGCACAAGTGCCTGCACATGGGCGCGCTTAGCATCGTGCAGAAGCCCGCCGAGCCGGAGACGCTGCGCGCGGCCCTCGGAAAATTACGCGAGCTGTGCGAGCGCGAGCTGCGCACAGTGTTGGTGGCCGAGGGCGATGCGGGTCATCGCGCCGCCCTCGCCGAGGCGCTGCGCGCGGAGGGCGTGCAGCTCGCGCTCGCCGACAGCGGCGGCGAAGCGCTCGCGCTGCTGCGCAACGGGCGCTTCGACTGCATGGTGCTCGGCGAGCGACTTCCCGACACGAAGGCGACCGCGCTGCTGCGCTCGATCGTGGACGCGGAGGCGGCGCTCGAGATGCCGGTCGTGCTCTACGCGGCGGACGGCACGGGCGGCGGCGAAGACGAGCCCCTCGGCGCGCTCGCCGAGATCCTGGTCATCAAGCGCGCCGCGACGCTCGACGCGGTCCTCGACCACACGACGCTGTTCCTGCACCAGTCGCTCGGCAGCTTGTCCGAGGCCAAGCGCGAGCGCTTGAGCGCGCCGCATGCGAGCGCGGGGCTCGCGGCCAAGACGGTGCTGGTGGTCGACGACGACGTGAGGAACATCTTCGCGCTCACCGGTGCGCTCGAGCAGTACGGTATGACCGTTCGCAGCGCTGAGAACGGCAAAGAAGCGCTCGAGGTGCTGAAGGCGCGCCCCACGGTGGACGCCGTGCTCATGGACATCATGATGCCGGAGCTCGACGGCTACGACACGATCCGGATCATCCGGGGCATGGAGGAGTTCAAGAATCTGCCGATCATCGCGGTCACCGCCAAGGCGATGAAGGAGGACAGGGAGAAGTGCCTGGAGGCCGGTGCTTCCGACTACATCGCCAAGCCGGTGAACATCGAGCAGCTGGCGTCGCTGCTGCGGATCTGGCTTTCCGGCTGAGCGGGGGCGCGATGTCCGAGTCGTCGAAGGCGAGCATCCTCGTAGTCGATGACGACCTGCGCAGCCTGAGCGCGCTGCAGGAGCTGCTGCGCGGACCGGACTGCAACGTGGTCGCGGTCGAATCCGGGTGGGAAGCGCTGCGCCGGATCCTGCGCAGGGATTTCGCGCTCATCCTGCTCGACGTGCGCATGCCGGACATGGACGGCTTCGAGACGGCCGCCCTGATCCGCAAGGCGAAGCGCTCGCGCCATACGCCGATCATCTTCCTGACGGGCGCCGCCGACAACGCCGAGGCGATGGCGCGCGGCTACGAGATCGGCGCGGTCGATTACATCCTCAAGCCGGTCGACGCCGAGGTCCTCAAGCAGAAGGTGGACGTGTTCGTCGCGCTGGAGAGCAGGAAGGCGGACCTGCTGAGCGAGGTCGACCGCCACCGCAGCGCCGAGCGCGAGCTGTCGCGACTGAACGAGGACCTCGAAGGCAAGATCCGTGAGCGCACCGCCAGCCTGATCGGGGCCAACCAGCGGCTGCGCAAGGAGATCGAGGTCCGCGAGCGCATGGAAGCGGAGCTGGAGAAGGCGAAGCAGGCCGCCGAGGCGGCGAACGTGGCGAAATCGGCGTTCCTCGCCAACATGAGCCACGAGATCCGCACTCCGATGAATGCGATCATCGGGCTCACCGAGCTTGCACTGCAGACGGCCCTCACACCCGAGCAGCGCGAGTACCTGAGCCTCGTCAGGGCTTCTGGCGAGTCGCTGCTGACAGTGATCAACGACATCCTGGACTTCTCGAAGATCGAGGCCGGACGGCTGCATATCGAGACCATTCCGTTCTCGCTGCGCGAAAGCGTCGGCGACGCGGTGAAGACGCTCGCGCTCCAGGCCCACGCGAAGGGGCTGGAGCTCGCCTGCGAGGTCGCGCGCGACGTGCCCGACGCGCTGAGCGGCGATCCGGGGAGGCTGCGCCAGATCCTGCTCAATCTGGTCGGCAATGCGGTCAAGTTCACAGACCGCGGCGAGGTGGCGGTGCGGGTGCGGCAACAGCCCGGGGAGGAGGCCGGGCGCGCGAGGCTGCTGGTCACGGTGCGCGATACGGGCATCGGGATCCCCCGCGAAAAGCACCGCGCGATCTTCGCGCCGTTCTTGCAGGCCGACGCTTCCACGACGCGCACGCACGGCGGCACCGGGCTCGGCCTCGCCATCGCGGCGCGCCTGGTACAAGCGATGCACGGCAGCATCTGGCTGGAGAGCGAGGCGGGCGGCAGCACGTTTCACTTCACTGCGACTTTCGCGCTTGCCGAGCACGCGCAGCCGGCGCCGAGTGCGGCCGATCTAGGTGCGCGCCGTGCCCTGATTGTCGAGGACCACGCCGCAAGCAGGCGCGCGCTGGTCGAGATGCTGGTGCGCTGGGATCTCGAGGTGCAGGAAGCGGCGAGCGCCGCAGCGGCGCTCGAGCTGCTGCAGCGCTCCGACGCGGCGTTCGATCTCGTGCTCGTCGACGAGACGCTTCCCGGCGAGGACAGCGGCGCGATTGCCGCCGTGTTGCGCAAGGGCGATCGTCGCGCCGGCGCCACGGTGGTGATGCTCGGTTCGACGCAGCATGCCGAAGGCCGCAAGGGCGCCTCTGGCGAAAGCGAGCGGTTGCATCTGAGCAAGCCCGTCAAGCCCTCGGAGCTGCTGCATGCGCTCCGGCGTGCGCGCGAGGCGGAGTCCCACGCCCGCGGCCAATCCGAGCCTGCGCCCGGCGCCGCTGCGCGCCCGACGCACCCGCAGCTCGACGTGCTGCTCGTCGAAGACAACAGCGTGAACCAGCGGCTTGCGCAGATCGTGCTGGAAAAGGAAGGTCATCGCGTCGTTGCTGCCGACAACGGGGCGGCGGCACTCGAGGAGCTCAAGCGCGGCCGCTTCGACGTGGTGCTCATGGATGTGCAGATGCCCGAAATGGACGGGGTCGAGACGACGGTCGCGATCCGCGGCCGCGAGCGGCTCAGCGGCGGCCACCTTCCCATTCTCGCGCTCACCGCGCACGCGATGGCGGGAGACCGCGAGCGCTGCCTGCGCGCCGGGATGGACGGTTATTTGACCAAGCCGCTCAAGCCGGCGCTGCTTCTGGAGGCCGTCGAGCGCTGCAGGAGCGCGTGCGCGGCAATGTCGCCGGGGCGCGAGCGGCCGGTGCTGGACCGCGCCGCGCTGCTCGAGCGCGTGAACCACGACGGCACGCTGCTGCGCGAGGTCACCGGCATGTACCTGAACGAGCGCGCCCGCATCATGGCGGAGCTGCGCCTAGCGGCGGACGCGCGCAATGCCGAGGAATACGCGCGTGCTGCGCACACACTGGGCGGGATGCTGCGCAGCCTGTCTGCGGTCGCCGCGCAGGAAGTCGCGCGGGCGCTGGAGGCGCTCGACCCGGAGAAGGACCCGGAGCTGCTGCGCGCGACCTGCGAATCGCTCGAGCACGAGATGAACGCCGTGGAGGCCGAGCTTCTCGGGCTGGCGCAGGAGACGAACGCCACCTCGGGCGCGGACCCGCGCACCGGCCTCGAAACCCTTGCGCGCAACGCCGCCGACGCGGATGCGCGCGGTGCCCGCGAACCGGATGCTGAGCCAAATCACCTGCGAAGGTGACTACATTAGGGCCGTGCTTTTCGACCGCCAGAGCGCGGCCGAGACGCGCGGCTTCCTGGAGTCGGTCACCGCGGCCGCCACGATGCACGATTGCACGCGCGTGCTCATTTCGGTCCGGGCGTCCAGGCCGCTGTTCAAGGTGGACGACTACGGAATTTCCGACTACTTCAGCGTGCTGCGCGACAATCCGGCGTACCGCGTCGCTCTGCTCAGCGACTCGGAGGAAACCCACGCCTCGCATCGCTACATCGAGGCGCTCGCGCGGCTCTTCCGGGCGCGGGTGAAGAGCTTCCGCAGCGAGCCGGCCGCGCTCGAGTGGCTGCGGGACGAATAGCTTCGACCGAACCGCATCCCGGCACGGGACGGCGTGCCGAGGCGGACGAGCAGCCGGGCGCCGCGCGGCGTCCTGTCGTGACATGGCGACGTTTGGTCCTGGTCGCCTATGCCGGCGCGAGACGAGACGACATTTTCGTCCGGTAGCTGTCTAACATTGGTCGTAAACAACCGGGCGGGCGAGCGCGGCGGCCCGACTGAGGGTGGCGAGGCGGCGCGTGCGAGCGGCATGATTTACAGGATCAGCGCGGAGCTGGATATCTTGAAAGCGGAGCTGTACGACCGGAGGACCGCCGAGGAAACGCAGCAGTTTCTTGGCCTTGTCGCGGACTCGGCGGGTAGGCACCGACTGGCGAAGATCCTCATCGTGGTCCGTTCATCGAACCCGATCTTCACGCTCGAGCGCGCCAGCTTCTTCGGCAAGTTCCGCGCGCTCGCCGCCGATCCGTCGCATCGGGTCGCGCTGGTGGGCGACTCGCAAGAGCTCGCGCTCTCGCATCAATACATCGAGGTGCTGGGCGGGCAATTGAGGATCAACGTGCGCAGCTTTCCCAACGAGCCCGCGGCGCTGCGCTGGCTGCGGGGGCAGGCGTGACCGCGGCCGCGCGGCGCTCGAGAGTAGGCGCGCGCGGCGGTCCCATGGCGAGGATCCTGATTGTCGACGCGGGAGCCGTGAACCGCCGGTTCGTCGCGACCCTGTTGCGTAACCGCGGCCACCGGGCGAGCGAAGCCTCCAATCGCGCGGAGGTGCTGCAGGCCGTGCGGGCCGAAACTCCCGACCTGGCGCTCGTCGACGTCGCCCTCGCAGGCCTGGACGGCATTCAGCTCGTGCTCGACCTGCGCCGCGAGTGCGGCCTGAGCGCGCAGCGCGTCGTGCTGCGCGCCGCTGCCGACCTCGAAGCCGAGGCGCGCGCGCTCGCGGACACGCTCGGGGCCGAGTTCGTGGCCAAGCCGGCGAACCCCGACGCGCTCGTCGCAGCGGTCGAGGCGGCGCTCGCGAAAGCGGCGCCCAGCCGGGGCGAGCGCGCCGCCGAGGCGCTCCTTGCGCCGCTCGTCGGCATCGTGCGGCGCTGCGCCGAGCGGGCCGACCCGCTCGAGACCGCGCGCGCGGCGCTTGAGCAGGAAATCCGCAAGCGGCTGCTCGCCGAGCAGCAGTTGTCGCAGTCGATCCTTGGGCTGCGCGATCAGGCGCTGCGCGATCCGCTCACCGGCCTGCACAACCGCCGCTATCTCGACGAGTCGCTCGATCGCGAGGAAAGCCGCGCGCTCCGCAGCCGCCGCCCGTTCGCCGTGCTGATGATCGACGTCGACCATTTCAAGCGCTTCAACGACACGCTCGGGCACGCGGCCGGCGACGCCGTGCTGTGCGCGGTGGCACGCCACATTGCCTCGGTCGCCCGCGGAGAGGACATCGTCGCGCGCTACGGCGGCGATGAGTTTGCGCTCGTCATGGCGCAAACGGCCCGGGATACGGCACTGCAGCGCGCGCGGACGCTGTGCGCGGACGCGCAACGGCTCGAAATCGAGTGCGCCGGCAAGCGTGTCGGTCCGGTCGCGCTGTCGGCGGGAATCGGGGTCTATCCGGACCATGGCGAGAGCGGCGTGGTAGTGCTGCAGGCCGCGGACGCAGCGCTCACGCGCTGCAAGCGATCCGGGCGCGGCACCGTTCTGATCGCCGGTTAGGCGGAGTCCGGGAACTAGCGCCATTTCGCCCCTGATGGCGAGAGCGTTCCGATTACACGAGCGCCGAGGCGCCGGACGCGATGCTCGACGCGCTGAGCGAGTTCCCCGCCTGAGCGCCGCGACCGCCCTCAAGCCGCCGCAGCGGCGAGCCGCAGCGGACGCTCGCGGATCGGCAGGTGCATGAGCGTGGCGAGCGAGGGCCCCTGTGCCCGTTCGGATGCCGCGCATCGCGGCTCGAGACGTGATCCAGACGAAGCTTCGCGCGCGGGGTTTGCCTTCCAGCACGATCCAGCAGGTGAACGCGGTGCTCGATGACCTCGAGGCAGGACGATGAGGGCCTGCTTGCTCGCCAGCACGCGGCAAGCGGCAAAATGCTTGTTCGTCATGGACTTGAACGCAGTGTGCAGGAACTGCGTAAGCAGCGCGCTTGCTCGGGAATTCAGTGGCGACGCGGACTTCGGCGCACTCCGTAGAGTGCGTATGGTGTGGTGCGGCTTTTCGGGCGTTAAAGACGCCCGAAAGTGCATCCTCAGTGCCGACGCTTCAGCGTCGGCTGGTGGTACTGCATCCCGGCTGCACTCCTGCTGCACGCTCACTGCAGAGCTACTGCAACTGAGAGCTCTCGACTGCACTAATCCCGCAAAGATACTGCACTTCGACTGCATCGATGCATCAAGGAAAAGGCCTCATGACAACGGGACGAACCGGCGGCGCCGACGAGCTCAAGCCGAGGACCAAGGCGGCGAGACTTCGAGCACTCATGGGCCTGATCGAGGCGAAGCTCAAGAAGGGTGTCCAGCACGCGGACATCCTCGAGTGGCTCAACGGAGAAGGGCTCGAGCTCACCGAGCGCACGATCCCGAAGCGCATCAAGCTCGGCTCGACGCGCGCGTCCGGATGGATCTCAACAGAGGTCTACGACCGGATCGATGACCAAACCAGAAAGGCACGACGGGCGGCCTGATCGTGGAGGCAGGTTCGCGTTCGTGGATGTCCGTGGCGGTTCCAAGGTATCCCACCGCGTAACGCGGGTAGCGATGTGGGTATGCGTGGCGCGTAAGAAAATGTCTTTGTGTGTCATCATGTTGCACGGCGATCTGACGGACTCACTCTCCGCCAACACCCGCCTAACCGCCTGATCCGCAAACGATTGTTGGCCAGCCCATGAACGTTCTCGAGCGTTGCCGGGCGCGCGCGCGCAACGCCCCGCGGCGCCTCGTCCTCCCGGAGGGGCGCGACGAGCGCATCGTCGCCGCCGCGCGCCGCCTGCGCGACGAAGGCAGCGCGCGGCCCGTGCTGCTGGGCAGCGAGGCCGAGGTCGGGGCGGCGGCCGAGCGCGCGGGCGTGGCGCTGGAGGGCATCGAGGTCCTGGACCCCGATCGCAGCCTCCGCCTCGAGCACTACGCCGCGCTCTATGCCGAGGGTCGGCCCGGAGCGAACGCCAAGGTGGCGCTGCGGCTCGCGCGCAAGCCGCTGTTTCACGGCGGCATGATGGTGAAGGCGGGCGACGCCGAGGCAATGCTCGCCGGCGTGGCGAGCACCACGGCGCGCGTGATCGAGGCCGGCATGATGACGATTGGCCTCGCCGAGGGCATCCGCACGCCTTCGAGCTTCTTCCTCATGATCGTGCCGCGCTTCCAAGGCGCCGCGGAGCGGGCGTTCGTCTATGCCGACTGCGCGGTCAACGTCGAGCCCGACGCCGAGGCGCTCGCCGACATCGCGCTCGCCTCGGCGCGCAGCTGCCGCAGCCTGCTCGAGGAGGAGCCGCGCGTCGCGCTGCTGTCGTTTTCCACCCGCGGCAGCGCGCAGCACGCGCGCGTCGACAAGGTCGCGCGCGCGCTCGCCATCGCGCGCGAGCGCGCCCCGCAGCTCGCGATTGACGGCGAGCTGCAGGCCGACGCGGCGCTCATCCCGCGTGTGGCCGCGAAGAAGGTGAAAGGCGAGAGCGCCGTCGCCGGACGCGCGAACGTGCTGGTGTTCCCCGATCTCGATGCCGGCAACATCGGCTACAAGCTCACCCAGTACATGGCCGGCGCGCAGGCGATCGGCCCGGTGCTGCAGGGCTTCGCGCGGCCCGTGAGCGACCTGTCGCGCGGCGCGAGCGTGGAGGACATCGTCGCGACCGCGTGCGTGGTGCTGGCGCAGGCGTAGGGCGTCTGTGCGGGCAGCGGGCTTGGTTTGGTTTTAAACACGTCTCGGGCTTTTCGTAGGGGTCGAAGTCTGACCCCTACGAAAGGCCCGAGATTGATGGAACCCCAAAACCTTCCCGCCGGTGATTAACGCGCCTCGATTGGCGTGCACCTCGGCAGTGCTGGTGTGTGGCTCGAGCTGGCAGGCGGCTGGTCTTGGGTTTAATCATGTC
>JAKALD010000172.1 GCA_021813275.1 Pseudomonadota bacterium | reverse complement strand
GTCGCCGAGCAATTCCTGCAGGCTGACCACGCTGCCGGTGAGGCTGTCGATTTTCTTCTGCGCCTCGTCGATGGTGGCGAGGCGCTGCATCACGTTGACGAAGGTCTCGTTGGTCTTCTTGAAGCCCTCGTCCAGGCGCTCGCTCACCTTGCCGGATATCTGCTCCAGCCGCTGGTCGATCTTGGCATTCAGCTCTTCGGTGGTCTGCGCGAGCTGCCTGATCATGGCTTCGCGGCTCTGCCCCAGGCTCTCGGACAAACCGAGCTTGAGCGCATGCAGCGTGTCGCGGGTCTGCTTGAGCTCCTCGGCCAGGGTGCCGCGCAGGCGCTCGGAGGACTCGCCGAAGTTCGCGCCCAGACGGTCGCCCTGCTGCGTCAGACCGCTGTGCAGGTCGGTGAGCATGGCGCGGTGCTTTTCTTCCAGGCCCTGCGCCATCCCGGCGGGAAACTCCTCCAGCCTGCGTCTCAGGGCGGCCATGCGCCAGGCGAGCCAGCCCACCAGGACGAGCAGCAAGACGGAGAGAACGATGAGGATTTCCAGCATGCGCCGAAGTATAGCCCAAGCCGCAAGCGCAAAAGCGCAAGTAAAATGGCGCATGCCCTGCTACGAGACCGCCCATGCACTGGCCGCCTGAGCGCCTGCCGCGCCTGCGCCGCGAGGCGCATTTCGGCCGCGTGCTCACCTGCTTCGCCGAGCGCCCGGCGCATCTCAACGCGCTGTTCGCGCATACCCTGTCGCGGCATGCCGGCGACGAAGCGCTGGTATGCGCGGACCGGCGCATCAGCTATGCGGAGCTCGATCGCAGCGCGGCGCGCGTGGCCGCCGGCTTTGCGCAGGACGGCGTGCGCGCGGGCGATCGCATCGCCATCCTCTGCGCCAACGAGCCTGAATTCGTCTATGCGCTGCTGGCCGCGTTCCGCCTCGGCGCTGTCGCGGTGCCGATCAACGTGCGCGAACAGAAGCCCGAAATCGCCTACGTCCTCAACCAGTGCAAGGCGTGCGCGCTGGTGTTCGACGCCGAGCTCGCCGAACGCATTCCCTCGCCCGATGCCGTGCCGCAGCTGGCGCTGCGCTATGCGGTAGGCGAACCGGCGCAGGGCAGCGCAATGCCGGGCCGGCCGTTCGCGCATTTGCTCGAACCGGGCGCGCAGGCGCCCGCCCCCGCCGCGCCGGACGAGGAAGAGACTGCGGTCATTCTCTACACCTCCGGCACCACCGGGCACCCGAAGGGGGCGATGCTGACCCATCTGAATCTCATCCACTCGGCGCTGCACTACCAGCACTGCATGCAATTCGGCGCCGGCGAGCCATGTCACCGGCCTGGTCGCGATCATCCTCGCCATGCTGCGCGTCGGCGGCTGCGTGCTCATGCTGCGCGAGTTCAAGGCACGGGCCTTTCTCGAACTCGCGCGCCGCGAGCGCATGACATTCACCCTGGTGGTGCCGGCGATCTACAACCTGTGCCTGCGCGAGCCCGACTTTGCCGGCTTCGATCTGAGTCACTGGCGCGTGGGCGGCTTCGGCGGCGCGCCGATGCCGCTGGGCACCATCCGGGCTTTGGCGCAGAAGCTGCCGCAGCTCGTGCTGGTCAACGCCTACGGCGCCACCGAGACTACTTCCCCCACCACGATCATGCCGCTCGGCCAGCAGGCGGCGCACCTGGACAGCGTAGGCGCGGTCCTGCCCTGCGGCGAAGTGCGCGTGATGGATGACGAGGGGCGCGAAGTCGCGCGCGGCGAGACGGGCGAACTCTGGATCGCCGGCGCCATGGTGGTGCCGGGCTATTGGGACGACGCCGCGGCCACGCAGCGCGAATTCTGCGGCGGCTACTGGAAATCGGGCGATATCGGATCGATCGACGCCGCAGGCTATGTGCGCATACTCGATCGCAAGAAAGACCTGATCAACCGCGGCGGCTACAAAGTGTACTGCGCCGAGGTCGAGAACGTGCTGTCGCTGCACCCGGCAGTGCTGGAATCGGCGCTGATCGCCCGGCCCGATCCGGTGCTGGGAGAAAAAGCGCAGGCCTTCGTGCTGCGTTCCGATCCGGCCTGCAGCGCCGAAGAGCTGCGCGCGCATTGCGCACTGCACCTTGCCGACTACAAGCTGCCGGACTTCATCACCTTCGTCGAGCATCCCCTGCCGCGCAATGCCAACGGCAAGCTGCTCAAGCGCCGGCTGCGCGAAAGTGACAGCGCAACTTCGCCTGCCGCAAACGCACGAACATGATGGCGCCGATCGCATGGATGCGGCAGTTCATGTTCGGCGTCGAACTTTAGTCCATTTCCCCGCCTCAGTCTCCGCTCCGATCTGCGGTCCGGGCGGGCGCAAGGGGCGTCCACCCGCTAAGACGCCCGACCTCGGCCTTGACATAATTCGACATCGCCAGGCGGTCCGGCACCAGCATCACCATGCGGAAACCCTGGTCGAGGTAGCGCTGCGTGAACTTCGAACTGATGGTGTGGATGCCGGCCACCACTTTGTGGCGCCGGCAGCTGTCAAGGATGCGGTTTACCGTGGCGACGTGCTTCGGTTCGTCGTTGTCCATGACCGGCGGCAGCCCGAGCGCGAGCGCGAGATCGGTGGGCCCGATGTAGACGGCATCGAGTCCCGGCGTCGAGATGATCTCCTCCATCTTGTCGATGCCTTCCGCGGTCTCGATCATCACCGCACACACGGTTTCCCGGTCGGCGTGCTTCTGGTAGTCCGGCCCGCCGTAGAGCAGCGCACGGTTTGGTCCGTTGCTGCGCATGCCCGCGGGCGGGTAGCGGCAGGCGGCGATCGCGCGCTCCGCCTCCGCGCGGTTGCTCACCATGGGCACGATCACGCCGTAGGCGCCGGCATCGAGCACTTTCATGATGATCGACGGTTCGTTCCAGGGTACGCGCACAAAAGGCGTGACCGAGGTGGTCGAGATCGCGGTCAGCATCGGCACCGCGTCGGCGTAGTCGATGCAGCCGTGCTGCATGTCGAGGCAAAGCCAGTCAAGCCCGGTATGGGCCATCACCTCGGCCGAAAAACAGTGGGGGATCGAAAGAAAGCCGCCGACCGCCGGCTTGCCTTCGCTCCAGAGCTGTTTAACGCGGTTGAATCGCATGCGTGTTCTCCGTTGTCGTTGCGCGAGGAAAAATCAGTAGATCGCCGGCTCGGGCACGCCGCCGCGTCCGTCGAGAAAATCGAAATCGCATCCCTCGGGTGCCTGCGTGACGTGGCGCGCGTAAAGCGCCGCGTAGCCGCGTTGCGCGTACGGCGCGGGCGCTTTCCAAGCCGCGCGGCGGCGCGCCAGTTCGTCGTCGGTCACGTGCAGCGTGAGCGTGCGGCGCGCGTAATCGAGTTCGATCTCGTCGCCATCGCACACCAGCGCGAGCGGCCCGCCGACGGCGGCTTCCGGCGCGCAATGCAGCACGCACGCGCCGTAGTGCGTGCCGCTCATGCGCGCATCCGACACGCGCAGCATGTCGCGCACGCCTTGCGCGAGAAGTTTCTTCGGAATCGGCAGGTTGCCCCACTCGGGCATGCCCGGCCCGCCGATCGGGCCGCCGCCGCGCAATACGATTACGGACTCGGGCGTCACCGGCAGCTCGGGCGCGTCGATCCGCACGGCGAGGTCGGCCGGTCCGTCGAATACCAGCGCCGCTCCGCGATGCTGCAACAGCCGCGGATCGGCGGCGGTAGGTTTTAACAGCGCCCCGCCCGGAGCGAGGTTGCCGTGCAGCACAACGAAGGCGGGGCGCTCCGACACCGGCCGCGCGCACGGCCGGATGACTTCGTCGTCGAGGATCTTGGCTCCAACCAGTCCTGCCGAAAGTTGCGCGCCCGCAACGGTGGCGCAGCTGCCGTCGATGGCATCGCCGAGCTGCGCGAGCAGCGCAGGCAGGCCGCCGGCATCGAAGAAATCCTGCATCAGGTGGCTGCCGGCGGGCATCAGATTCACCAATACCGGGATGCTCGCCGCCAGGCGATCGAAGTCGTCCAGCGCAAGCGGCAACTGCGCGCGTCGCGCCATCGCGATGAGGTGGATCGGTGCGTTGGTCGAACCGCCGCAGGCCAAGACAGCGGCGGCGGCGTTCAGAAACGAAGCGGCGCTGAGTATGCGGGAAGGCCGCAAGTCCTCCCACGCCATCTCGACGATGCGCTGCGCGGATCGCGTGACCATGCGGACGTGCTCCGCATCCGCCGCCGGAATCGCCGCCGCGCCCGGAAGGGAAAGGCCCAGCGCTTCGATCGCGAGCGTCATGGTCGAGGCGGTTCCCATGGTGTTGCAGGTGCCGATGCCGCGCGTCATGCCTGCTTCGAGCGCCACCCACTCCGCATTGCTCAGACGGCCCGCGCGGTACTCGTCCCAGAATTTGCGCGTGTGCGTACCCGCGCCGACGGTCTCGCCGCGCCATTTCGCGTTCATCATCGGGCCGGCGGGCACGAAAATGCACGGGCAGTCGGCGCTGATCGCCCCCATGACGAGTCCCGGACCGGTCTTGTCGCAACCGCCGAGCAGCAGCACGGCGTCGAGCGGATGCGAGCGGATCAACTCCTCGGCCTCGAGCGCGAGCAAGTTGCGGTAAAGCATGGTGGTCGGCTTGACCATCACCTCGCCCAGCGACAGCACCGGAAGCTCGACCGGGAAACCGCCAGCGGCCAGCACCCCCTGGGCGGCCGTTTCGGCGCGCGCGCGCAGGTGCGCATGGCAGGGGCTCAAGCCGCTCCAGGCGTTCAGGATGCCGATCACCGGTTTGCAGAGAAACTGCTCGCGCGCGAACCCGATCTGCTGCAAGCGCTGCCGGTGCGCGAAACCGCGCAGGTCGTCGCGGCCGAACCAGCGGTGGCTGCGCAGCGCAGCCGGATCCCGCCCCGGCATTACTGAATTTCCGCGCCGGAAGCCCTGATAATCGGCAGCCAGCGTTCGTTTTCGGCCTTGATGAAGGCGGCGAACGCCTCCGGATCGCGCTCGAAGACAGGCGTGCCGGCCTTGGCAAACCGCTCGCGGACCTCCGGCAGGGCGAGTGTCGCCTTGAGCGCGCCGGAGAGCTTGCGCACCACCTCCTCCGGCAAGCCTGCGGGACCGACGAGGCCCTGCCAGCCCGAAGTCTCTAGCTGCGGATAGCCCGCTTCGGCCATCGTCGGCACGTTCGCGAATTCCGGATCGCGCCTCGGCATCGCCACTGCGAGCGCCTTGAGCCTGCCGGCCTTGACCTGCGGCCCGAGCACGGCGAGGACGTCGATCAGAATGTGCGTCTGCCCGGCGATCAGATCGGTCATCGCGGGCGAAGTGCCCTTGTACGGCACGTGCGTCGCGTTGATGCCGCCCACCTGGTTCAGAAGCACGCAGTTCATGTGCGTGATCGATCCGTTGCCGCCCGACGCGCAGTTCACCTTGCCGTCGTTTTTCTTTCCCCACTCGAAGAACTCGCGCAGCGAATTCGCGGGGTGATTCGCCGGCGCTACCGCGATGAAATAGGTTGCTACGACTTGGCCGATGGCGGTGAAATCCTTCACCGGATTGTAGGGCGGCTTCGCCATCATGTTCGGCGCGAGAGCGAGCGGCCCGATGTTGCCGACGATCAGCGTATACCCGTCCGGCGCGGCGCGAGCGACCTCGGTAAGCGCGACCACTCCCGCGGCGCCGGGTTTGTTCTCAACGATGATCTTCTGCCCGAGCCGCTCGGTGAGGTACGGCGCGAGCAGGCGCGTGGTGAAATCCAGCCCGCCGCCAGGCGGGAAGCCGACGACGATCTTGATCGGCTTTGCGGGATAGGCTTGGGCAAACACGGGGGTGTTGGCGCCTGCCGCCAACATGAGCACGGCGAGCGCGACGAGCAGTGTCCTGCGCGGATTCATGGTCTCCTCCTGTATTCAGATGCAGAGTATTATCCCAATGTTAGCGATAACATCCTCCAAGCAATTAATACAGTCCGATATGTTATCGCTAACATCAGGTTAGCAGTATACTTGGACGATGGCAAGGCACTCAGCACAGATCGCCGGCGCGAAGGGTCGCAGAAGCGCGGGCCACGTCACGCTTGCCGACGTGGCCCGGCTCGCGGGCGTTGCAACCATGAGCGCGTCGCGCGCGCTGCGCATGCCCGGCGAAGTCTCCCCGGAATTGCGCCGGCGCGTACAGCGCGCGATAGAGCAACTCGGTTACGTGCGCAACCGCGTGGCCGGCGGGCTTGCCGGCGCAGCCAACGATATGGTGGGCGTGATCGTGCCATCCATGCACAACGCATTCTTCTCGGCAACACTCGAGGCGCTCGCGCGCGAACTGGAATCGCGTGGCGTCGGACTGCTGGTGGCCAATTCCGGCTACGACGCCCGGAAGGAAAGCGACCTGGCATACGCGCTGCTCAGTTGGCGGCCGCGCGCGCTGGTGCTGACCGGCGTGGACCACTCCGCCAAGGTCCTGCACCTGATGCGCGGTGTCTCCACCCCGCTGATCGAGATGTGGGACCTGTCGCCCCGTCCGGCTACACTTAACATCGGCTTTTCGCATCGAGAAGTGGGCAAGGCGGTGGCGCGCCACTTTGCCTCGGCCGGCTATCGCAAGCTTGCCTTCGCGGGAGCGAACATGCAGCTTGACCGACGGGCGCGGCAGCGTTGCGCTGGATTCGTCGCCGAGGCGCTGCGGCTCGGACTGCAGCGGCCACGCGTGGTCGAGATAGAACAGCGCGCCGAAGTCGGTCGCGGGCGCGAGGCGGCGGCGGAGTTGCTGCGCGGTACGCCTGCGGTGCAGGCTGCGGCGTTCTCCAACGACGTGCTCGCGCTCGGCGCGCTGTTCGAATGCCAAGCGCGCGGCATCGCCGTGCCGGGCCGCCTGGCGCTCGCCGGTTTCGGCGACCTCGACGTTGTCGCGCAAACGGTGCCTTCGATCACGTCTGTGGCGCCACCGAGCGCAGAAATCGGCCGGCTGGTAGGGCAGGCCGTGTTCGACAAGCAATTGCGCGACCGGCGCGCGATCGACCTGGGATTCCATCTGATCGCGCGCGCGAGCAGCGCGCCGCGCCGCTGAAGACGTGTGCCGTCCGGTCGGCCCGTCCTGGACCGAATACGAGTTCAGGCTGAGCTAATAGCCCTCCTGCCGGTTGCGCGTCTAATCGGCCGCTCTTGCGAATGCGCGAATCAGCCTTTCGCGCGAATCAGGCCTCGCGCAGCGCCAGCATCGGCGGATGGTTCAGCGCGGCGCGGCCGCCGAGCCAGGTGTTGAATACGACGCAGGCCAATCCCGCGAGCGGCCCCGCGAACCAGATCGCTGCATTGAACTGCCACGGAAACTGGAACACGCGCTCGGCGAGCACATAGCCGATCGCGCTGGCCCCGGCCGAGGCGAGCACGCCCGCGACCAGTCCCAGGGCGAGAAACTCCGCGCGCAGCGCCCCCGCCAGCTGGGCGCGGCTCGCCCCCAGCGCGCGCATCAGCGCGGCCTCCTGCAGCCGCTCGTCCTGGGTCGAGAGCAGCGCCGCATACAGCACCAGCACACCCGCGACCAGCGCGAACACGAACACGAACTCCACTGCGCGTATCACCTGATCGAGCACGCCGTTGACCTGGCGCATAAGCGCGCTGACATCGATCACGGTGAGGTTCGGAAACGCCTGCGTCAGGCGTGCCGCAAACATGGGATCGGCGCCGGACAGGCGAAACGTGCTCATATAGCTCAGCGGGAAACCCGCCAGCGCCTGCGGCGTGGTGATGAAAAAGAAATTTGGCCGCATCGAGTCCCAGTCGAGCTTGCGTATGCTGCTCACCGGCACCGTGACGCTCGCGCCGCCGCCATTGAAACTCAAGGCGTCGCCGAGTTTGATGCCGAGGCGCTCGGCGATCCAGACCTCCACCGAGACCGCGCCCTGCGCGAAGTCCTCGCGCGTGAACCAGCGCCCGCCGGTCACCGTGTTTCCGGCCGGCAGGGTCTGCATGAAGCTCAGGTTGAATTCGCGGTCGATCTGACGCTTGGCGCGCTCGTCGCTGTAGTCGGCGGCGCCGACCGCGCGGCCGTTGATCGCGGTGAGACGCGCCCGCACCATGGGAAAACTGGTGGCGGCAGCGACTCCGTTTTGCGCGAGGAACTGCGCCAGCGGACGCACCTGATCGGGCTGGATATTGAGCACGAAGCGAT
>JAKALD010000171.1 GCA_021813275.1 Pseudomonadota bacterium | reverse complement strand
TGGTCTCGAACGTGCCCGCGGTAATGCTGCTCCTGCCCGCCGCGAAGGCGGCCTTCGCCGGTCCGATGCTCGCGCTGGTGAGCACGCTCGCCGGCAACCTGCTGCTCGTGGGCTCGATCGCCAACATCATCGTGGTCGATGCCGCGCGCCGCCGCGGCATCGTGATCGGCTGGCGGCGCCACGCGCGCACCGGCGTCCCGGTCGCGCTCGCCACCCTCGCGCTCACCGCGGCCTGGTTCGCGCTGCGCGCCTGAGTCACATCTCGAGCGGCGTGGCGCCGAGCTCCGCACGCGCGATCTTGCGGCGCACGTAGCGCACGCCGAGCGCCGCGAGCGCCGCCACCACCGGGATCGCGACGCCGATCGCGATCGCCGGCTCGACGCGCACGCCCGCCGCCTCGAGCGCCTTGGCGGCGTAGCCCACCAGGCTCACCACGTAGTAGGTGATCGCCGCGACCGACAGGCCCTCGACCGTCTCCTGCAGGCGCAGCTGCAGCCGCGCGCGCCGGTTCATCGAGGCGAGCAGCTCCTGGTTCTGCCGCTCGCGCGCCACGCCCACCCGCGTGGCGAGCAGGCTGCTCGCGCGCGCCACGCGCTCGGAGAGCTCGAGCAGGCGGCGCTCGGCGGATTCGCAGGTGGCGATCGCCGGCGCGAGGCGCCGCGTCATGAACTCGCGGATGGTCTGCGTGCCGGGCAGCCGGCGCTCGCGCAGCTCGGCGATGCGGCTCTCGACCAGGTCGTGGTAGGCGCGCGTCGCGCCGAAGCGGTAGCGCGATTCGCCGATCGCGCTCTCGACGTTCGCGGCGAGATGCGTGAGCTGCTCGAGCAGCGCCTCGTCGCCGCCGCCGCCCTGCGCGAGCGCCGCGGCGACCTGCGCGAGCTCGCGCTCCATCTCGAGCAGCCGCGGCGCCATGCGGCGCGCGACCGGCAGCGCGAGCAGCGCCATCATGCGGTAGGTCTCGATCTCGAACAGGCGCTGCAGCGTGCGCCCCGCCTGGAAGCGCGAGAGCTCGCGGTCGATCACCAGCAGGCGGCCGAATCCGTCGGCGTGGATGCGAAAGTCGGTGAACGCGGCGCCCGCGCCCTCGCCCACTCCCGAGCCGACGACGTAGTTGCCGCCGAAGGTGGCGGCGATCTCAGAGGCCCCCGGCATCGGCGCGGCGCGCTCGAGCAGCTCGGCGTGCAGCGCCGCCACGGTGCGACCCGGGATCGCGCGCAGCCAGTCGGCGGGCACCGCGCCGACGGCCGGCTCGGCGAAGGGCCGGGCGCTCCGGCCCGGGACGAAGAACGCGTAGCTGGAGAACTCCGTGTGCCGCTCCCAGCGCAGGCGGAACGCGCCGAGCGCCGCCGCGAAGTGGATCGCGTCGGCCGGCGGCGCATGCACGCGGTGGCGCTCGCACAATGCCGCGACGTGCGCGTGCTCGTGCGCGCGCTCGCCCGGCTCGAGCAGCGCCGCGAGGTACGAGGCGCGCTCGGGGGCGCGCAGCGCCTCGTGCGGCCGCGCGTGCACTTCGTTGGCGAGCTGGAAGCGCTCGGGGTGGTTGTCGGGAAGGCGCATCGGCGGCGCTTGCTTGTGGGCAGGCGAAAGCATCGCATATCCTGAGCGCTCTTTGGGAGGGGCCATGCTGCAGCTGCCGCCGAATCTCGTCGTCGCCTGCGCGGCGTTCCTGCTCCTGCACGTGCTGCCGAGCACGCCGCTGCGCGCGGCGCTGGCGCGCGCGCTCGGCGAGGGGCCTTATCTCGGCGCGTTCTCGGCTGCGAGTGTCGCGCTCATCGTGTGGATGGCAAGCGCCTACGCCGGCGCGCCCGCGACGCCGCTCTGGCCGGGGCTGCGCTTTCTGCCCTCCGCGGTGATGCCATTCTCGTTCCTGCTCGTCGTGAGCGGCGTGCTGACCCCGAATCCCACGGCGGTCGCAGCCGGCAAGCTGCTCGCGCGGCCCGACCCGGCGCGCGGCATCGTCCGCGTCACGCGCCACCCGGTGATGTGGGGCATCATGCTGTGGGCCGGCGCGCACATCCTCGCGCGCGGCGAGCTCAAGTCGACGATCTTCTTCGGAAGCCTCCTCGCGCTCGCTGCGGCCGGCACGCGGCTGCAGGACGCGCGCAAGGCGAAGGTGCACGGCGAGGACTGGAAGCGCTTCGCCGCGCTCACCTCGAACCTTCCTTTCGCCGCCATCGCGCAGGGCCGCAACCGTCTCGCGCCGGGCGAGATCGGCCTGGTGCAGCTCGTGTTCGCGCTGCTCGCGTACGGCGGGATGCTCGCCGTGCACCCCTGGCTGTTCGGGGTGCGGCCGTACTGAATTGCCGCTTGGCATGTGCGGTGCGCGTTGCGAGCATGCCTTCGGCGCTCTCCGGTCTTCCGAGGGGTCCCAAAGCGACCCCTCGGAAAACCGGAGATCTGAGAAAGGCAAACCGAGATCGGGGTTTCCACGATCTCCGGCTTTTGCGCGGGGTCGTCTTGTGACCCTGCGCAAAAGCCGGAGAAGACGACATCGTCAGTGCCGCCGCATCGCCTGACAGCAGGCTATCGACGGCAGCCTTGACAATAATTGCCTAGGCAATTACAGTGCGCCTCCTTTCCGCCGCCGCGCCCGTGTCCGATTTCTACGACGTCAAGAGCTACGATCCGCGCGAGAGCCTCGGCTATCTCGTCGCGCTGGTCCGCCGGCGGCTGCTCGATCTCCTCGAGCCGGACTTCGAGGCGCTCGGCCTCACCTCGGTGCAGGCGATCGTGCTGATGGGGCTGGGCACGGGGATCGCGTCCACCGCCGCCGATTTCTGCAAGACGATCCAGCACGATCCCGGGGCGATGACGCGCGTGATCGATCGCCTCGAGAAGACTGGCCTGGTGCGCCGCGTGCGCGCGCCCGACGACCGGCGCGCCCACAAGCTGGAGCTGACCGAGAGCGGGCGCAAGATGCTGCCGGCGATCAAGTCCGCCGCGGTGCATGCCTCGAATCACATGCTGCGCCGCCTCTCGCACGCGGAGGCGCACCAGCTGATCGCCTCCCTCAAACGTCTGCTGGAGGACACATGAACGCACGCGCGCTTCTGGCCGGCGTCGCCGCCGCGCTCGTCGCGGCCGGCTGCGTGAGCACGGAGGGCCTGCGCACCCACGCGACGCTCACCGACCCGGCCAAGCTCCAGGCCACTCGCAGTCTCGCTGGGGCCAGGTTCTCGCCCGACGCCTGGCCGGGCGCGGACTGGTGGAAGTCGCTCGGCGATCCGCAGCTCGACGCGCTGATCGGCGAGGCGCTCGCCGACAGCCCGAGCATCCGCCTGGCGCGCGCGCGGGTCGAGCGGGCGAACGCGCTCGCCGAGGCCGCCGGCGCGCCGCGCCGGCCGCAGGTGAACGCGGCGGCCAACCCGACCGACCAGCGCTTCTCCGAGAACTTCATCTACCCGCCGCCCTATGGCGGCAAGTGGTACTGGCAGAACCAGGCCACCCTGAATTTCTCGTACGACTTCGACTTCTGGGGAAAGAACGCCGCCGTGTACGCCGCCGCGCTCGGCGAGGCGAAGGCAGCCGAGGCCGACGCGTACGCCGCGCGCCTCGTGCTGTCCTCGGCGATCGCGCGCGCCTATGTGCAGCTCGCGCACGGCTTCGACCTGCTCGATCTCGCGCGCGACACGCTCGCCATGCGCGAGAAGGTGCTCGTCCTGGTGCGCCATCGCGTGGCCGCCGGAATCGACTCGCGCGTCGAGCTCAAGCAGGCCGAGGCCGAGATCCCGGCCGCGCGCGAGCAAATCGCGCAGATCGAGGAGACGATCGCGCTCACGCGCAACCAGCTCGCCGCGCTCGGCGGCGAGGGTCCCGACGGGGGGCTGAAGATCGCGCGGCCGCGGCTCGCCGCGCCGCAAGGCGCGCTGCTGCCGAGCAGGCTGCCCGCGGACCTGATCGGCCGGCGCCCGGACGTGATCGCGAGCCGCTGGCGGGTCGAGGCGGCGGCGCGCGACATCGACGCGGCGCGCGCGCGCTTCTACCCCGACGTGAACCTCGCCGCCTTCGTTGGGCTGCAGTCGCTCGGCTGGTCGAAGTTCCTCGAGAGCGGGAGCGGCATCGCCGGGGTCGGGCCGGCCCTCAGCCTGCCGGTCTTCGACGGCGGGGCGCTGCGCGGCAACCTGGGCGCGCGAAACGCCGACTACGACGCCGCCGTGGAGCAGTACAACCAGACCCTCGCCGACGCGCTGCGCGAAGTCGCCGACCAGCTCGCCGCGTTCCGCGCGGTCGAGCAGCAGCGCCCGCAGGTGACCGAAGGGCTCGCCGCCGCGCGCGAGGCCTACGACCTCGCGCTGGTGCGCTACAAGTCGGGGTTGTCCAATCTGCTCTCGGTGCTCAGCGCCGAATCGCAGGTCATCGCGCAGCGCTCGCTCGTCGCCGATCTGCGCGCGCGCGAGCTCGACGCCTCGATCAATCTCGCGCACGCGCTCGGCGGCGGCTACCGGGGCGAGCCCCCGCTCGCCACCCGCGGCCCCGAATAAGGACAAAGGACGCATCATGGCGGAACCCTCTGCAGCCCCGGCCAACGGCAAGCGCAGGCGCGCGCTCGCGATCGTGGTGCTGGTCTTCGCGCTCGCCGGCATCGGCTACGGCATCTACTGGTGGACCGTGGGCCGCTTCTACGAGTACACCGACGACGCCTACGCCGCCGGCAACGTTGTGCAGATCACCCCGCAGGTCGCCGGAACCGTGGTGGCGGTGCGCGTCGACGACACCGACTACGTGAAGGCCGGCGAGCCGCTCGTCCTGCTCGACCGCGCAGACGCCAGGGTGGCGCTCGAGGAGGCCGAGGCGCAGCTCGCGCGCACCGTGCGCCAGGTGAGGACGCTGTACGCGAAGGGTGCGGAGCTCGCGGCCGCGGTGACGCTGCGCGCGGCCGAGCTCGCCAAGGCGAAAGACGACCTCGCGCGGCGCGAGCGCGCGGCCGGCAGCGGCGCGGTCTCGGCCGAGGACGTGCAGCACGCGCGCGACGCAGTGCGCACCGCGGAGGCGGCGCTCGAGGCGGCGCGCGAGCAGCTCGCCGCGGGCCGCGCCCTCACCGACAACACCACCGTCGCCGACCACCCCGACGTGCAGGCTGCCGCCGCCAGGGTGCACGCGGCCTACATCGACTACGCGCGCACCGAGATCCCGGCCCCGGTATCGGGCTTCGTCGCCAAGAGGAGCGTCCAGGTCGGCCAGCGCGTCGCCCCCGGTGCGCCGCTCATGGCGGTCGTGCCGCTCAACGACGTGTGGGTCGACGCGAACTACAAGGAGAGCCAGCTCGCCGACGTGCGCGTCGGCCAGCCCGTGGAGCTCACCGCCGACATCTACGGCGACGACGTCAAGTACCGCGGCAAGGTGGTCGGGTTCGGCGCCGGCACCGGAAGTGCGTTCGCGCTGCTTCCGGCGCAGAACGCGACCGGCAACTGGATCAAGGTGGTGCAGCGGCTGCCGGTGCGCATCGCGCTCGAGCCGAAGCAGCTCGCCGCCCACCCGCTGCAGATCGGCCTGTCGATGCGCACCTACATCGACACGCACGACCGCAGCGGCAAGCGCCTGATCGAGACCGCGCGGGCGCGCAACGGCCAGCAGACCGACGTGTTCGCCGCGCTCGACAAGCTCGCGGCCGAGCGCGTGGCCGCGATCATCGCCGCGAATAGCGGCGCGGCGAAGCCGGCCTCGGCCGCGCACCAGCCGGCCTCGCGCGCCGCCGGCTCGCCGCACCACGGCTGATTCGGCCCCGGAAAGCGCGCATGCAGCCGGCCGGCGCGGCGCCGCAGCCTTACACCGGCGCGATGCTCGCGCTGCTGACCTTCGTGCTCGCGATGGCGAACATGATGGAGGTCCTCGACCTCACCATCGCGAACGTCGCCATCCCGACCATCACCGGCGACCTCGCGGTGGCGCCCACGCAGGGCGCCTGGGTGATCACCTCGTACGCGGTCGCCAACGCCATCACCGTGCCGATGGCCGGCTGGTTCGCCGGGCGCTTCGGCCAGGTGCGCATGTACTCGCTGGCGATCGCGGTCTTCACCTTCGCCTCGTTCCTGTGCGGCCTGTCGGCGAGTCTCTCGATGCTCGTCACCTTCCGCGTCGTGCAGGGCGCCGCCGCCGGCTTCATGGTGCCGCTCTCGCAGGCGCTGCTGCTGGCGAGCTACCCGCCGGAGAAGCGCTCCACCGGCCTCGCGATCTGGGGCATGACGATCGTCGTGGCGCCGATCCTGGGGCCGCTGCTCGGCGGCTGGATCACCGAGAACTACCACTGGTCGTGGATCTTCTTCATCAACATCCCGGTGGGGATCTTCGCCTCGTTCGCCACCTGGGAGCTGATGCACGACCGCGAAACCCCGACGCGCAGGCTGCCGGTCGACGGCGTGGGCATGGTGCTGCTCGTCCTCTGGGTCGGGAGCCTGCAGATCATGCTCGACAAGGGCAACGAGCTCGACTGGTTCCGCTCGAGCACGATCGTCGCCTTCGGCGTGATCGCGCTCGCCGGCTTCTGCCTGTTCCTCGCCTGGGAGCTGTACGAGGAGCACCCGGTGGTCGACCTGGGGCTGTTCCGCTTCCACAACTTCCGCCGCGGCGCGTTCGCGCTCGCGCTCGGCTTCGCGCTGTTCTTCGCGAGCATCATCATCCTGCCGCTGTGGCTGCAGACCCAGCTCGGCTACAACTCCGAGTGGGCGGGCTACGCGCTCGCGCCGGCGGGCGTGTTCGCGGTGGTGTTCATGCCGATCGTCGGACGCGCGATCGGACGGGTCGATCCGCGCCTGCTCGCCACCGTCGGCTTCGTCGTGTTCGCGCTCGTCGCCTTCTGGCGCGGGCACTTCGACACCAACGCCGACTTCGCCACCATCGCCCTGCCGCAGCTGCTGCAGGGCGTCGGCGTCGCGTTTTTCTTCACGCCGCTCATCGCGATCAACCTCGGCGGCATTCCGACCGCGCGCATCGCCAACGCGACCGGGATGCAGAACTTCCTGCGCATGATGGCGGGCAGCTTCGGCGCCTCGATCGCGATCTCGGTGTGGGACAACCGCCAGACTCTGCACCGCACCCAGCTCGTCGAACACCTGAACCTCTACGACGCCGCGACGCGTCACTTCACCGATACCCTGCAGGGGCTGGGCATGTCGGCGCAGCAGGCCTACGAGCAGATCGACCGGCTGCTCGTCGGCCAGTCCTACATGCTCGCCACGAACGACATCTTCTGGAGCGTCGGCGTGCTCTTCCTCCTCATCGTGCCGGTGCTGTGGACCACGCGGCCGCCGTTCGGGGGCGGGCCGGGAGGGGGGCATTGAGCTGAGCGGGGCCTGTTGCATGCAGCGGGTCTCTTGCGCGCGCTAAGTTGTCTCCGGCTTTTGCACAGGGTCAAAAAGCGACCCTGTGCAAAAGCCGGAGATCGTGGAAAACCCAATTACCGCTTTGCCGTTTCCCGATCTCCGCTTTTCGGAGCGGTCGCCTTTTGACCGCTCCGAAAAGCGGAGACCGCCGCAGGCGTGCTTGCGGAGCGCGGTATAGCTCACGTCAGACCGATGCAAACGCTGCTGGGTCTCCGGCTCTTGCGCAGGGTCACAAGACGACCCCGCGCAAAAGCCGGAGATCGCGGAAAACCCGATCCCGGTTTGCTTTTATCCCGATCTCCGGTTTTCTGAGGGGTCGCCTCTTGACCCCTCAGAAAACCAGAGACCGCCGAAGGCGTGCTCGCAAGGCGCCAGCGTCCGAATCTCCTAGCGCCGCCCGAGCTTCGCCTGCACGCGCCGGTCGAATTTCGCGACCTCGACCACCACGCGCTCGTGCAGGCCGTCGCCGATCAGGTCCTTTTCGTCGCGCGCCTTGACGCGGAAGGTGAGCGTGCGCCCCTGCACCCAGATGAGCTCGGCTTTGGCGCGCACGCGCATGCCGACCGGCGTCGCCGCGATGTGGCGCACATCGAGGCGCGTGCCGAGGCTCTGGAAGCCCGCCGGCAGCAGGTGCTCGGCCGCGGCGAGCGCCGCCGCCTCGATCAGGTTGATCATCACCGGCGTCCCCAGCACGTGCACCTTGCCCGAGCCGATGCTCGGCGCGGTGTGCTCTTCGCCGACGATCAGCTCGGCGCTGCCGGCGAGGCCGGGCCGAAGTTGCGGGGGGAAT
>JAKALD010000170.1 GCA_021813275.1 Pseudomonadota bacterium | reverse complement strand
CACCTCGACGATCGCCTTGTCGCCTTCGGCGCGGGTGCGGACCTCGACCGGCTCGCCCGCGTATCGCAGCGCGTTGTCGACGAGGTTCGCAATCGCGCGCCGCAGCGCCAGGCGCGCGAAGGGGAAGGGCGGCAGGCCGCCCGCGGTGAACCGCACGTTGCGGCCGCGGCGCGCGTAATGCTCGGCGATCTCCGCCCCGAGCGCGTCCAGCTCGGCCTCGCGCGGCGGCTCGCTCTCGCCGCGCGCGAACTCCAGGAACTGTCCGATCACCGCGTCGATCTCGTCGATGTCGGTGGCCATGCTCTCGGCGGCGGCGCGCTCGGCGCCGCTCATCTCGAGCTCCAGGCGCAGCCGCGACAGCGGCGTCCTCAGGTCGTGCGAGATGCCGGCGAGCACCGTCGCGCGGTCGCGCTCGAGCGCCGCCAAGTCGCGCGCCATGCGGTTGAAGGCGGCCGACAGCGTGCGCAGCTCGCGCGGCCCCTCGACCGCGAGCGGCTCGGGCGTCTGGCCGCGCCCGACGCGGCGCGCCGCCTCGGTGAGCGCGCCCAGCAGCCGGGCGATGCGCGAGGCGATGAGCGCCGCGCCGAGCAGCGCCAGCGCGAGCAGCGCCGCGCCCCAGCCGATCCACTCGACCCCGAAGCTCGGCTCGAAGCGCGTGCGCGGCAGCATCGCCCAGTACTCGTCCACGTCGATGAAGAAGCTCACCCAGAACCCGGCGACCCCGTTGCGCGCGAAGGCGAAGCGGGTGCTGGGTCCGAGGGCGCGGCGCACCCGCTCCGCGACGAGGCTGAAAAGCGGGTCGTCGGGCAGCGGCTCGAGCCGCTCGCCCGGCACGACCGGATAGACACGGATGCCCTCGCTCTCGTTCAGCTCGGCGAGCAGGTCGGGTCGCAGCGAGGGATCGGCGTTCACCAGCGCCGCGCGCGTCAGGTTCACCACGCTCACCGCCTGCTGGGCGAGCTCGCGCGAGAGCGGATCGCGCTCGTAGATGCGGTACAGCTGGAACGCCGCGAGCACCGAGACCACCAGCAGCGGCGCGATCAGCAGGAACGAACGCGCGAGCAGCGAGTCGGGCAATACGCGCCGCAGGCGCAGCGCGACGCGGCTGCGGCGCACGCCGGGGATCACCGGGCGTGGCCGTCGGGAACAAACACGTAGCCGAAGCCCCACACCGTCTGGATGTGGCGCGGGTGCGCCGGGTTCTCCTCGATGATCTTGCGCAGCCGCGAGATCTGCACGTCGATCGAGCGGTCGAACACCTCGTATTCGCGGCCGCGCGCGAGCTCCATCAGCTTGTCGCGCGAAAGCGGCGTGCGCGGGTGCTGCACCAGCACCTTGAGCACCGAGAACTCGCCCGTGGTGAGGTCGACCGGCTTGCCCTCGCGCGTGAGGCTGCGCGTGGCGAGATCGAGCTCGAAGGCGCCGAAGCGGTGCAGCTCGCCGGAGGCCGCCGGGCCCCCGGGCGGGCCGGCGGGCTGGCGGCGCCTGAGCACCGCGTTCACGCGCGCCACCAGCTCGCGCGGGTTGAACGGCTTGGGCAGGTAGTCGTCGGCGCCCATCTCCAGGCCGACGATGCGGTCGACGTCGTCGCCCTTCGCCGTCAGCATGATGATCGCCGGGCCGGCGTTCGCCGCGCGCAGCCGGCGGCAGATCGCGAGGCCGTCCTCGCCGGGCAGCATCAGGTCGAGCACGATCAGGTCATAGCGCTCGCGCGCGAGCTGCTTGTCCATGCCGGCCGAATCGGGCACCGCGCGCACCTCGAAGCCCTGCTCGCCGAGATAGCGCACCAGCAGCTCGCGCAGGCGCTGGTCGTCGTCGACCACGAGGATCCGAGTCTTCAGCTCACCCATGGCGGCAGCGTACGGGGGATTGCGGGGGGCGCGGTAAGGAGTTGTGTCGCGCGCGGGCGCGGGAAACACATTGTTACAAAAATCCGGGCCGCCGGCAGCCCGGGCCGCACGGCACTGCGTACCATGCGCGTGTCATGAGGCTGGTCGCTTCCCTCGCGCTCGCGCTTGCGCTCGCCGGGCCGCTGTGCGCCGGCGTCGCGCGCGCCGATCCCGGGTGGCGCCTGCCGCCGGGCGCGGAGCTGCGGCTCTACGCCCAGGCGCGCGGGCGCATGAGCCCCGAGGAGCGCGAGCAGCTGCGCGAGCAGCTGCGCTCGGCCGACCGCAGCCTCTATCGCAATCCGGGCCGCGCCGAGGAGCCGCGCGGGGGGCGCTTCGAGCGCCCGCGCGAGGCGCCCCCGCAACGCCTGCCTCCGGGCGCGCGCATGAGCCCGCAGCAGCGCGAGCAGCTTCGCGAGGACATCCTGAACGCCTACCGCCGCCGCGGGCGCGAGTGAGGCATCCGGCCGGCGGCGCCATCCGCGCCGGGATCCGCCGTCCGGCCCTTCGATCGGGCGCGGAATCCGCCTAAAATCCACATCGCGCCGCGTTGACCCCTCAACTTGTGGTCAAATGCCGCGGCGCCGCGCGGCCGCGCCGCGCGCGAATCTCACGTCCGGAAAAGGATCATTCGATATGGCACGTCTGGCAGTTCTGATCGCATCCGCGCTGTTCGCCGCGAGCGCCTGGGCCGCGGACCTCACCGTGTCGGGTGCCTGGATCCGGCACCTTCCGGCCGGCGTGCCGGCCGGGGGCTTCTTCACGGTTCACAACCTGAGCAAGCAGGACACCGCGCTCGTGGGCGCGAGCTCGCCCGATTACGGCATGGTGATGATCCACAAGACGATCGAGGAGGGCGGCGTCTCCAGGATGGTCGAGGGCGGCAAGATCGTGCTGCCAGCCGGGGGCAAGGTAGCGTTCCGCCCGGGTGGGTACCATCTCATGCTCATGCACGCCAAGCACGAGATCAAGGTCGGCACGAAGATCCCGGTAACGCTCGAGTTCGCCGGCGGCCAGAAGGTCACGGCGCTGTTCGAGGTGCGCGGCGCCACCGCGAGGTAGCGTTCGCCGTTGGCTTCAGCTCCGCATAGCCGCCGATGCACGCACTGACGGCGGCGCTCGCTTTTCTCCTTCCGTGGGAGTTCTTCCCGGCCGCGCTCGTCCTGTGCGCCGGCGCGGCGGCGCTGTACGTGCGCGGGCTGCGGCGCACGCCGCCGGGCGAGCGCCCGGGCTTCGGCCGCAGGCTCGCCTACTTCAGCGGCTGGGCGCTCATCTACTTCGTCATGCAGACGCACTGGGACTACCTCTCCCAGCACATGTTCTTCATCCACCGCATCCAGCACCTGGTGCTGCACCACCTCGGGCCGTTCCTGGTGGTGCTCGCGCAGCCGCTGCCTGTGCTTGCACGCGGGCTGCCGGCCGGGATCGCGGAGGGCGTGTTGCGGCCGTTCTGGCGCAATCCGGCGACGCGCTTCGTGTACCGCCTGCTGCAGAACTGGCTGGTGGCGCCGGTGCTGTTCGTCGGGCTGATCTTCTTCTGGCTCACGCCGGCGATCCACTTCGACGCGATGCTGAGCGCGCCGCTGTACCTGGTCATGAACTGGAGCATGCTGCTCGACGGGCTGCTGTTCTGGGCGCTGATGCTCGATCCGCGCTCGCGCCGCGAGGGAGCGCTGATCGGCTACGGGCCGCGCATCTTCATTCTGCTGCTCGCCTCGCTGCCGCAAATCTACCTCGGCGCCGATATCGGGCTCGCGACGCACGAGCTGTATGACGTGTACACCGTGTGCGGGCGCGCCTGGCCGATGAGCCCGCTCGAGGACCAGAGCCTGGGCGGCCTAATCACGTGGATCCCCGCGGCGATGATGCATCTGCTCGGCGTGCTGGTGCTGCTCGGGCGCTGGATGCGCTCGGACCAGGGATCGCCGCAGCCGACTTTAGCGACTCGCCATCCATGACACGGAAATTTCTCTTCGCCCTACTTGCTGCGGCCGGCCTGGCGCTCGCCGCCTGCACCCAGAAGGCGCACTGGCGCACGGACGACATCGACGGCCTGATGCCGAGGCTCGCGTTCAACATGACCGACGACGCGGGCCAGCCGGCGACCGGCGCGACCTACCTCGGCAAGACGGTGCTGCTGTACTTCGGCTACACGAGCTGCCCGGACGTGTGCCCGACGACGCTCGCGAAGCTCGCGCAGGCGCTCAAGGACACGAAGGACCACGGCGCGAACGCGAAGGTGCTGTTCGTGACGGTCGATCCGAAGCGCGACACGCTTTCCCGCCTGCACGAGTACGTGCGCGCCTTCGGGCCGTGGTTCGTCGGGCTGCGCGGCACGCCGGAGGAGCTGCAGGCGCTCACCAAGCGCTACCGCGTGACCTACTCGTACGGCAAGCCCGACAAGGACGGCAACTACGAGGTGACGCACAGCACGGCGGTGTTCGTGTTCGACGGCAGCGGGCGCAGCCGCCTGCTGATGCTGCCGCGCGACTCGGCCGAGGCGATCACCTCCGATCTCGACCAGCTCGCCGCGGGAGCCGGGTCCTAGGCTAGGCAGGCCGCGCCGTCCAGCGCCTTCTTTCCTGCGCGAGCAGGTAAAGGCCGCTGCCGATCACGATCGCGGCTCCGGCGATGACCGGCGTGCCCGGCACGTCGCCAAACACCGCGTAGCCGAACACCGCCATGTAGAGCACTTGCGGGTAGGCGAAGGGCGCGAGCACCGAGGCGGGCGCGTAGCGGTGGGCGAGCGCCAGGAAGTAGTGCCCGACGCCGCCGAACAGCCCCAGCAGGCACAGCACCGCCCAGTGCCATGCGTTCGGGGGGGCCTGCCACACCGCGAGCCCGAAGGGTGCGAGCCCGATCGCCGGCACGAGCGCCGAGAGGAACTGCGTGGTCTCGGGCGGATCGTAGGCCGCCAGGCGGCGCGTGAGCAGGTTGAACAGCGCGTAGACCACCGCGTTCGCCACCGAGAGCAGCATGGCCGGCTGGAAATCGGCGCCGAAAGGCCGCACGATCACCAGCACGCCGGCGAAGCCGCACATGATCGCCGTCCAGCGGCGCGCGTCCAGGCGCTCGCCGAGCAGCGGCGCGCTGAGCAGCGCGATCATGATCGGCGCCGAGAAGTTGATCGACGAGGTGACGGTGAGCTGCAGGAACTGCAGCGCGGCGAAGTTGAGCGCCGTCATCGACACCATCATCAGCCCGCGCACGAGCTGCAGACCGAGCCGGCGCGTGCGCAGCAGCCGCGCGCCGTGGATCGGCAGCAGCAGCCCCGCCGAGAGCAGCGCGTGCGCGACGAAGCGCACCCATACGACCTCCAGCACCGGCAGCACGCGCATCGACCACTTCGCGCTGCCGTCGAGCAGCGTGAAGCAGACGTACGTCAGCGAGATCAGTCCGATGCCGACCAGGCGGTTGCGGGCGCTGTCTGCGTGGAGCAATTCTGCGCGGCGCGATCGCGCGGCCGGCTACAGCGCCGCGACAACCGCGGCAGTGACGTCCGCAGTGCGCGCGCTGCCGCCCAGGTCGGGCGTGAACACTTGCTGCGCGGTGACCCGCTCGATGGCGGTCATCAGCCGCGCGGCCGCGCGCGCTTCGCCCAGGTGCTCGAGCATCATCGCCGCGGTCCAGAAGGTCGCGATCGGATTCGCAACGCCCTTGCCGGCGATGTCGAAGGCCGAGCCGTGGATCGGCTCGAACATGGAGGGGAACCTGCGCTCCGGATTGAGATTGGCCGTGGGCGCGATGCCCAGCGACCCGGACAGCGCCGCCGCCAGGTCCGAGAGGATGTCCGCGTGCAGGTTGGAGGCGACGATCGTGTCCAGGGCGGAGGGCTTGAGCACCATGCGCGTGGTGACCGCGTCCACCAGCACGCGGTCGGTGCGCACCTCGGGGTAGCCCTTCGCCACCTCGTGGAACACCTCGTCCCACAGCACCATGCCGTGGCGCTGTGCGTTCGACTTGGTGACGAGCGTGAGGTGCTTGCGCGGGCGGCTCTTCGCCAGCTCGAAAGCGAAGCGGTGCACGCGCTCGATTCCCTTGCGGGTGAACACGGACACCTCGGTCGCGACTTCCTCGGGCAGTCCGGTATGCACGCGCCCGCCGGAGCCCGAGTACTCGCCCTCGGTGTTCTCGCGCACGATCACCCAGTCGATCTCGCTGCCGTTCCTCAGGGGGCTCGCGATTCCCGGCAGCACGCGCGAGGGGCGCACGTTCGCGTACTGGTCGAACCCCTGGCAGATCGGCAGCCGCAGGCCCCACAGCGAGACGTGGTCCGGCACGTTCGGCGCGCCCACCGCGCCGAACAGGATCGCGTCGAACTTCCTGAGGATCTCGAGCGCGTTGTCCGGCATGTAGGCGCCGGTCCTGAGATAGCGCTCCGAGCTCCAGTCGAACGGCATGAGCTCGAGCGAGAAGCCGCGTTCCTTCGCAGCGAGCGCCTCGAGGACCTTCTCGCCTTCGGCGATGACCTCGACGCCGATCCCGTCGCCGGGAATCGACGCGATCCGGTAGCGCTTCATGCCGCGCGTTTCGACGCGCCGCGCAGCGCCTCGGCGACCGCCGCGCCCACCTCGGCGGTCGATGCCTTGCCCTTCATGTCCGGGGTGTGCGGGCCCTCGGCGACCACGCGCTCGATCGCGCGTACCACCTCGGCCGCGGCCGCGGCATGCCCGAGGTGCTCGAGCATCAGCGCGCCCGACCAGATCGCGGCGATCGGGTTGGCGATCTTCCTGCCGGCGATGTCGGGCGCCGAGCCGTGCACCGGCTCGAAGATCGAGGGCGCGGTCCGCTCGGGGTTGATGTTGCCCGAGGCGGCGATGCCGATCGTGCCCGCGGTTGCGGGGCCGAGGTCGGAGAGGATGTCGCCGAACAGGTTCGACGCCACGATCACGTCGAAGCGCTCGGGGTTGAGCACCATCTGGATGGTCAGGCCGTCGACGTGGTACTGGTCGGCCTTCACGTCCGGGTAGCGCTTCCTCATCTCGGCGAAGCGCTCGTCCCAGTACGGCATGGTGATCGAGATGCCGTTCGACTTGGTGCAGGAGGTCACGTGGCGCTTACGCGTCTTCGCCAGCTCGAAGGCGTACTGCATGATGCGGTCGACGCCCTTCCTGCTGAACACCGCCTGCTGGGTCACGAGCTCGCGCTCGGTGCCCTCGTACATGCGCCCGCCGATGTTGCCGTACTCGCCCTCGGTGTTCTCGCGCACCACGACGTAGTCGATGTCGCCGGGCTTGCGGCCGGCGAGCGGGCAGGGCAGCCCCTCGAACAGGCGCACCGGCCGCAGGTTCACGTACAGGTCGAACCAGCGCCGGAAATTGATCAGCAGGCCCCAGGCCGAAACGTGGTCCGGCACGATCGCCGGATTGCCGACCGCGCCGAAGTACACCGCGTCGAAGCGGCGCAGCTGCTCGGGCGCGTCGTCCGGGCACATCTTGCCGTGCGCCTTGTACCAGTCGCAGCTCCACGGAAATTCCTGCCACTGAAAGCGCACGCCGTGCCGCGCGCCCGCAGCCTCGAGCACGCGCATGCCCTCCGGAATGACTTCCCTGCCGATCCCGTCGCCCGGGATTACCGCGATGCGATGCTCGGCCACGCCGGCCTCCACGTTGTCGCTGAGGCGGCCATTCTAGCTCCGCGCGGCGGTAGAATCGCGACTTGTTCGGAGATCGAAATTGCGCTTCGCGGCGATCGAGACTTCGACCGAGTGGTGCTCGGTCGCGCTGAGCATCGACGGCGAGATCGCGGCGCTCGAGGAGCGCGCCGGCACGCGCCACGGCGAGCTGGTGTTGCCGATGCTCGGGCGGCTGCTCGAGCGCGCAAGGATCGGGCCGCGCGCCCTCGATGCGGTGGCGTTCGGCGCGGGCCCGGGGTCCTTTACCGGCTTGCGCATCGCCTGCAGCGTCGCGCAGGGGCTCGCGTTCGCGCGCGGCCTGCCCGTGCTCGGCGTCTCGACGCTCGAGGCGATTGCCGAGGAATCGGGCGCGCGGCGCGTCCTCGCGTGCCTCGATGCGCGCATGCGCGAGGTGTACTATGCCGCGCTGGAAAAGGACCCCGGCGGCGCGCGGCGCGAGACCGTGCCGGCGCAGTGCGTGGCGCCCGCGGCGGTGCCCGCGCCCGGCGGCTGCGCGTGGCTGGGCTGCGGCAGCGGCTTCGCCGCCTACCGCGAGCCGCTGCTCGATGCGTTGCGCGGCGCGCTGCGCGGCGTCGCGCCCGAAGTGCGCCCGAGCGCGG
>JAKALD010000004.1 GCA_021813275.1 Pseudomonadota bacterium | reverse complement strand
GCGCGCGCGCGCGCTCCTGGGCGAAATCGACGCGGTGCTCGCCGAGTTCCTGCGCGGCGAATTGCTCGTCATCCTGGTGATGAGCCTGTACTACGTCTTCGCGCTGTGGCTCGCACGCCTGGAGTTCGCGCTGCCGATCGGGATCATCACCGGCGTGCTCGTGTTCATCCCCTACGTCGGCGCGCTCACAGGGTTCACGCTCGGCACGATCGCCGCGGTGCTGCAGTTCGGCCACTTCGGCGGCGTGCTCTGGGTCTGGCTCGCCTTCGGCATCGGCCAGACGCTCGAGGGCATGGCGGTCACGCCGCTGCTCGTCGGCGAGCGCATCGGGCTGCACCCGGTCGCGGTCATCTTCGCGCTGCTCGCCTTCGGCCAGCTGTTCGGCTTTTTCGGCGTGCTGCTCGCGCTGCCGGCGAGCGCGGCGCTGCTGGTCGGCCTGCGGCATCTCGAGGGCGCCTACCTCGCGAGCGCGCTGTATCGCGACGAACGCGAGGACCGCTAGGAATGCGGCAGCTCCTGCTCGCGATCCAGCCGGCGCCCGAGGCCACGTTCGACAATTTCGTGCCGGGGGCCAATGTCGAGCTGCTCGCGCGCCTGCGCGATGTAGCGGGCGCACGCTCGAAGGAAGCGGTCATCTATCTGTGGGGCGATCCCGGCTCGGGGCGCACGCACCTGCTGCGCGCAGCGGTCCGCGCCGCGCCGGACGCAGGGTACGTGTCCGCGGGCTCGGTGCTCGGTGCCCCGGAAGTGCGCCTGCTGGCGGTCGACGACGTCGAGCGACTCGCCGACGACGAGCAGGTCGCGGTCTTTCGCCTGATCAACCGCGCGCGCGACGGCGCGGGCACCGTGCTCGCGGCCGGCAATGTCCCGCCGGCGCAGCTCGCGCTGCGCGACGACCTGCGCAGCCGTCTCGGCTGGGGGCTCGCCTACCAGGTGCATCCGCTCACCGACGCCGACAAGGCGCTGTGGCTGCGCGCCGAGGCCGAGCGGCGCGGGCTGCGGCTCGCCGACGACGTCGTCTGGTATGTGCTCACGCATGTGCGGCGCGACATGCCGTCGCTCAACGCGATCCTGGAGCACCTGGACCGCTACTCGCTCGAGCGGCAACGCTCGGTCACGCTGCCCCTGGTGCGTCAGGCGCTGCAGGAGCTGGAGGGGTGAAGCTCGCGCTCTTCGACCTGGACAACACGCTGCTCGCGGGCGACAGCGACTACGAATGGGGCCAGTTCCTCGTCGACCGCGGGGTGCTCGCGCGCGAGGCCTACGAGGCACAGAACCGCGCCTATTACGAGCAGTACGCCGCCGGGACGCTCGACATCCACGAGTACCTCGGCTTCGCGCTGCGGCCGCTGGCCGAGCACGCGCCCGAGGACCTGGCGCGCTGGCACGCCGCCTTCATGGCGAGCCGCATCCGCCCGATGATCACGCCGCGCGCGCGCGACTTGGTGCGGGGCCACATCGCGGCCGGCGACCTGTGCGCGATCGTCACCGCGACGAACAGCTTCGTGACCGCGCCGATCGCGCGCGAGTTCGGCGTGCCGCACCTGATCGCGACCGAGCCCGAGAAGGCCGGCGGGCGGTTCACCGGCCGGGTCGCGGGCACCCCCTGCTTTCGCGAGGGCAAGATCCGGCGCGTCGACGAATGGCTCGCCGGCCTGGGCCGGCCCCTGGCGAGCTTCGCCGAGAGCACCTTCTACAGCGATTCGCACAACGACCTGCCGCTGCTCGCGCGCGTGACGCGCCCGGTCGCGGTCGATCCCGATGCGCAGCTCGCCGACGAGGCCGGCCGGCGCGGCTGGCCGGTGATCTCGCTCAGGCGGCAAGCATCCTGAAGCTCTCCGCGCGGGCCGCGCCTCAGGCGAGAAGAGGCTAAAATCCCCGCCCTTCATGATCAAGAGGTTCATCCGCCGCGTCCTGGGCCTGGGCGGCCGCTCACCGCAGCGCGTGCCGCCCGAGCGGCACGGGATCGCGCCCGAAGCGATCAGCCCGGGTGCGCGCAAGGTCTGCGAGGCCTTGCGCGGGGCCGGGTTCGCCGCCTACGTGGTCGGCGGCGCGGTGCGCGACCTGCTGCTCGGCATCGCGCCCAAGGATTACGACGTGGCGACCGACGCGCGCCCCGAGCAGATCAAGCCGCTGTTCCGCCGCGCGCACATCATCGGCCGCCGCTTCCGGCTGGTGCACGTCATCATGGGGCACGAAACGGTTGAGGTTTCGACGTTCCGCGCCGCGGATCTCGAGACCGTGGAGAAGGACGAGCACGGGCGCGTGCTGCGCGACAACGTGTTCGGCTCGCTGGAGGAGGACGCGCGGCGGCGCGACTTCAGCATCAACGCGCTGTACTACGACCCGGGAAGCGGCGAGATCATCGACTACCACGGCGGGCTGGCCGACCTGCGCAAGCGCGTGCTGCGCGTGATCGGCGATCCGGAGACTCGCTATCGCGAGGACCCGGTGCGCATGCTGCGTGCGGTGCGAATGTCGGCGAAGCTCGGATTCACGCTCGATCCGGCGACCCGCGCGCCCGTGCGCCGGCTCGCGGGCCTCATCGAGCACGTGCCCGCGGCGCGCGTATTCGACGAGATGCTCAAGCTGCTGCTCTCGGGGCACGCCAGCGCGTGCGTGCGCCAGCTGCGCGACGAAGGCCTGCACAAGGGGCTGCTGCCGCTGCTCGACATGATCCTCGAGCAGCCTCTGGGCGAGCGGTTCGTGACGCTCGCCCTGGCGCAGACGGACGAGCGCGTGCGCACCGATCGCCCGGTGTCGCCGGCGTTCCTGTTCGCGGCGCTCCTCTGGCACCAGGTGCTCGCGGCCTGGAAGGCGCGGCAGGCGCGCGGCGAGCGCTCGCTGCCCGCGCTCGAAGCCGCCATGGACGAGATCCTCGACGCGCAATGCGAGAAGCTCGCCATCACGCGCAAGCTGACCGCGACCATGCGCGAGATCTGGGCGCTGCAGCCGCGCTTCGAGCAGCGCTCGGGACAGCGCCCGCACCGGCTGCTCGAGCACCCGCGCTTCCGGATGGGCTACGACTTCCTGGCGCTGCGCGCGGCGAGCGGCGAGGTGCCCGCGGAGCTCGAGGCCTGGTGGCGCACCTACCAGGACGCCGACCTCGAGACGCGGCGCGCCATGCTGCTGCCCGAGACCGGGCCGAGAAAGCGGCGCCGGCGCCGGCGCAGAAAACCCGCGGCGGCCCCTCAGGCCGGGCCGGAAGGCTGACCATGGTCGCCGCGTACGTCGGCTTGGGCGCCAATCTGGCCGCGCCGCGCGATCAGGTGCTCGCGGCGCTCGACGAGCTCGACCGCTTGCCGCAGACGCGCGTCACGGCGCGCTCGTCGCTGTATCGCAGCGCCCCGCTCGGCTACGCGGCGCAGCCCGACTTCGTCAATGCCGTGGCGCGGATCGAGACCGCTCTGTCGGCCGAGCGGCTGCTTGCCGAGCTGCTCGCCGTCGAGCGGCGCCACGGCCGCGAACGCTCCTTCGCCGACGCGCCGCGTACGCTCGACCTCGACCTGCTGCTCTACGGGGATGCGCGCATCGACTCGGCCGGGCTGAGGGTGCCTCACCCGCGCATGCACGAGCGCGCCTTCGTGCTGCGGCCGCTGCTCGAGCTCGACCCCGAAGCGCGGATTCCGGGGCGCGGTCCGGCGAGCGCGCTCCTTGCGGAATGCGCAGATCAGCGGCTGGCGAGAATCGCATAGCCATGCGCCACCGCACGAGCGGCTCCACGGGGGCGTCCCGGCGTGGATAAGCTGCGCTACGTCGTGGTCGAGGGACCCATCGGCGCGGGCAAGACCACCCTCGCGCGCCGGCTCTCCGCGCGCCTGGGCGCCGACTTGCTGCTCGAGCAGCCCGACAACAACCCGTTCCTCGCGCGCTTCTACCAGGACATGGCGCGCTACGCGCTGCCGACCCAGCTGTTCTTCCTGTTCCAGCGCGCCCGGCAGCTCGAGCCGCTCGCGCAGCTCGACATGTTCCGACGCGCCACGATCGCCGACTTCCTGATCGACAAGGACCTGTTGTTCGCGCGCGTGACCCTCTCGGCCGACGAGCTGGGCCTGTATCAGCGCATCTTCGAGGCGGTGCGGCCGCAGGCGCCCGCGCCCGACCTGGTGGTATATCTTCAGGCGCGGCCGGACGTTCTCTTCGAGCGCGTGCGGCGCCGCAGCGCCGACTACGAGCGCGGCATCACCGAGGAGTACCTCGCCGTGCTGGCGGCGAGCTATGCGCGCTTCTTCTACCACTACTCGGCGGCGCCGCTGCTCATCGTGAACTCGGAGAACCTGAATTTCGTCGAGCGCGACGCCGACTTCGAGCTGCTGATCGAGCGGCTGCGCGGCATGAAGAGCCGGCGCGAGTTCTTCAACCTGGGCTGAGCCCGCCATGGAAATCGTCCGCGACATCGACACCCTGCGCCGCAGCCTGGCGGCCGAGCGCGACATCGCCTTCGTGCCGACCATGGGCAACCTGCACGAGGGCCACCTGTCGCTGGTACGCATCGCGCGCAGGCACGCGCGCCGCGTGGCGGTGAGCATCTTCGTCAACCGCCTGCAGTTCGCCCCCGGAGAGGACTTCGCCCGCTACCCGCGGACTTTCGAGGCCGACTGCGCGAAGCTCGCCGCCGAGGGGGTGGCGCTCGTGTTCGCGCCGGACGAAGGCGTGCTCTACCCGGAGCCTCAGGCGTTCATCGTCGAGCCGCCTGCGGTCGCCAATGAGCTAGAAGGCAAGTTCCGGCCGCGCTTCTTCCACGGCGTGGCGACCGTGGTGCTCAAGCTGTTCAACTGCGTGCAGCCGCGCCTGGCGGTATTCGGCAAGAAGGACTACCAGCAGCTGATGATCGTGCGCGCCATGGTGCGGCAGCTCGATTTGCCGGTCGAGATCGTCGCCGGCGAGACGGTGCGCGAGCCTGACGGCCTCGCCATGAGCTCGCGCAACGGCTACCTGTCGGCGGCCGAGCGCGCGGAGGCGCCGCGGCTTTACCACACGCTCGCCGAGGTCAAAGCGCAGCTGGAGGCCGGGAGCCGCGAGGCGGGCGCCCTGGGCGCGGCGGCCGCGCGCCGGCTGGCCGCCGCCGGGTGGCAGCCCGATTACGTCGAAGTCCGGCGCGCGAGCGACCTCGCGTCACCGGACCCGCGGGACGCGCAACTGGTCGTGCTCGGGGCCGCGCGCCTCGGAACGACCCGCCTGATCGACAACCTCGAAGTGAGCCTCTAGGACGTGGGATAGGGGTCGAACGTCAGAGCCTGCACCGCGCAGCCCATCGCCTGCGCGATCCGGTCCATCGCTTCGTCGGTCAACTGCACCGGCTGAAAGTCGGCCTCACCGCCCTTCGACGAAATGAACGCCTTCGCCGCCGCTTCCGTGTTCCAGGTGACCACCGGATCCGGCGCCACCCCCGGCACCTGCCGGCAGACCGGGAAGCCATCCGACTTGAAGACGATCGCGTACATGCTGCCCCCCACGAGATTGCCGCGCGATTCGCTCGAACGGGGACTTTAACCCATCCGCCGACGATCCTCCAATTGCCGGGTCCGCCTCCCAACGGTTCGAGCGAACGCGCGTCTGCCACGACGCGCCGACGCTCGCCGCCCGTCGTTCACGCGGTCCGTCGGGCGCGAGGGTATGCGTGCTTCCGGGGTCAAGAGCCGAGCGCGACTCGTCGTGGCCCGGGTGACTGCCGCAAGCTTGCATACGCAGCAAGAGTCGCCCGATCGCGTGATCGTGTCCGCCCACGATCTGTGGCCTCGAGCGCACGGCAGGTACCTCGCCGGATCACGAAACGATCACCAGTCTCCGACTCGCCCCCGCTCGCTGCCTGAATGACATTACGGTCGAGCGGCTGCGCGATCACGAAGCCTTCGCAATGCGCGATGGCCAAGGCGAAGAGGTCCCTGCGCGGGGTGTGACAGATTGCACATAGATCGGATCGGGGGTCTAATCGACGCGGGAGGTTCGGGCTTGCCTTATCCCTGAGTCCGGGCCGAGACATAACAGCCCTCCGCCAAGGGGGCCCTTTGGGAAGGGGAATCAAGTGAGCAATCTGCGCGATGCGATGGGCCTTCGTGTGCCCTACGGAAAGAGGAACACGCAATACGAAACCGAGTTCGAGCCCGGCAGCGGGACGATCTGGGGGTATTTCAAGCCTAAGGGGACCCCGTGCTTCAGCTTGGGATTGCTCAAGGACATTCGCTCTCACGATTGTGCGCTCGCCTCGAACCAGGGCCGGGTCGAGGTCGATGGCGAACACCACAAGGCAAACTACTACGTTCTAGCCTCGAGAACGCCGCGGGTGTTTAACCTTGGTGGCGATTTGGCGTTGTTCGTGCTCCTCATTAAGGCACGCGATCGCGATGCGCTCGCGCATTATGCGAAGCTGTGCATCGACAATATGTACCCGCGCATTCAGAACTTCTTCAGCCCGGCGTTGACCACAATCTCTCTAGTGCAAGGTGATGCGCTGGGTGGCGGGTTCGAGTCCGCGCTCTCTTCGGATGTGATCGTCGCCGAGGAAAGCGCGCTGATGGGGTTGCCCGAGATTCTGTTCAACCTATTTCCCGGGATGGGCGCGTACAGCCTTCTCGCGCGTCGGCTCGGCATGCGCGCGGCGGAAGAGCTCATCCTCTCCGGCCGCGTATTGCCAGCCAAACAGCTACACGAGATGGGCGTGGTGGACGTCCTTGCAAAGGACGGCGACGGGGCGTCAGCTGTGCATGAATGGATCGCGAAGAACGGCAAGCGGCGCAACGGCGTGCAGGCGGTGTTCCGCACGCGGCAGCTCATTCATCCGGTGACGCGCGACGAACTGGACGCTATCACAGAGACTTGGGTAGACGCCGCCATGCGACTAGAGGATCGCGACCTGAAGATGATGAGCCGGATCGTCCGTGCACAAATGCGACGCATGGAATATGGCGATGTCCCTGACGTCACAGCTGATGCGCTCGCGGCTACGGCCTAGGCCTGCCGCGCGACCGGGACGTTCACTGTCGATCAGCCGGTGACGAGCGACTGGAACCCGCCCTCGCGGAACATCTGGCTGAACTGATAGAAGTTAACGCGCGTGGCGTCGATGATGGCCTGTTGCGCGACGGAGTCTTCAATCGTTTTCACGAGCTTGTTGAGCTTCGCCATGTGCTCGACATCCATTGTCGCGTGTGAGGAGAGAAACTTGAAACCGCCAGCTTCGGTATCGCGCCCGAGCGCGCGCGCGATCGAGTCCGACACCCTCCCCCCGTAGACGGACGCCACAACCTCGAGCGTGTAAAGCATCCCCAACACGGAGCATGGATGGATGCGCTCACAGGCCGAGTAATTGAACCCGATCATTGCTTGTACAGGCGGGCTGGGCGGAGTGACGCTGACCTGCTTTGCGTTCCCCCCCATCGCCTCGATGTCCTCAAGCACCCACTCCTCGTGATGTTGCTCTTCATTGATGCGTTCGTAGAGCTCATAACGCACGCCGCGAAAACGATCGTCGCAATGCGACGCCGCGGTGGCCATGATCGGGCAGAAATGCCAGACAACGTGGTAGAGGTCGTGCAGAAACGCGCGATATTCCGAGAGGGTCAGACCCCGGTGGATCATCTCGTGGACCTTCGGCACGCTCTCCAAATCCCGCCGATTCGCGTCGGTCATCTCCACCAAGGTAATAAAAAACGACATCCGGTTTGCTCTCCAGAATAGTAATAGTGCGGGTTGCGGCGCCCGCTGAGCGCGGGCGCAATTGTAAGCTATCGCGGCCCTAGCCGAACGAGTGCTGCTTCTCGCGTAGGTAGCGCTCGAGCTCCTCGCGTGCCGACGCGAATTCCCCGCACAGTGACGGAAGCAAAGCGGGTGTTTGGAGCCGAAGCTCGCCATCGGAAAGACGCCCGTAGGTCTCACAAAGTCTGGTGAGACGGTCGGTGCCCATGCTCGCCGACGACCCTTTCATCGCATGCAGATGAGCGCGGAATACCGTGTAGTTGCGCGCAGCAAGTGAGCTCTCAATCTTGGTGAGCAAGGTCGCACCGTCCGCCAAGAAGACTTCTACAAGTCTTTCGAGAAAGGCATGGGAAGAACCGAGATCTGCCAAGAACGAAAGTGTCTCGACGTTCACCACCGGGTTTGTTGCGTCGCTGCCGAACGAGTGTTTAGCTGGCGCGCCGCTTTCGACTCGCGCCGGCGTCTCCTCGGCGCCCAGACTCAGGGTCTGAATCTGCTCCAGCAGCTTAAGTGCCTCCACCGGCTTCGCTAGAAACGCGTCGGCACCGGCCTCTAGCGCTTCACGGCGTGCATCCGGGGTCACATCAGCTGAAAGCATGGCGATCGGCAAGCGCTCTCGCCCCTGGGTCATCAGGCGGATCGCGTGCAGGGTTTCGATCCCGCTCATGCCGGGCATATTGCGATCGAGCAGTACAACGTGATAATGTGCGGCCTCGAGCGCGTCCAGGGCAAGGTCGCCATCTGCTACCAGAGTGGCGGAATGGCCGCCTCGCTCCAAGATCTTGCCCAGCACTTCGCGGTTCGTCGGGTTGTCGTCCGCGACCAGGATCCGCAGGCGCCGGCCCATCGCAGCGCTACGCGCATAGTCCTGCAAGCGCACGACGCCCTCACGGACCTCGTCGCCGGCGGAAACAGAATGCAGCACGTTAAACAGCTGTCGCTTGCCGAATGGCAGCTCGAGCACCGCGGAGAATCCCGAGGACAATGCCGCGAAACGTTGTACGTCGGCCTCCTTCGGAACCGCGAGAATGATGGGCGGCGCCGGGTCAGGAGCCGCGCGCCGGAACCGCTGGGCGAGCTGCAAGTCCTGCGCACCCGCGTAAAGCAGCGCGCTGTGGTACGGCCTCGCCAGGCTGATTTCGGACACCAGGCGCGCCACACCTTCCTCGACGCCGCTGACCGCCACCGGAACCGCCCCCCAGCCCGATAGCGCCTGTGCGAGCGTTTCGCGCTCGGTATCCGGCAGACTGACGAGCAGAATGCGTGCGCCAGCCAGCTCTCCGGTACCAGACGCAGGGCGCTCCGGCTGCTTTTCCAGATCGATCTGGAACCAAAAGGTGCTGCCCAGGCCAACGGCGCTTTCGAGGCCGATAGTCCCACCCATTAGTTCGACGAGCTGCTTTGCGATCGTCGTGCCGAGGCCTGTGCCGCCAAAGCGGCGGGCGGTCGACTGGTCAGCCTGGGTGAAGCTTTCGAAGATGCGCTTCTGCGCATCGGGCGCGATCCCCACGCCAGTGTCGCGGACAGAAAACTTCAAGCGCACATGCGCGTCGTTCTCATGTTGCGACGACACATGCACTGTCACGCTACCGTGTTCCGTAAACTTGACTGCGTTTCCCGCCAAATTGATTAGAACCTGACGCAGGTAATGGGGGTCGCCGCACACCGCGGGCGGAACCTCCGGCATGATCGATATGACGAAGTCGATACCCTTGGCCGCAGCCTGGGCGGCCAGAATCCTGCTGGTGCTATTGACTAAGGCGTGCAGGTCGAAGTCGACGCGCTCCAGGGCTAGTTTTCCGGCCTCAATCTTCGAGAAATCGAGCACGTCCTCCACCAAGCCGAGCATCACGCGCGACGAGCCGCGCAGCGTCTGCAGCATGTCCGCCTGCTCGCGATTGAGCGGTGTATCGCGTAGCAGATCGGCCATGCCGATGATTGCGTTCAGCGGCGTGCGCAATTCGTGGCTCACAACGGAGATGAATTGACGTTTGGCCTGATTTGCAGCCTCCGCGTGCGTAAGCGCGTCGAACATGCGCCTCACTAAGGACAGCACGTACAAACTCAGTGCTATGAAGCCGATCGTCAGCCCAACACCGACCGCGACATGCTGTCGCCAGAACTCGCTAAAGAAGACGACCGTCGTAAAGCCCGCGATGCTGAGGCCAAGCGCAATCAAAAGATAGCGCGCGCCAAAGCGAAAGCCGTTCGCCAATGTCACCCAGATGTAGACAAGGAACAATGGAGCCGCATGCTCGCCCAGAAAAGCCATGCACCACGTCAAAGTGGCTACGTCGGCCACCGCCGCCAGCACGCGACGCACTGGCGATTCCTTGGGCGCCACTAGGATGTGCAGGAACAGAAACAGCGATATTGCGAAATACGCCCCCATTACCCACATGGTCGGCTCGGGATGGTGGCCTTGTAAGGCGCCGGGTAACAGATACAGTTCGATCAGGACTCCCACCACCAGCCGCACGATCGCCTGCTCGTGCTCGGTGTCGGGCCGCGCGGCAAGCCGCGCGCGCATGGCGCCCCACCAGCGGGAGAACGGGCTCATCCGGGTCCTCGCCCCCTCATTCCGCGGCCGCAGGCGTGTCCCGGTACTCGTGCTGCACGCGCAGCACGTCCTCGCGCGCGCCGAGGAATGCGTCGACGAGCTGCGGATCGAAGTGCTTGCCGCGCTGGCTGCGCAGGTACTCGAAGGCCTCTTCGCTCGGCCACGCCTTCTTGTACGGTCGCACCGAGGTGAGCGCGTCGTAGACGTCCGCCACGGCGACGATGCGCGCGCTGAGCGCGATGTGCTCGCTGACCAGGCCGTTCGGATAGCCCGAGCCGTCGTACTTCTCGTGGTGCCCGAGCGCGATGAGCGCGCCCATGCGCACGTACTTCGACGCGCTGCCCTTGAGGATCTCGTGGCCGATCAGGGGGTGGCGGCGCATGACCGCCCATTCCTCGCCGTCGAGCTTGCCGGACTTCAGCAGGATGTGGTCCGGGATGCCGATCTTGCCGATGTCGTGCAGCGGCGCGGCCAGCTCGATGGTCTGGGCTTCGTCGCGCTCCAGCCCGATCGCGTCGGCGATCAGCCGCGAGTAGCGCGACATGCGCTGCAAATGGTAGCCGGTCTCGGCGTCGCGGAACTCGCCGGCGCGCGCCAGGCGCAGCAGCGTCTCCTTTTCGCGCTCGCGCACCTCGTGCGTCGCCTCGTCCACCATGTGCTCGAGCAGCCGCCGGCGATCCTCGAGGGCGAGCTGCTGGCGACGCAGCGTGAGCAGGTTGCGGCACCGCGCCAGGCATTCGCGCGCGTCCACCGGCTTGGTGAGGAAATCGGTGACCCCCGCATCGAGCGCCGCGTAGCGAACCTTGCGGTCGTCGTGCACGGTCACCATGACCATCGGCACGTGCTCGTAGCCGGGTACCGAGCGCAGGCGCTTGACGAACTCGATGCCGTCCATGTCCGGCATCATGTAGTCGACGAGCACCAGGTCGGCGATGTGCTTGGTGGCCCACAAGACGGCGTCGATCGGCCGCATGAACCCCTCGACCAGCACGCGCTCGTCGAGGTTGCGGACCACCTGCTCGAGGATGGCGCGGCTGGTGGACTGATCGTCCACCACCATGATGCTGTTGCGCGCGCCGGGCAGCACCCGGATCTGCGCTTTCGCCATGCCGCCGACTCCCCCATGCGAGATCAGCCGAGAAGGTACGCTTGGGGGCGTGCCCTGTCTAGCAAGGCACCGAGCGCAAAGGCGCCATGTCGCGGCCCTGACAGAAATTCACCGTTCCGGTGTGAGGTTGGTCACGGAACCGGGCGCGGTCTGCGCCGCCGCCCCGCGGCCCGATGCGCCGGCCGTGCTGGTGCCGGAAGAGAGACTCGAACTCTCATGGTGTCGCCACCGGCGGATTTTGAGTCCGCTGCGTCTACCAGTTCCGCCATTCCGGCGCGGCAGGCGCATTATCGCGGAGTTCGACGCGCGCGGAAAGCGCGCCCCTATAATGCGGCGCCATGCGCGTCGCGGACTTCGACTATGCGCTTCCCGCCGAGCTCGTCGCGCAACGCCCCGCGGCCGAGCGCGCCCGCGGCCGCCTGCTGCATCTGGACGGCGCGAGCGGCGCGCTCGAGGATCTGCGCTTCGCGGACCTGCCGCGCCTCGTCGACCCGCGCGACATCCTGGTGTTGAACGACACGCGCGTCATCAAGGCGCGGCTCGCGGGCCGCAAGCATAGCGGCGGGCGCATCGAGCTGTTCGTGGAGCGCGTGCTCGCGGGCGGCGAGGCGCTGGTTCTCATTCGCGCGAGCCACCCGCCGCGCCCCGGCGCGCAGCTCGTCGTCGGCGACGGGCAAGCGGTCGAGGTGCTGGGGCGCGAGGACGACCTTTTCCGCGTGCGCTTTGCCGGCGCGCGCCCCGACGAGGTGCTCGAGCGCTGGGGCGAGGTGCCGCTGCCGCCCTACATCGAGCATGCGCCGGACGCCCAGGACGCCGAGCGCTACCAGACGGTCTACGCCGCGAAGCCCGGGGCGGTCGCCGCACCCACGGCGGGCCTGCATTTCGACGCCGCGACGCTCGAGGACCTGGCACACAGGGGAAATCGCATCGTCAAGATCACGCTGCACGTGGGCGCCGGCACCTTCCGTCCGGTGCGCGTCGCGCGGGTCGAGGATCACCGCATGCACAGCGAGCGCTTCGAAGTGACCCAGCCGGTTGTGGACGCGATCGCTGCGGCGCGCGCCGCCGGCGGCCGCGTGCTCGCGGTCGGCACGACCTCGCTGCGCGCGCTGGAAAGCGCCGCGCGCCAGCCCGGCGGCGCGGGATTGCGCGCCTGCGCGGGCGAGACCGATCTGTTCATCTACCCCGGTTTCCGCTTCCGGGTCGTCGACCGGCTGCTCACAAACTTCCACCTGCCGAAGTCGAGCCTGCTCATGCTCGTAGCCGCCTTCGCCGGCCTGGAGAACATCCGCCGCGCCTACGCGCACGCCATCGCGCAGCGCTACCGGTTCTTCAGCTACGGCGACGCGATGCTGATCGAGCGCGCGCCATGATCCGGCGGAGCAGGGGCCCCGCCCGCGGGGATGCGACCCGGAGCGTGGCGCGAAGCCGCCGACGGCCGGGTGCCGAATCGCTGTGCAACGGCTCGGAGGCGGCCCCTTGAAGTTCCAAGTCGCTCACCGCGATGGCCAGGCGCGCCGCGGCCTGCTCGAGCTCGCGCACGGTCGCGTCGACACGCCCGCCTTCATGCCGGTCGGCACCTACGGCTCGGTGAAGGCGATGTCGCCCCGGGAGCTCGCCGAGAACGGCACGCAGATCGTGCTCGGCAACACGTTCCACCTGTGGCTGCGCCCGGGGCTCGAGGTCATCGCCGGGCACGGCGGGCTGCACCGCTTCATGGGCTGGCACGGCCCGATCCTCACCGACTCGGGCGGCTTCCAGGTGTACAGCCTCGGCGCGCTGCGCAAGCTAGGCGAGGAAGGCGTGCGCTTCCAGTCGCCGGTGAACGGCGACCGGCTGCTGCTCACGCCCGAGGAGTCGATGCGCATCCAGCGCGTGCTCGATTCGGACATCGCGATGATCTTCGACGAGTGCACGCCCTACCCGGCGAGCGAGCCGGCCGCCGGGAAATCCATGCGGCTCAGCCTGCGCTGGGCGGAGCGCTCCAGGCGCGCTTACGACGGCGGCAACGCGCTCTTCGGCATCGTGCAGGGCGGCATGTACGAAGCACTGCGCGACGAGTCGCTCGCCGGGCTGCTCGCCATCGGCTTCGACGGCTACGCGATCGGCGGCCTGTCGGTGGGCGAGCCGAAGCGCGACCGCAGCCGTATCCTTGCGCATAGCGCGCCGCGGCTGCCGGCCGACCGGCCGCGCTACCTCATGGGGATGGGCACGCCGGAAGACCTGATCGAGGGCGTGGGCGCCGGCATCGACATGTTCGACTGCGTGCTGCCGACCCGCAACGCGCGCAACGGCTGGCTGTTCACCCGCTGGGGCGACGTCAAGATCCGCAACGCGCGCTACCGCGACGACACCCGCCCGCTCGATCCGGCCTGCGACTGCTACTGCTGCCGGAACTTCACGCGCGCCTACCTGCACCACCTGCAGCGCGTCAACGAGATCCTCGGCGCGCGCCTCAACACGATCCACAACCTGCACTATTATCAGGCGCTCATGCGCGGGCTGCGCGAGGCGATCGAGGCCGGCGCGTTCGCCGAGCACAGCGCGCGCCTGCTCGCCGAGCGCCGCCGACTCAAGCACGGCGCGGACTAGCCTCCCGGCTCGCGGGCAGGCCCGAGCGCGATGCTATAATTCGGCGCTTTGCCCGAATCTCCAAGGAGTTGCATGTGCTGATCACCCCCGCATACGCGCAGGGCGCGGGCGGCGCCGAGCAGGGCTTGCTGGGTTTCCTGCCGATCATCCTGATGTTCGGTCTGCTCTACTTCCTGATGATCCGTCCGCAGATGAAGCGCGCGAAGGAGCAGCGCCAGATGATCGAAAGCCTGCAGAAGGGCGACGAGGTCGTCGCCGCGGGCGGACTGATCGGCAAGATCTCCAAGCTCGGCGAGTCCTACGTCACCCTGGAGATCGCGCCGAACACCGAAGTCAACGTGCAGAAAGCCTCGGTGCAGACGCTGCTGCCGAAGGGCACGATCAAGAGCATCTAGCAGGACCGCGCCCACAGCCGGCAGTCGCGCATGAACCGTTATCCGCTGTGGAAGTACATCCTGATCGGGATCACGATCCTGGTCGCGCTCGTCTACGCGCTGCCCAATCTGTACGGAGACGCGCCGGCTGTGCAGGTGACCGCCGGGAAGGCGACAGTCACGGTCGACGCCGCGCTGCTCGGCCGCATGGAGGACGCTCTCAAGCAGGCGAACATTCCCTATACCGCCGCGATGCTCGCCGCGAACAGCGCGAGCGTGCGCTTCAGCGATACCGACATCCAGTTGCGGGCCAAGCACGTCATCGAGCAGGCCCTCGACCCGGATCCGTCCGACCCGGCCTACGTCGTCGCGCTGAACCTCGTGTCGGCCTCGCCAGGCTGGCTCACCGACATCCACGCCTACCCGATGTATCTCGGCCTCGACCTGCGCGGCGGCGTTCACTTCCTGCTGCAGGTCGACATGCAATATGCGCTCAAGAAGCGCGCCGAGAGCATCGCCGGCGAGATCCGCACGCGCCTGCGCGACAAGGACGTCCGCTACACCGGCCTGACGAGCCAGGGCGGCCTGCTCAAGATCAGCTTCCGCGACGCGGCGATGCGCGCCAAGGCGCGCGATGCGATCGTTTCGCTCACCTCGGACCTAGCGCTCGCCGACCGCGACGAAGGCAGCGACTACGTGCTGGTCGGCACGCTCAAGCGCGAGGCGATCAAGCGCACCGAGGACTACGCGCTCAAGCAGAACATCCAGACGCTGCACAACCGCATCAACGAGCTCGGCGTCGCCGAGCCGGTGATCCAGCAGGAGGGCGCGGACCGCATCGTGGTGGAGCTGCCGGGGATCCAGGACACCGCCCGGGCGAAGGAGATTCTCGGGCGCACCGCGAGCCTCGAGGTCCACATGGTCGACGAGAACCAAATGAACGCCGAGACGCTCGCCGCCGCGGCGAAAGGCCAGGTGCCCTTCGGCGACGAGTACTACGTCGATCGCAACGGGCAGCCGCTGCTCATCAAGAAGCAGGTCGTGCTCACCGGCGACCGCATCACCGACGCCGAGCCGGGGTTCGACTCGCAGACCGGCGAGCCGGCGGTGCACCTCACGCTCGACTCGGTCGGGGCGCGCATCTTCCGCGATGTCACGCGCGAGAACGTCGGCAAGCGCATGGCGATCCTGCTCATCGACCGCGGCAAGGGCGAGGTCATCACCGCCCCCGTGATCCGCAGCGAGATCGGCGGCGGCCGCGTGCAGATCTCGGGCCACATGAACACGATGGAGGCGAACAACATCGCGCTGCTGCTGCGCGCCGGCGCGCTCGCCGCGCCGATGAACATCGTCGAGGAGCGCACCGTCGGTCCTTCGCTCGGCAGGGAGAACATCCAGAAGGGCTTCGATGCGACCAGGTGGGGCTTCAGCGCGATCGTCGTCTTCATGTCGGTCTACTACCTGCTGTTCGGCGTGGTGTCCGCGATCGCGCTCGCGGTGAACCTGCTGTTCCTCGTCGCGCTGCTCTCGCTGCTGCAGGCCACGCTCACCATGCCAGGAATCGCGGCGATCGCGCTCGCCCTCGGCATGGCGATCGACTCGAACGTGCTGATCAACGAGCGCATCCGGGAGGAAATCCGCGGCGGCGCCACGCCGCAGGCGGCGATCGCGGCCGGCTACACGCGCGCCTGGGGGACGATCCTCGACTCGAACGTCACCACCCTGATCGCGGGCCTCTCGCTGCTCATCTTCGGCACCGGCCCGGTGCGCGGCTTCGCCGTGGTGCACGTCCTCGGCATCCTGACTTCGATCTTCTCCGCGGTGGTGGTCTCGCGCGGCATCGTCAACCTGATCTACGGGCATCGCCGGCGGGTGGCGAAGCTCTCGATCGGCAACACCGCCTGGAAGTAGCGCGGCGAGCGACGGCACATGGAATTCTTCAAGATCCGCCGCGTGATCCCGTTCATGCGGTATGCGTTGATCTTCAACGTCATATCGCTGATCACCTTCAGCGCCGCGGTGTATTTCCTCGCCACCAAGGGGCTCAACTTCTCGATCGAATTCACCGGCGGGACGCAGATCGAGGTGCACTACAAGGACAGCGCGGACGTCAACAAGATCCGGGACGTCCTGCACAGGGCCGGCTACAAGGCCGAGGTCCAGATCTTCGGCTCGTCGCGCGACGTGCTGCTGCGCATGCCGATCGCCAAGAACCAGTCGACTTCCGACCTGTCGCAGGCGGTCGGCAAGCTGCTGCAGGCGCAGGACGCGAGCGCCGAGGTGCGGCGCGTCGAGTTCGTCGGTCCGCAGGTGGGGGCCGAGCTCGCTCAGTACGGCGCGCTCGCCTTGCTGGTGACCGCGGTCGGAATCGTGCTCTACCTGTGGTTCCGCTTCGAATGGCGCTTCGGCCTGGCGGCGATCATCGCCAACCTGCACGACGTGGTGATCATCCTGGGCTGCTTCGCGTTCTTCCAGTGGGAGTTCTCGCTGCCGGTGCTCGCGGCGGTGCTCGCGGTGCTCGGCTACTCGGTGAACGAGTCGGTGGTGGTCTTCGACCGGGTGCGCGAGAACTTCAGGAAGATGCGCAAGGCGAGCGTGCCGCACATCATCGACGCCGGGATCACCGGCACGATCTCGCGCACCATCATCACGCACGGCAGCACGCAGGCGATGGTGACGACGATGCTGATCTTCGGCGGCCCGGCGCTGCACTACTTCGCGCTCGCGCTCACGATCGGCATCCTGTTCGGCATCTACTCGTCGGTGCTGGTGGCGAGCCCGCTGGTGATGTGGCTCGGCGTCAAGCGCGAGCAGTTCGTCAAACCGCCGAAGAAGGACCGCCGCGACCAGCACGAGGGCGCGGTCGTCTAACTCCGTCAGCCGCCGGGGCGGGCGCGGATCAGATGCGTCGCGCGAGCTCGGCGGCGAGCCCGGTGTAGGTCGCGGGCGTGAGGGCGAGCAGGCGCTTCCTCGCCGCGGCCGGAATCGGCAGGCGGCGGATGAAGGCGGCGAGCTCGCGGCGGCCGAGCCGCCTGCCGCGCGTGAGCGCCTTCAGCTTCTCGTAGGCTCCGGGCACCCCGTGGCGGCGCATCACCTGCTGGATCGCCTCGGCGAGCACCTCCCAGTTGTCCTCCAGGTCCTCGGCCAGCCGCTGCGGATCGGCCTCGAGCTTGCCCAGCCCGCGCAGGCAGGCGCGGTAAGCGAGCAGCGTGTGGCCGAGCGCGTTGCCCGCGTTGCGGAGCGCGGTGGAATCCGACAAGTCGCGCTGCCAGCGCGACACCGGGAGCTTCTCGGCGAGGTGGCGCAGCAGCGCGTTCGCCACGCCGGCGTTGCCCTCCGAGTTCTCGAAATCGATCGGGTTCACCTTGTGCGGCATGGTCGAGGAGCCGACCTCGCCGCGGCGCAGCTTCTGCCTGAAATAGCCGAGCGAGATATAGCCCCACAGGTCGCGGTCGAGGTCGAGCAGCACCGCGTTCGCGCGCGCGTAGGCGTCGAACAGCTCCGCGAGCGCGTCGTGCGGCTCGATCTGCACCGTGTAGGGATTGAACTCGAGCCCGAGGCGCTCGACGAAGCGCCGGCAGAAACGCTCCCAGTCGAGCGCGGGGTAGGCGACCCGATGCGCGTTGTAGTTGCCGACCGCGCCGTTCATCTTGCCGAGCATGGCAATGGCGGCGATCCGTGCGCGCGCGCGCTGCAGCCGGCGCGCGAAGTTGGCCATCTCCTTGCCGAGCGTCGTGGGAGTCGCCGGCTGGCCGTGCGTGCGCGACAGCATCGCGAGCCCCGCGTAGCGATGCGCGAGCGCGCGCAGCGCCGCGATCAGCTCGTCGAGCGCGGGCAGCATCACACGCTCGCGCGCGTCCGCGAGCATCAGCGCGTAGGACAAGTTGTTGATGTCCTCCGAGGTGCACGCGAAATGGATGAACTCGAGCGAGCGCTGCACCTCGCGGTTGCCGGCGAGCCTTCCCTTCAGCCAGTACTCGATCGCCTTGACGTCGTGATTGGTCGCAGCCTCGATGTCCTTGATTTGCGCCGCATCCTGCTCGGAGAAACCCGCCACCAAGCGAGTGAGCACGGCGCCTGTCGATGCCGAGAAGGGTTTCAGCTCGCGGATCGCCGGATGCGCGGCGAGCGCGCGCAGCCACGCCAGCTCGACGCGCACCCGGTAGCGGATGAGCGCGAACTCGCTGAAATACGGGCGCAGCGGATCGGCGGAGCGGGCGTACCGGCCGTCGAGCGGCGACAGCGCGGTGAGCGGCGTGGGCATGGGAGCGGGGGGCCTTCTCTTGACGGCGTATTATAAGTCGGCCGCCGCGCCGCGCTCATGACGCGCTGTATAATCCGTGTCCCGTCGTTGCACGTCGCCGCATGAAGCTCCTCGCCTCGCTCACCAGCCCGTACACCCGCAAGGTGCGCATCGTGCTCGCCGAGAAGCGCATCGACTGCGACGTCGAGCTGGTGGATCTCTCGCGCGAGGACAGCGCGGTCGCCGGCTTCAACCCCCTCGGCAAGATTCCCACGCTCGTCCTGGACGACGGCACGGCGCTCTACGACTCGCGCGTCATCGTCGAGTTCCTCGACAACGTGTCGCCGATCGGCCGCCTGATCCCGGAGGAAAACCGCGAGCGCGTCGCGGTGCGCCGCTGGGAGGCGCTCGCCGACGGGCTGCTCGACGCCGCGCTCCTCGTGCGCCAGGAGCTCGCGCGCGCGAAGAAGGAGCAGAGCGCGGCCTGGGTCGAAAGACAGCTCGGCAAGCTGAACCGCGGCCTGGCGCAGATCGCGGGCGAGCTCGCCGAGCGCAACTGGTGCCACGGCGATCGCTACACGCTCGCCGACATCGCGGTGGGCAGCTGCCTGGGCTGGCTCGAGTTCCGCAAGCCCGGCGGCGTCGACTGGCGCGAGCGCCACGCCAGCCTCGCGCGCTATTACGACAGGCTGTCCGAGCGGCCGGCGTTCGCCGACACCGCCCCGCGCTAGATTCCTTACAGGTTGTCCCTGAAAAAGCGCAGCGTGCGCCGCAGGGCGTCGCGCCCGGCTTTGCTGTCGAGCCGCGCGTTGAAGCCGTGCCCCGCGTGCGGGTAGATCACGATGTCGTAGCGCGAGCCCGAGGCGCTCAGCGCGTCGGCGAGCCGATGCGCCTCGCGCACCGGAACGACCTTGTCCGCAGCGCCGTGCAGGATCAGCGTCGACGGTAACCGAACGAGGTGGCCGCGCAGCGACGGCGGAATGCCGCCGTAGAACTCGACCACCGCGCCGATGTCCGGGTCGTCGGCCGCGACCGCGATCGCGAGGTAGGCGCCCTGCGAGAAGCCGAGCAGCCCGAGGCGCGAGGCGTCCACGCCCGGCTCGTCGGACACCGCCGAGATCACCTGCTCCACGGCCTTCACCCATCCCGCGAGGTCGGCGTTGAACGCCGCGCGGCGCTCCTGCGGCGTCTTCGGCACGACCTTCGTGCGGGCGTAGTAGTCGACCACGTAGACGTTGTCGCCGGCGGCCGCGAGCGCGCGCGCGTAGGCGTCGTACATCGCGCCGCCGAGCTCCAGGCCGCGCGCGCCGTAGAGCAGGAAGATCGCCGGGTGCAGGCCGGGGCCGCCGCCGCGGTACGCGGTCACCGGTATCGGCGCGGCGCTGCCTCCGTAGACCTCGTGCGTGACCTGGAGCGGCGCGGCCGCGGCGCTGCCGGCCGCCGCGAACGCAAGCGCCGCGCCCCAGCAGGCGAGGCGGGCGCGCGCGCTCAGGCGATGATCGCGCCGCCCAGACACGCTTCGCCGTCGTAGAGGACGACCGACTGGCCCGCCGTGACCGCCCATTGCGGCTGGTCGAACTCGATCGAGATTCCGCCGTCGGCAGCGCGCGTCAGCGTGCACGCGGCGTCCGCCTGCCGGTAGCGCGTCTTCGCGCCGTGGCGCGAGGGGCGCGGCGGCGCATCGCCCGCCACCCAGCTCGCCTCGAGCGCCTCGAGCGAGCGGCTCATGAGCAGCGGATGGTCGTGGCCCTGGACCACGGTGAGCGTGTTGCTCGCAGGGTCCTTCTTCGCGACGTACCACGCCTCGCCCGAGCCCTCGCGGCTGCCGCCGAGGCCGATGCCCTTTCTCTGCCCGATGGTGTAGAAGGCGAGCCCGATGTGCTCGCCGACGCGCTCGCCCGCGGGCGTCACGATCGGGCCCGGCCTGCGCGGCAGGTAGCGGTTGAGGAACTCGCGGAACGGCCGCTCGCCGATGAAGCAGATGCCGGTCGAATCCTTCTTGGCGTGGTTCGGCAGCCCCGCCTCGCGCGCGATGCGCCGCACCTCGCTCTTCTTCAGGTGCCCCACGGGAAAGAGCACGCGCGCGAGCTGCGCCTGCGTGAGCCGGTGCAGGAAGTAGCTCTGGTCCTTGGCCGCGTCCGCGCCGCGCAGCAGCTCGATGCGCCCGGCGCGCTCGCCGAGGCGCGCGTAGTGGCCGGTGGCGATCTTCGATCCGCCCAGGCGCATGGCGTGATCGAGGAAGGCCTTGAACTTGATCTCGGCGTTGCACAGCACGTCGGGGTTCGGGGTGCGCCCCGCCGCGTACTCGCGCAGGAACTCGGCGAACACCCGGTCCTTGTACTCGGCGGCGAAGTTCACCGCCTCGAGCTCGATGCCGATCACCTCCGCCGCGGCGGCCGCGTCCACCAGGTCCTGGCGCGTCGAGCAGTGCTCGGCGTCGTCGTCGTCCTCCCAGTTCTTCATGAACAGGCCGACGACCTCGTAGCCGGCGCGCTTGAGCAGCAGCGCCGCCACCGAGGAGTCCACGCCGCCCGACATGCCGACGATCACGCGCTCGGCCATGGCGCTCAGGCGAACTCGCGCGACAGCACTTCGAGCGGGAAGCGCCGCCCGGCGAGGTAGTCCTCAACGCAGCGCATCACCAGCGGCGAGCGGTGCTGCGCGCGGCGCGCGGCGAGCTCCTCGCGCGTGAGCCAGTGCAGGCGCACGATCTCCCTGTCGAGCGCCCGGCCCTCGTCGACCCCCTCGAGGCGGCCGCAGAACGCGAAGCGCAGGAACGTGACGTCCTCGGGCGCGAAATGCCAGCGGTAGATGCCGACGAGCGCGCTCGGCGCGAAGCGATGCGCGGTCTCCTCGAGCGCTTCGCGCGCGCAGGCCGCCACCAACGACTCGCCCGGGTCGAGGTGGCCTGCGGGCTGGTTGAGCACCAGCCGGCCGTGGGCCATCTCCTCGACGAGGAGGAAGCGCCCGTCGCGCTCGATGAGCGCCGCGACCGTGACGCTCGGCCGCCAGACTTCGCTCACCGGGTCCCCTTGCGGATGAAAGCGGCCATGCGCGCGACGCCGCGCTCGATCACGTCCTTCGAGGCCGCGTAGGAAAAGCGCAGGTGCTGGCCTTCGCCCGGCACGCGCGCGCCGAAGTGGATGTCGGCGAGCACCGCGACCCCGGCCTCGTGCAGGAGCCGCTTCCTGAATGCCTCCGAGTCGGCCGCGCCCACCCTGCGGCAGGCCTCGGTGACGTTCGGCCAGACGTAGAAGGCGCCGCCCGGCACCTGGCAGCTCACGCCCGGCACGTCGTCGAGCAGGCCCACGATCAGGTCGCGCCTCTCGAGGAAGCTCGCGCGCATCGCCTCGGCCGCGTCCTGCGGACCGGTGATCGCGGCGAGGGCCGCCCACTGCGAGATCTGCGAGGCGCACGAGTCGGTGTTCGTGATCCAGCGCGTAAACACCGGCGCGAGCGCCGGGTTCGACGTGAAGCCGATGCGCCAGCCGGTCATCGCCCAGGTCTTGGAGGCACCGTCCGAGATGATGGTGCGCTCGTACATGCCCGGAACCTGGGCGATCGAGAAGAACTCGCCCGCGTACGCGAGCCGGCCGTAGATCTCGTCGGCGTACACCCAGACCTGCGGGTGGCGCTCGAGGATCGCGGCGATCGCCTCGAGCTCGGCGCGCGAGAGCAGCCCGCCGGTCGGGTTGTGCGGGTAATTGAGGATCACGAGCTTCGTCTTCGGCGTGATGAGCTTTCCCAGCTCGGCCGGGTCGAACGAGAAGCCGCGCGCCTCGCGCAGGTGCACCGGCACGGGTTTCGCGCCGCAGGCGAGGATCTGCGACTCGTAGATGGGAAAGCCGGGATTGGGATAGATCACCTCGTCGCCCGCGCCGTGGTCGGTCGTGGACAGGATCGCGTAAGCGATGAACGGCTTCGCCCCGGCGCCGACGACGACGTCCTCGGGGCGGATCGGCAGCCCGCCGCGCATCTTCGCGAGGTATGCCGCGGCCGCCTGGCGCAGCTCGTCGATGCCGGCCGAGGGCGTGTAGCCGTGCTTGCCCTCGCGGATCGCGCGCACGCCTGCGTCCTGCACGTTCGGCGGCGCCGGGAAGTCGGGCTGGCCGATGCAGAACGAGACGATGTCCTTACCCTGGCGCACGAGCGCGTTCACCTCGGCCAGGACAACGAAGGCGTTCTCGGTGCCCAGCTCGCGGGCGCGGCGGCTGATCTCGGACATGCGGGTGAAGGAAAAGCGCGGATTTTAGCCGATGGCGGCGCTCTTTCGGCTGCTAAGATGCCCCGTCGGCGGCCGCGGGAGAAGCCCATGCTGATCGGCGTACCGAAGGAAATCAAGGTCCAGGAGCATCGCGTCAGCCTCGTGCCGGCGAGCGTGCGCGAGCTGGTCGCGCACGGGCACGAGGTGCTCGTCGAGCGCGACGCCGGCGCGGGCATCGGTGTGCCTGACGAGGAGTACCGCGCGGCGGGCGCGAGCGTGGCCGCGAACGCCGCGGCCATCTGGGCGCGCGCCGAGCTGATCGTCAAGGTGAAGGAGCCGCAGGCCGGCGAGCGCAGGCAGCTGCGGCCTGGCCAGGCCCTCTTCACCTACCTGCACCTCGCCGCCGACCGCGAGCAGGCGATGGATCTCGTCGCGAGCGGCGCAACCTGCATCGCCTACGAGACCGTGACCGCGCCAGGCGGCGGACTGCCGCTGCTCGCGCCGATGTCCGAGGTCGCCGGGCGCATGGCGGTGCAGGTCGGCGCGCACTACCTGGAGAAGCCGCACGGCGGACGCGGCATCCTGCTCGGGGGCGTGCCCGGCGTCGCCCCCGCCAAGGTCGTGGTGCTCGGCGGCGGCAAGGTCGGCAGCCACGCGGCCGAGGTCGCCCTCGGCCTGGGCGCGGAGGTGTGGGTGCTCGGCCACGAGCTCGGGCGGCTGCGCGCGCTCGCGGAGCGCTTCGGCCACGCGCTGCGCACCTCGCTCGCCACGCGCAGCGCGATCGAGCAGCACGTGCCGAGCGCGGACCTCGCGATCGGCGCGGTGCTGATCCCCGGCGCCGCGGCGCCGAGACTCGTCTCCCGCGAGCTGGTGAAGCGCATGAAGCCGGGCGCCGTCGTGGTCGACGTCTCGATCGACCAGGGCGGCTGCTTCGAGACCTCGCGCCCGACCACGCACGAGCAGCCGACCTACGTGGTCGATGGCGTGGTGCACTACTGCGTGGCGAACATGCCCGGCGCAGTGCCGCACACCTCGACCTTCGCGCTCAACAACGCGACCCTGCCCTTCGTGCTCGCGCTCGCCGAGCACGGCGTGCGCGCCGCGCTCGAGCGCGACCCCCACCTGATGGCGGGGCTGAACGTGCACCGCGGCCGCGTGACGCACCGCGCGGTGGCCGAGGCGCTCGGCCTCGGTTTCACCGCTCCCGGTTCCGCGCTCGCGGGCGCCTGACGTATCATCCGCGCGCGAACCGCCATGCTCGTCAACTGCGTCGCCTACGAGAAGGGCAGGAAGCTCGCCGAGATCGGCAAGCACGAGATCCGCGCCTATGTGAGCCGCCCGGAGTGCTTCGTGTGGGTGGCGCTGCGCGATCCGGCCGACGGCGAGCTGGAGGAGATGCAGCGGGAGTTCGGCCTGCATGCGCTGGCGGTCGAGGACTCGCGCCACGGCCACCAGCGCCCGAAGATCGAGGAGTACGGCGATTCGCTGTTCGTGGTGCTGCAGGCGGTCGAGCCGGCGGGCGAGGCGCTGCACGTGGGCGAGCTCGACGTGTTCGTCGGGGCGAACTACGTGCTCTCGGTGAGGAGCCGCGTCGAGCGCGGGTTCGCCGAGGTGCGCGCGCGCTGCGAGCGCGAGCCCGAGCTGCTCGAGCGTGGATCGGGCTACGTGCTCTACGCGCTCATGGACGCGGTGGTGGACCGCTATTTCCCGGTGCTCGATCAGCTGGAGACGCGCCTGGAGTCGATCGACGAGCAGATCTTCACCGGCAAGTCGGCGCGCGCGAACGTCGAGGCGCTCTACGGCCTCAAGCAGGAGCTGATGACGCTCAAGCACGCCGTCGGCCCGCTGCTCGAGGCGACCGGCAAGCTCTACGGCGGCCGTGTGCCGCCCGTGTGCGCGGGGATGGGCGAGTATTTCCGGGACGTGTACGACCACCTCGTGCGGCTGAACTCCACCATCGACTCGATCCGCGACATGGTGACCACGGCGCTGAACGTGAACCTGTCGATGATCACGCTGCAGGAGAACGAGGTCACGAAGCGGCTCGCGGCGTACGCCGCGCTCGTCGCCGTTCCGACCCTGATCGCGGGCATCTACGGCATGAACTTCAGGTCGATGCCCGAGCTCGAGCTGCCCTTCGGCTATCCCCTCGCGCTCGCCGTCATGGCAAGCATCGATTTCTGGCTGTTCCGGCGCTTCCGCCGCGCGGGGTGGCTGTAGGGAGCGCTTTCCCGCCTAGCGCTCGGGCGGAGGCACTGCGCCCTTGCGCTCGACGATCAGCGCGTAGTGCTGCGGTTCGCGGTGGCGCGCGAAGTCGAACACCGTGCTCTTGTAGGAGCGCGTGAGATCGAGATCGCAGCGCGCGATCGCGAGCTCGTCGCCGAGCGTCGAGCAGGCGGCGACGATTTCCCCGGAGGGCGCGACGATCATCGAGTTGCCGATCTGGTCGACCCCCTCCTCGCAGCCGGCCTTGGCCACGCCGACCACCCAGGTGCCGTTCTGGTAAGCCCCGGCCTGCATCACCAGGCAGTTGTGGAAGTTGGACAGGTTGTCGTGCTCCGGCGCGGGCGGATTGTGCACCGGGGTGTTGTAGCCGAGCAGCACCATCTCGACACCCTGCAGGCCCATCACCCGATAGGTCTCCGGCCACCTGCGGTCGTTGCAGATGCACATCCCCATGATGCCGCCGAATGCGCGGAACACCGGGAAGCCCAAGTTGCCGGTCTCGAAGTAGCGCTTCTCCAGGTGCTGGAAGCGGCGCCACGGCTCGTGCTCGGCATGGCCCGGCAGGTGGACCTTCCTGTACTTGCCGACGATCGCGGCGTTCCTGTCGACGAGGATCGAGGTGTTGAAGCGGCGCGTGCGCCCCTGCTCCTCGGCCAGCTCGGCGTAGCCGAGGTAGAAGCCGACGCCGAGCTTGCGCGCCTCGTCGAAAATCGGCTGCGTCTCCGGCCCCGGCATCTCGCGCTCGAACCAGGCGTCGATCTCGGCCTGGTCCTCGAAGTACCAGCGCGGAAAGAACGTCGTGAGCGCGAGCTCGGGGTAGACCACCAGGTCGCAGCCGTGCGATCTTGCGCGGCGCATCAGCTCGACGAGCCTCGCGACCACCTGCCGGCGCGATTCGCGCCTCGCGATCGGGCCGAGCTGCGCCGCGCCCACGGTGACGATGCGCGTCATGCGGCAAGCTCCATCAGGCTGTGCAGGAGAACGTTTGCGCCCGCGGCCAGGTCGGCCGTCTCGGTGTGCTCGGCCGGATTGTGGCTGATCCCGCGCACGCTCGGCACGAACACCATCGCCGCGGCGCAGATGCGCGCGAGCATCTGCGCGTCGTGCCCGGCCCCCGAGGTCATGCGCCGGTGCGTATACCCCAGGCGCGCCGCAGTGCGTTCGACGAGCTGCACTAGCCCCGGGTCGAAGCGCACCGGCTCGAAGCGGGCGAGCGGCCTGCTCGTGATTCGCAGGCCCTCGGCGCGCGCCAGCTCCTCGAGGAATGCGGCGAGCCGGCGCTCGGCCTCGCGCAGCCGCGCCTCGTCGGTGTTGCGCAGGTCGGCGCACACCGTGGCGCGCGCGGCGATTACGTTGATCAGGTTCGGGTGCAGCGCGACGCGCCCCATGGTGCAGACCTGGTCGCCGCCGAGCTCGCGCGCGAGCTGGCGCAGGAAATTTCCGACCGCGGCGGCGCCGTAGCCGGCGTCGTGGCGCAGGCGCATCGGCGTGGTGCCGGCATGGTTCGACTGCCCGGTGATCGCGATCTTCTGCCAGGAGATGCCCTGCAGATTCTCGACCGCGCCGATCGTGACGCCCTCGGCGTCGAGCACCGGCCCCTGCTCGATGTGCAGCTCGAGGTAGGCATGCGGCCGGTGAATGCCGAGCGGAGCGGCTCCCGCGTAGCCGATACGCCTGAGCTCATCGCCGAGCACCGCGCCGTCGATCCCGACGGTGGCAAGTGCCTCCTCCAGTTGCAGGCCACTTACGTACACCAGCGAGCCGAGCATGTCCGGCGCAAACCGCGCGCCCTCTTCGTCCGTGAACACCGCGACCACCAGGGGCCGGCGCGTGCGCACTCCGGCGGCGTTGAGCGTGGCGATCGCCTCGAGCGCGCCGAGCACGCCCAGGTTGCCGTCGTAGCGCCCGCCGGTGCGCACGGTGTCGATGTGCGAGCCGGCCATGACCGGTGCCGCCGCCTCGGTTCCGGCGCGGCAGCCGAAGATGTTGCCGATCGGGTCGATCGAGACCTCGAGCCCGAGCTCGCGCATCCAGCGCACGACCAGGTCGCGCCCGGCGCGGTCTTCGTCGGTGAGCGCCAGGCGGCAGCAGCCGCCGCCCTCGATCGCGCCGATCTCGGCGAGCGTGCCGAGCCGCGCGAGCAGGCGATCGGCGTCGATGCGCAGCGCTTCGGCTTTCATTCGGCAAGGACCTCTTCGGCGCTGCGGCCGACGATGCGCTGGTAGATCTGCGGGTCGGTATCGCCTTCGCTGCCGATCAGCAGCACGCGCGAATCGGCGCCGAGCCCGAGTTGCCGGCGCAGATCGGCGCGCGGCGCGAGCGCAAGCAGCGCGGCCAGGCCGGCGGCGCCGGTCTCCCCGGCGACCACTGGCGAGTCGCCGGGCGCGGGGTTCGCGAGCGCGCGCACCGCCTCGAGCGCCCATTCGTCGTCGAGCGCGACGACCGCGCCGGCGCCGTGCTCGAGGATCCGCCAGGCGAGCTCCGAGACCTCCCCGCAGGCGAGCCCGGCCATCACCGTGGCGAGCTCGCCGTGCACCGCGACCGGCCGCCCCGCGGCGATGCTGCGGTAGTAGCAGTCGGCCCGGGTCGGCTCGACCAGCACGCAGCGCGGCCGCTGCGCGCCCCAGCGCAGCCAGAAGCTCGCGCACAGCGCCGCGCCGAGCGCGCCGACCCCGGCTTGCACCAGCACGTGGCTCGGCGCCGCACCCCCGAGCTGCTCGGCCGCTTCGTCGGCCATGACGCCGTAGCCGTGCATCACGTCGAGCGGCACGTCCCGGTAGCCTTCGTAGGAGGTATCGGAGACCACGAACCAGCCGTTGCGCGCCGCCTCCGCGGCCGCATGGCGCACCGCGTCGTCGTAGTTGCCGGGAACGCGCACCACCTTTGCGCCGTAGCGCGCGATGGCGGCGCGCCGGCCCTCGCTCACCGCCTCGTGAATGAAGATCACGCAGCGGCAGCCGAACAGCTGCGCGCCCCAGGCAACCGAGCGGCCGTGGTTGCCGTCGGTCGCGCAGGTGACCGTGAGCGCGCTCGCGGCCACGCCCCGATTGCGCTCGAGTACGCACCGCACCGCGTACGCGCCGCCCAGGGCCTTGAAGCTCTTCAGCCCGAAGCGCGTGCGCTCGTCCTTGTACCACAGGCGCTCGAGCCCAAGGCGCGCGGCAAGCCCGGGCAGCACCCGCAGCGGCGTCGGCGCGTATCCAGGCCAAGCCGAGATCTCGCGTCGCGCGGCGGCAAACCCTTCGGCGTTCAGCACCGCCGCGCGCGCGCTGCCGTAGGGCTCGGCGCGCGCGGCCGCACACGGATTGACGACGACGCGTATTTCACTCATTGCATTGCACCCTCGCGCGGCGCGTTGCGCAGATGGCAGGCGACGAAGTGCCCGGGGCGGACCTCTTTCATGACCGGCTCCTCGACGCGGCAGCGCTCCTCGGCGTAGGGGCAGCGGGTATGGAAGCGGCAGCCGGGCGGCGGGGCGATCGGGCTCGGCACGTCGCCGGTCAGGATGATGCGCTTGCGCTTCGCCTTCGGATCGGGCACCGGCACCGCCGAAAGGAGCGCCTCGGTGTACGGGTGCTGCGGGCTGCGGAACAGCGAGCGCCGGTCGGTGAGCTCGACGATCTTGCCCAGGTACATCACCGCGACGCGGTCGCTGATGTGCTCGACCACCGCCAGGTCGTGCGCCACGAACAGGTACGACAGGCCGAAGTCGGCCTGCAGGTCGGCGAGCAGGTTGACCACCTGCGCCTGCACCGAGACGTCGAGCGCGGAGACCGGCTCGTCGCACACGATCAGCCTGGGGCGCACCGCGAGCGCGCGCGCAATCCCGAGGCGCTGGCGCTGCCCGCCGGAGAACTCGTGCGGGAACTTCACCAACTGGTCGGCGTGCAGGCCGACCTTCTCGAATAGGAACGCGGCGCGCTCGCGCGCCTGGGCGCGCGAGACGCGCTCGAAGTTGCGCAGCGGCTCGGCGACGATGTCGGCCGCGCGCATCCTCGGGTTGAGCGAGGAGTACGGGTCCTGGAACACCGCCTGCAGCTCGCGCCGGTACGGGCGCATCGCGGCGCGGCCGAGGCGCTCGATGCGCCGGCCGCGCCACTCGATCGTGCCGCTCGTCGGATCGAGCAGGCGCAGGATGGCCTTGCCGGTCGTGGACTTGCCGCAGCCGGACTCGCCCACCAGGCCGAGCGTCTCGCCTTCGCGCATCCAGAAGCTCACGCCGTCCACCGCGTGCACCTCGCCCGAGGCGGCGCCGAACAGGCCCTTTCTCACCGGGAAGTACTTGCGCAGCTCCGACACCCGCAGCAGGGTGTCGGCAGGCGCGGCGCCGCCCGGGAGCACGGCGTTCATGCGGCCAGGCGCTCCGATCGCCAGCACGCCGCCCAGTGGCCGGGAAGCTTCTCCTCGAGCGCCGGCGCTTCGCTGCGGCAGCGCGCGTCCGCGTAGGGGCAGCGCGGCGCGAACAGGCAGCCGGCGATCTGCTCCTTGAGCGAAGGCACCATGCCCGGAATCTCGGCCAGGCGCTTGCGCACGTCGGACTCCTCGCCGGCTTCGGCGAGCCGCGGCACCGAGCCCATGAGGCCGAGCGTATAAGGGTGCTGCGGCCGCTCGAACAGCGCCTCGACTGCGGCTTCCTCGACCTTGTGCCCGGCGTACATCACGACCACGCGCTGCGCCATCTCGGCCACCACGCCGAGGTCGTGCGTGATGAGCACGATCGCCGCGCCCGTCTTGCGCTGCAGCGCGCGCATCAGGTCGAGGATCTGGGCCTGGATGGTCACGTCGAGCGCGGTCGTCGGCTCGTCGGCGATGAGCAGCTTCGGATTGCAGGCGAGCGCCATGCCGATCATCACGCGCTGGCGCATGCCCCCCGAGAGCTCGTGCGGATATTGCGCGACGCGCCGCTCGGCCTCCGGCGTGCCGACCAGGCGCAGCATCTCGACCGCGCGCTCAAGCGCCGCGCCGCGCGCGAGCCCCTGGTGCAGCACGAGCGCCTCGGCGATCTGCCGGCCGATCGTGAGCACCGGGTTGAGCGAGGTCATCGGCTCCTGGAAGATCATCGAGATCTCGTTGCCGCGGATCGCGCGCATCTCGTCCTCCGGCAGCTCAAGCAGGTTCCGGCCCTGGAACACGATGCGGCCGGACGCGATCCTGCCGGGCGAGGCGATCAGCCGCAGGATCGAGAGCGAAGTGACGCTCTTGCCGCAGCCGGATTCGCCGACCACGGCGAGCGTCTCGCCCGGATAGACGCGACAGGACACGCCGTCGACCGCGCGCACCACGCCGTCGCGCGTGTAGAAGTACGTGCGCAGGTCCTCGACCTCGAGCAGCGGCTCGCGCGCGGCGTTCATGCGCGGCTCACATGCGGCGCGCGAGGCGGGGATCGAGCGCGTCGCGCATGCCGTCGCCGAGCAGGTTCACCGCGAGCACGGTGAGCGAGAGAAACGCGCCGGGAAACAGAATCAGGTAGCCCGCGATCTGGAACAGGCTGCGCGCCTCGGCCATGATGTTGCCCCAGCTCGGGATGTTCGGCGGTGTGCCCGCGCCGATGAACGACAGGATCGCCTCGGTGATCATCGCTGAGGCGCAGATGTAGGTCGCCTGCACGAGCAGCGGCGCGAGCGTGTTCGGCAGGATGTGGCGCACGAGCGTGCGCGCGAGGCTCGTGCCGGCGGCGGTCGCCGCCTCGACGAACGGCTGCTCGCGCAGGCCAAGCACCAGGCTCCTCACCAGGCGCACCACGCGCGGAAACTCCGACACGGTAATCGCGAAAATCACGTTGCCCAGGCTCGCGTGGGTGAGCGCCATCAGCGCGATCGCGAGCAGCACCGCCGGAATCGACATCAGGCCGTCCATGACGCGCATCACGATCGCGTCGGCCCAGCGCACGAAGCCGGTCACCAGTCCGATCGCTAGGCCCACCGCGGTCGCGAGCAGCGCGACCGCGATGCCGATGGTGAGCGACACGCGCGTGCCGTAGAGCACGCGGCTGTAGACGTCGCGCCCGAGCATGTCGGTGCCGAACCAGTACTCGGCCGAAGGCGGGCGCAGGCGCCGGATCGGCGAGAGCGCCTGCGGATCGACCGTGTGCAGATAAGGCGCGGCGAGCGCGACCAGGACCATCAGCACGAGCACCACCGCGCCGAAGATCGCGGTCGGATGGCGGCGGAAGGCGTCCTTGAAGCGCCGCCAGGTGGGCGATTCGGAGCGCGCAGGCAGCGCGGCTTCGGCGGGGACTGCGGCCATGGGTCGGCGGCGTTCAGTAGCGGATGCGCGGATCGAGCACCGTGTAGCTCAGGTCCACCAGGAGGTTGATGATCACGTACGCCGCGGAGAAGATCAGCGTCACCGCCTGGATGATCGGGTAGTCGCGCCGCAGGATCGCGTCGACCGTGAGCCGCCCGATACCGGGAATCGCGAACACGGTCTCGGTGACCACCACCCCCGAGATGAGCAGGGTGACGCCGATGCCGATCACGGTGACGATCGGCACCGAGGCGTTCTTGAGCGCGTGGCCGACGAGCACCTCGCCGGGCGCGAGCCCCTTCGCGTGCGCGGTGCGGATGTAGTCCTGCGCCAGCACGTCGAGCATCGTGGCCCGGGTGATGCGCGCGATCAGCGCCATGTACACCGTGCCGAGGGCGACTGAGGGCAGGACGAGGTGGCGCAGGAACGGCCAGAACCCGTCCTCGATCGGGCGGTAGCCCTGCACCGGCAGCCAGCCGAGCTTCATCGCGAACAGCATGATCAGCAGGTAGGCGAATACGAACACCGGCAGCGAGAAGCCGAGCACCGAGAAGGCCATCACCGCCCGGTCGACCCAGCCGCCCGCCTTCCAGGCGGCGAGCACGCCGAGCGGCACGGCGAGGAGCACCGTGACGATCAGCGTGCACACGGTGAGCGCGACCGTCGGCTCGACGCGCTGCGCGATCAGGTGCGCGACCGGCAGGCCGGTGAAGATCGAGGTCCCCAGGTCGCCGTGCGCAAGCGCCGCGAGCCAGTGCCCGAAGCGCTCGAAGTACGGCTCGTCCAGCCCGAGCTTGGTGCGGATGCGCGCGATGTCCGCCGGCGTGGCGAGATCGCCGGCGATGATCGCCGCCGGGTCTCCCGGGCTGAGGTAGAGCAGCGAGAAGACGAACAGCGCGACCACCCCCATGACGGGGATGGTCGCGAGCAGCCGCCTCAGGAAGTAGCCCAACATCGAGCCGGTCGCAGGATCGCGGCGCGGGCGCGGGGCTTGCTCGCCTCGCGCCCCCGCACGGCTACTTCTTCTCCACGTTCCACATCAGCGGAATCGGCGAGACCAGGATCCCCGACAGGTCCGTGCGATACGCCGTCGGGATGATGAACTGCGCGGTCGGGATGTAGGGCACGCTCTTGAACGCCTCGGCCTGGATCTGCTCGGCGAGGGTCTTCGCCGCGGCCGGATCGGCGGCCGCGAACCACTGGTTGCGCAGCGCCTCGATCTTCGGATCGCTCGGCCAGCCGAACCAGGCGTCCGCCCCTGAGGCGCGCAGCGGCGCGTTGAGCGCCGGGGTGGTCATGTCCGGGCCGACGAACCAGGTGTGGAAGATCGACCAGCCGCCCTTGTCCACCGGCTCCTTCGAGGCGCGCCGGGTGATCAGCGTGCCCCAGTCGCTCGAGGCGAGCTCCGCGTTGAGCCCCAGCTTCTTCAGCAGCTCGAGCGTGATCAGCGCCTGCGCGTGCACGATCGGCTGGTCGGTGGCGTCCAGCACCACGATCTTCTCGCCCTTGTAGCCGGCCTCCTTGATGAGCGCCTTCGCCTTGTCGAAGTCGCGCTTGCCCTTGAGGGGCCCCGCGCCGAGCTCGCTCGCGAGCGGCGTGCCGCAGGTGTAGAAGGAGTAGCAGGGATGGCCGTTCTTCGGGCTGCCGGCGATGCCGATTGCGTAGTCCTGCTGGTTCACCACGTACAGCAGCGCCTCGCGCATCTTCGGGTTGTTGAACGGCGGCTGCAGGTGGTTGAAGCGCAGGATCCCGATCGAGCCGAGCGGATCGGTGTTCTCGATCTTGATGTCCTTGTTCGCCGCGAGCACCGGGATCAGATCGGGCGGCAGCTGCTGCCACCAGTCGACCTCGCCCGCGTTGATCGCGTTGGCGGCGGTCGCCGAGTCCGGGATGTACAGCCACTCGACGCGGTCGACCTTCACCACCTTGCCGCCCGCGGCCCACGAGGGCGGCTCGCTCCTCGGCCTGTAGTAGGGGTTCTTGACGTACACCACCTTGCTGCCGGGCACCCACTCGCTCTTCACCATCATGAACGGGCCCGAGCCGATCGGATCGGTGATCTGGGTGAAGGCGTCGGTCTTGGCGACGCGCTCGGGCATGATGAACGGCACGTTCGAAGAAGGCTTGCCGAGCGCCTCGAGTACGAACGCGAAGGGCTTCTTCAGCTTGAGCTTGAAGGTCTTGTCGTTCACCGCGGTCCACGACTCGGTCAGCTCGCCGAGCTTCTGGCCGAGCACGTCGCGCTTCGCCCAGCGCTCGATCGAGGCGATGCAGTCGGCCGAGCGCACCGGCTGGCCGTCGCTGAACTTCAGCCCATCGCGCAGCGTGAAGGTCCAGGTGAGCTTGTCCGCGCTCACTTGGTAGGTGTCGACCATCTGCGGGCGCACCTGGAACTTCGCGTCGGTGGCGAACAGCGTGTCGTACACCATGTAGCCGTGGTTGCGGGTGATGTAGGCGGTGGTCCAGATCGGATCCAGGCTCTTCAGATCCGCCTCCGGGATGAACTTGATGGTCTTTTCCGCTGCTGCGCCGCCCGCGTGCAGCATTGCGGCCGCGAGCACCGCTGCGCCCATCAACGAGCGAAAGGATGCTTTCATGAATGCTCCCCTTTGGTAAGAAATGCCGTGGCTAAGCAAGCGCCGTGCCTGCACCGCGCTCGATCGCCGCCCGAGAGCACATTCTATGACATAAGCGTCAGCATCCGCCCGCGGCGCACTCCGAGCGAGCGCGCCGCACGGACTTGGGGCGTTGACAGGCGCTGTCAGCCGAGCGCGCGCAGGACTTCGGCCACGACGCCGAACATCTGGTCGAGGTGCTTCTTCTCGGCGATGAGCGGCGGGCAAAAGGCGAGCGCGTCGCCGATCGGGCGCACGAACACCCCCCTGTCCCAGCATTTCTCGAAGGCCTCGAAGGCGCGCGCGCCGGGTGCGCCCGAGCGCGGCGCGAGCTCCACCGCGCCGATCAGCCCCAGGTTGCGGCAGTCGATCACGTTCGGCAGGCCCTTGAGCGCGTGCACCCCGTCCTCGAAATAGCTGCCGATCTCGCCCGCGGCGCGCGTGAGCAGGCCCTCCTCGGCGTAGGTGTCGAGCGCGCCGAGCGCGGCGGCGCAGGCGAGCGGATGGCCCGAGTAGGTATAGCCGTGGAAGAACTCGACCCCCGCGCCCGGCGAGGCCATGAACGCCTCGTAGAGCGCGTCGCGCACCAGCACGCCGCCGAGCGGCGCCGCGCCCGAGGTGATGCCCTTCGCGAAGGTGATCAGGTCGGGCTGCACGCCGAAGTGCTGCGCGGCGAACGGCTTGCCCAGGCGCCCGAAGCCGCAAATCACCTCGTCGAACACGAGCAGGATGCCGTGGCGCGTGCAGATCTCGCGCAGCCGCTCGAGGTAGCCCCTGGGTGGCACGAGCACGCCGCCCGCCCCCGCCACCGGCTCGACGATCACCGCGGCGATGTTCTCGGCGCCGTGCAGCGGCACAAGGCGCTCGGCGAGCTCATCGGCGAGCTCGGCGCCCGTGGCGGCGCAGCCGCGCGCGAACGCGCGGCTGCGCCAGGTCCTGCGTGTGGCGCAGGTGATCGACCGCCGGCAGGAGCGCGCCGGCGAAGGCCCTGCGGTTGGCGGGCACGCCCGAAACCGAGATGCCGCCGAGGTTCACTCCGTGATAGCCGCGCTCGCGGCCGATGAAGCGCGTCCGCGTCCCCTCGCCGCGCAGGCGGTGGTAGGCGAGCGCGATTTTGAGCGCGGTGTCCACCGCCTCGGAGCCCGAGTTGGTGAAGAACACGTGCGACATGCCGGGCGGCGCGAGCTCGGCGACGCGCGCGGCGACGCGGAACGGCAACGGATGGCCGAGCGAGAACGAGGAGGCGAAGTCGAGCACGCCCGCCTGCGCGCGGATCGCCTCCACGATCCTCGGCCTGCAGTGGCCCGCGTTCACGCACCACAGCGTCGCCAGGCCGTCGAGGACCTGCCGGCCGTCGGTGATCGTGTAGTACATGTCCCTGGCGCTCGCCACCAGCTTTGGCGCGCGCTTGAAGCGCCGGTTGTCGGTGAACGGCATCCAGTAGTGCTCGAGATCGAGGGCGTTCGTGCGGGGGGCATTCATGACGGTCTCCGGTTCAGACGCCAAGACGCAGCTCGGCGCGCACCGCGTCCCAGCCGACCGCCACGAGCGCGTGCTCGCGGCGCTCGACCAGGCCCAGCTCGGCGAGCCGCTTCGCGTCAGTATGCACGTTCTTGTAGTCGCGCTGCAGCCGCCTCGCGAGCTCGTAGACCGACACCGGCCCGTCGGCGGCCAGGCGCTCGAGCAGCGCCCAGCGTGCGGGCGTGAGCGTGCGCAGCAGCAGCGGCAGATCGGCGAAGCTGAGCACCCGCTCGGGCGGCAGGCGCCCGCCCTCGGCGAGCTGATTCCAGCCGGCCTCGAAGCGATCGAGCGCCTGCGCGGAGCTCGCCACGCGCAGGCTAAGGCTGCGCGCCATGCACGGCCTCGACGTCGCGCTCGAAGTCGTAGCGCAGCTGCTCGACCGAGCGGACCTCGTAGGGCAGCGTGCGCCCGCGCAGCTGCCGGCGCGCACGGCCGGGCGTCTCGTTGTCGTAGCGCACCAGGCAGGCGGCGCCGCGCACGAAGCACAGGCGATAGCGCAGACCGCGGACCCGCTCACGCCACAGCGCGATCGTGATCTGCGCGCCGCCGGGCAGCACCACCGTCTCCTCCAGCAGCGACGCGCACGGCTCCGGAACGGCTCTCGACATATGGCCTAGGATACCATAATGGAGTTGCGGTAGAATGCCCCGCAGGACGGCTCCGCGATGGCTTCGCGCGACGATTTCTTCAACCTGTACCGGCACGGCTTCGTGCGCGTGGCGGTCGCCACGCCGGCGCTGCGCGTCGCGGATCCCGCGTTCAACGTCCAGGGCACGCTCGCGCTCATGCGCGAGGCCGCGCGCCACCAGGCCCTGCTGTGCGTGTTTCCCGAGCTCGGCCTTT
>JAKALD010000169.1 GCA_021813275.1 Pseudomonadota bacterium | reverse complement strand
GTGCACCGGGTCGCTGCCGGGCAGCGACATCGCGACCAGCGCGTGGCCCATCTCGTGGTAGGCGACCGTGCGCCGCTCGGTCTCGTTGAGCACGCGGCTCCTCTTCTCGAGCCCGGCGACGATGCGCTCCACCGCCTGGGTGAAATCGTCCAGCGTCACGGCGTCCGCGCCGCGCCGCGTCGCGACCAGCGCCGCCTCGTTCACCAGGTTGGCGAGGTCGGCGCCCGAGAACCCGGGCGTGAGCGCCGCGATCTGCTCCAGGTCGACGCCGGCGGCGAGCCGGATCTTCTTCACGTGCACCGCGAGGATCTGCAGCCGGCCCTTCTTGTCGGGCCGGTCGACCAGCACCTGGCGGTCGAAGCGCCCGGCGCGCAGCAGCGCGGGGTCGAGGATCTCGGGGCGGTTGGTCGCCGCGAGCAGCACGAGCCCCGTGCTCGGGTCGAAGCCGTCGAGCTCCGAGAGGAGCTGGTTCAGCGTCTGCTCCTTCTCGTCGTGGCCGCCCATGAGGCCCGTGCCGCGCGCGCGCCCGAGCGCGTCGAGCTCGTCGATGAAGATGATCGCGGGCGCTTTCTGGCGCGCCTGCTCGAAGAGGTCCCGCACGCGCGCCGCGCCCACGCCGACGAACATCTCGACGAACTCGGAGCCCGAAATCGAGAAGAACGGCACGCCGGCCTCGCCCGCGACCGCGCGCGAGAGCAGCGTCTTGCCGGTGCCCGGCGGGCCGACCAGCAGGATTCCCTTCGGCACGCGCGCGCCGAGCCTGCCGTAGCGCTGCGGGTCCTTGAGGAACTCGACCACTTCTTTCAGCTCGGCCTTCGCCTCGTCCACGCCCGCCACGTCGTCGAAGGTCACCCCGGTCTGGTGCTCGACGTAGACCTTCGCGCGGCTCTTGCCGATGCTCATGAAGCCGCCCAGCCCCCCCTGCTGCGAGGCCATCCTGCGGATCAGGAAGTACCACAGGCCGAAGAACACCAGCGCCGGGACGATCCACGACATCAGGTCCTTGAGCCAGGTGCTCTCGTAGATGCGGGTGTAGGTGACGTCGTATTTCGACAGGCTCTTCGCGAGCTCGGGCGGGACGATGTTCGCCACGATGGTGGTCTTCGCGCCGCGCGGCGACTTGAGCTCGCCGATGATGCGCTGCTCGCCCACGAAGACCTTGTCGAACTTGTGCTCGGCGAGCATCTGCTCGAACTGGCTGTAGGGCACCACCTCGGTCTGCTGCGCCTGGCTCCACCACTGCTGGACCAGCAGCACCATGAAGATGGCGAACAGGAAATACGCGATGTTGATTCGAGTATGCTTTTCCACGGGGTCCTCTTCGTACCCCCGTATATAGGGGCTTGGCGCACCAAGGGCAAGGCGTAGAGCGGGTCCGGCGTCGGCCGCGCGGCGCCCCCCCGGGGCCGAAGGCGCTTGAATCCGGCGCGAAAGGCCCCACCTGCCTTGCAGCTTTCCGAGAAGGATCAAGGCGATGCGCTTCGAGAAGTTCACCACCAAGCTGCAGGAGGCCCTGGCCGAGGCGCAGAGCCTGGCGGTCGGGCAGGACCATCAGTACATCGAGCCGCAGCACCTGCTGCTCGCGCTGCTTGGCCAGGAGGACGGGGCCGCGGCCTCGCTCCTGCAGCGCGCCGGAGGCAATCCGGCCGCGCTGAAGGCGGCGCTGCAGCAGGCGCTCGGGCGGCTGCCCAAGGTCGAAGGCGCGAGCGGCGAAGTGCACGTCTCGCGCGAGCTCGCGGCGCTGCTCAACGTCGCCGACAAGGAAGCGCAGAAGCGCGCCGACCAGTTCATCGCCTCGGAGATGTTCCTGCTCGCCGCGGTGGGCGACAAGGGCGAGACCGGCAAGCTCCTCAAGCAGGCGGGCGTGACGCGCGCCGCGCTCGAGAAGGCGATCGAGCAGGTGCGCGGCGGCGCGAGCGTCGCCGACCAGGCGGGCGAGTCGCAGCGCCAGGCGCTCGCGAAGTACACGCTCGACCTCACCGAGCGCGCGCGCGCCGGCAAGCTCGACCCGGTGATCGGGCGCGACGACGAGATCCGGCGCGTGATCCAGATTCTGCAGCGGCGCACCAAGAACAACCCCGTGCTGATCGGCGAGCCCGGCGTGGGCAAGACCGCGATCGTCGAGGGCCTCGCGCAGCGGATCGTGAACGGCGAGGTGCCCGAGACGCTCAAGAACAAGCGCGTCCTCGCGCTCGACATGGCGGCGCTGCTCGCCGGGGCGAAATACCGCGGCGAGTTCGAGGAGCGCCTGAAGGCGGTGTTGAAGGAGCTCGCGCAGGACGAGGGCAACACCATCGTGTTCATCGACGAGCTGCACACCATGGTCGGCGCCGGCAAGGCCGAAGGGGCGATCGACGCCGGCAACATGCTGAAGCCCGCGCTCGCGCGCGGCGAGCTGCACTGCGTGGGCGCCACCACGCTCGACGAGTACCGCAAGTACATCGAGAAGGACGCCGCGCTCGAGCGCCGCTTCCAGAAGGTCCTGGTCGGGGAGCCGAGCGTCGAGGCGACCATCGCGATCCTGCGCGGCCTGCAGGAGAAATACGAGCTGCACCACGGCGTCGAGATCACCGACCCGGCGATCGTCGCCGCGGCCGAGCTCTCGCACCGCTACATCACCGACCGGTTCCTGCCCGACAAGGCGATCGACCTGATCGACGAGGCGGCCGCGCGCATCAAGATGGAGATCGACTCCAAGCCCGAGGCGATGGACCGGCTCGACCGGCGCCTGATCCAGCTGCGCATCGAGCGCGAGGCGGTGAAGAAGGAGAAGGACGAGGCCTCGCGCAAGCGCCTCGAGATCATCGAGCAGGAGATCGCCAGGCTCGAGAAGGACTATTCCGACCTCGAGGAGGTCTGGAAGGCCGAGAAGGCGCAGGTCGCGGGCAGCCAGCACATCAAGGAGGAGCTGGAGAAGCTCAAGATCGCGATGGAAGAGGCGCGCCGCAAGGGCGACTGGCAGAAGATGAGCGAGATCCAGTACGGCAGGATCCCGCCGCTCGAGGCGCAGCTCAAAAGGGCTGAGACCCAGTCAGCCGAGACTGCGCCGGCCCAGGGCGGGCCGGCGAAGGCGCCGAAGGCGAAGCTGCTGCGCACCCAGGTGGGGGCCGAGGAGATCGCCGAGGTGGTATCGCGCGCGACGGGTATCCCGGTCTCGAAGATGATGCAGGGCGAGCGCGAGAAGCTGATCCGGATGGAGGACAAGCTCCACGAGCGCGTGGTCGGCCAGGACGAGGCGGTGCGGCTCGTTTCCGACGCCATCCGCCGCTCGCGCTCCGGGCTCGCCGACCCGAACCGGCCCTACGGCTCGTTCCTGTTCCTCGGGCCCACGGGCGTGGGCAAGACCGAGCTGTGCAAGGCGCTCGCCGCGTTCCTGTTCGACTCGGAGGAGCACCTCATCCGCATCGACATGTCCGAGTACATGGAGAAGCACTCGGTCGCGCGCCTGATCGGCGCGCCCCCCGGCTACGTGGGCTACGAGGAGGGCGGGCAGCTCACCGAACAGGTGCGGCGCAAGCCCTACGCGGTGATCCTGTTCGACGAGGTCGAGAAGGCGCACCCGGACGTGTTCAATGCGCTGCTGCAGGTGCTCGACGAGGGCCGCCTCACCGACGGCCAAGGGCGCACGGTCGACTTCAAGAACACGGTGATCGTGATGACCTCGAATCTCGGCTCGCAGATGATCCAGCAGATGGCGGGCAGCGACTACGGCGTGATCAAGGTCGCGGTCATGGGCGAGGTGAAGGTGCACTTCCGGCCGGAGTTCATCAACCGGATCGACGAGGCCGTCGTGTTCCACGCGCTCAGCGACGCGCAGATCGGGGCGATCGCGCGCATCCAGCTCGGCGTGCTCAAGGCGCGCCTGGCGAGGATGGAGCTCGGCTTCGAGGTCTCGGACGCGGCGGTGGCCGAGCTGGCGAAGGTCGGCTTCGACCCGGTGTACGGCGCCCGCCCGCTCAAGCGCGCCATCCAGTCCGAGATCGAGAATCCGCTTTCGAAGGCGATCCTGGAAGGGCGCTTCGCGCCCAAGGACACGATCGTCGCGGACTTCCGCGGCGGCCGGATGCTGTTCGAAAAGGCGCAGGCGAAGGCGGCCGCGTAGGAAGCGTCGGCGAGCGCGCAGCCATGCTGCGCTGCGAAAGCCGGAAAGCGGGTTGACATCCGCGCGGCGCGTGCTACGTTGCAATCCGGAGCGCGCAACCGCGGCCGGGCTACCTGGCCGCGCGGGCGCGGGATTCCGGGCGAGCGTCCGGGTACCGCGCGAGACCGATGCGCCGTGCCGAAGGACTCGGCGTGACCGCGGGCTCCGAGCACGACATGATGAGTGCCGCTCTCGCGGCACGCCCGGTGCTTCCGGGCACATAGCCCCGCTCCCGCGGGGCTTCTCGTTTCTGGCGGGGGCGCGGCCTCAGGGGGTCAGGCGGACCTGCTCGGCGTTCGCCCGCTCGACGAGCGCCTGCCAGAGGCCGCTCATGTCGGCGCGGAACACGGTCGCTTCGTCCGCCGGCAGCACGTACCAGCTGTCGTTCGCGATTTCGTCCTCCAGCTGCCCGGGCGCCCAGCTCGAGAACCCCAGGTAGATGCGGTAGCGCCCGCTCTTCGACGCGAGCAGGCCGCGCAGGTTGTCGCGGTGGGTGGTGAAGTACAGGTCCTTCAGGACGTGGAAGGCCGGCGCGGTCGGGGCGGAGCGCGCGTGGAACACGGCGACGATCGCCTGCAGCATCACCGGTCCGCCGAAGTACACGCGGCCCCGGTAGTTCTCCGTGGGTACGCCGCGCGGCACGATCTCCGAGAGCTTCAGCGGCGTCGGCCGGTTGATGATCACGCCGACCGTGCTCTCGTCCGGCCCGTGCGTGACGAGCACGACGCTGTGGCTGAAGTTGGGGTCCGGCAGCCCCGGCTTCGCGACCAGGAACACGCCGTTCGCCACTTGCGGCACGCGCGCAGCCGCCGTCGTCGCGATGCCGAGCGCAGCGGCGAGCAGCAGAAGGCGCAATACGGCGACCACGCCGCCATTATCCCGCCGCGCGCCGCCGGCGGGCAATCGGGCGCCGTGGTGATACGATTGGCCGCGCGGAGGTGGGGATGGCGAAGAAGCTGCTGGTGCCGGTCGACGGCTCGGAACATGCGTTGAACGCGGTGCGCTACGCCGTCGGGCGCGTCCGCGAAGCCCCGGGGGAGCTGCTCGTGCTGCACGTGGAGCCTCCGGTGAGCTACGAGGAAATGCGCGTGTACGTCATGCGCGAGGAAGCCGAGAAGATCCGCCGCCAGGCCTGCGAGCGCGTGCTCTCGTCCGCGACGAGGCTGCTGGACGAGGCGAAGGTGGCGTATTCGGCCCATCTGCGCGAAGGCGAGATCGCGCCCACGATCGCCAAGTTCGCCGAGGCGGAGAAGGTGGACGAGGTGATCCTCGGCACCCGCGGCATGAGCACGGTCGGCGAGCTGCTGCTCGGCTCGGTAGCGCACCGCGTCGTACACCTGGTGCGCGTCCCCGTGACGCTGGTTCGCTAGCTCCGAGGCGGCCTGCCGGCACCCGGCGCGCCTGCGGCCCGGCGCTCGTGAACGTCCTGCTCGTCGTGAACGCGCGCGCGGTCGGCGAGAGCCGCGCGCGGCGCATCGCCGCATTGCTGCGCGAGCGCGCGCGCGGCGCCGAGCTCGCGTGCACCGCGACGCTCGACGAGCTGCGGCGCTCGATCGAGCGCCTGCCGCGCGACGAGCCCGGCCGCCTGATCGTCGCGGGCGGCGACGGCACGGTGAGCTGCGCGGTCAACGCGATCGCCGGCACGCGCCTCGAGCTGGGCGTGCTGCCGCACGGCACGGGCAACGATTTCGCGCGCTCGCTCGGCATTCCGCGCCGGCTCGAGCAGGCGCTCGAGGTGGCGCTCGGCGAGCGGCTGCACACCATCGACCTGGGCGAGTGCCGCTGCGCGCGGCCCGCGGGCGGCACGGTCACGCGCCGCTTCGTCAACATGGCCGAGGCGGGGCTGGGCGGAGACGTGGTGACGCGGGCGAGGAGGCTCGCGCGCGTTGCCGGGAGCGCGCTCGCCTACCAGCTCGCCATCGCCTGGGCAGTCGCGCGGATGCGCTACGCGCAGGTCGAAGTGCGCGTCGACGGCGCGAGCTTGGGCGCCGGTGCGAGCGCGAACGTCATCGTCGCGAACGGCCAGTACTTCGGCGGCGGCCTGCGGCCGTTTCCCTGGGCGCGGCTGGACGACGGGCGGCTCGAGCTCGGGTGGATGCGGCGCGTCGCACGCGCCGAGATCCTGTGGCGCGCCCCGACCCTGCTCAGGCACGGCCTGCCGCGCGATCACCCCGACGTGAGCTTCGGAGCGGGGGCCGAGATCTGCGCCGCGGGCGGCGAGGAGCCGGTGCCCGTGGAAGCCGACGGCGAGCTCCTGGGGCAGCTGCCGGCCGACTTCCGGGTGCTGCCGGGGGCGCTGCGGGTGGCCGGCGGGGCGCTCGCAGCGGAAGGCCCCTGAGGCGCGGGTTCTTGCAAACCCTTACAAATTGCGCGGGATGAATCGGACAGAACGAGCATTGCGAGGCTGGGAAGCGCGCAAGGTTCGGGGCACGATTGCATCATGACGAAGGCTTCGGTGCCGCAAGACGCATCGCTCGCGCGCGGCGACAGCGCCGGCGCCGGCTCGCCGAGCGAGCTCGCGGCGCTTTCGCTCGCGGACGCGGTGTACCTGCAGCGCGTATCCGGAGCGCGCGACGAGCTGCCCGCGATGGCGTTCCTGGTCGCGGTGGCCGCGCTGGGTCTGGCGTGGGTGCTGCGCCACCTCGTTGCCGTCAACGAGCTGCTCATTTGGTTCACGCTGCAGATGGGCTACGCGGCGGGCGGCTTCTGGCTGGCGACGGCATTCCGGACGGATCCGGACCGGGTCGCGAACTCACGGACCTGGGCGTTCCGCTTCAACGCGCTGGCGGTCGTCGCGGGGCTGCTGTGGGCATGGGTGCCGGTGTGGCTCACGACGCTGCAGCAGGGCCTGCTGCAGATCGTCGCAGGCGCCATCCTCGTCGGCATTCCGCTGCTCGGCGCGCTCGTGAACCGGTATTTCGCGCTCGCGCAGATCGGGCTCGTCACCGTCTTTCTCGGCAGCTTCGTCGCCTACCTGGGCATCGTGTCGGACGCGCCCTTCCACGTGGAGCTCGCGGTCGGCTGCGCGCTCTACGGGCTCGCCATGGCGGCCATGGGCGTGCGCGCGCAGAGCTCCACCGTCGCGCTGCTGACCGCGCGCACTCAGCGCGAGCGGCTGATCGAGCAGCTGCAGCGCGCGAAGGAAGCTTCGGATGCGGCCAACCGCGCGAAGTCCGAGTTCATCGCCAACATGAGCCACGAGCTGCGCACGCCGCTGACCGTCGTGCTCGGCATGGCGCAGCTGCTCGAGCTCTCCGAGCTCGGCACCGAGCAGCGCGAAAGCGTCGGGCTGATCGAGCGGGCCGGCCAGGCGCTGCTCTCGCTCATCAATCACCTGCTGGAGCTCTCGAGCATCGAGGCGGGGCGGCTGCAGCTCGAGCGCATCGACTTCGACCCGCGCCAGACCGTGGAGGCGGTGCGGACGCACATCGCGGAGGAGGCGCAGAAAAAGGGCCTCGAGCTCAGCGTGCGCGTCGCGGCCGACGTGCCCGCGCGCGTGCATGGCGACGAGCTGCACCTGCGCCAGGTGCTGCTCAACCTGTGCGACAACGCGGTCAAGTTCACGCCCGCGGGGCGCGTGGCGCTCGCGGTCGACCTGTTTCCGGCGCCGGCCTCGAGCGGCAGGATCGTGCTGCGCTTCGCCGTGAGCGACACCGGCATCGGGATGGACAAGAGCGCGGTCGCGAACGCCTTCGAGCCGTTCTTCCAGGCCGACAGCGGCGCGGCGCGGCGCTTCGGCGGAACGGGGCTCGGGCTGGCGATCTCGCGGCGGCTGGTGCGTCTCATGGGCGGAACCATCTCGGTAGAAAGCGAGCTTGGTCACGGCTCCACTTTCACCTTCACCGCCGCGTACGAGCCGGTGGCGGGAAGGCCGGCCGCGGGGCGCGCGCCGCGCGCCGCGCTCGAGGCGGGCGCGAAGCTCCCGCTCAGCGTGCTGCTCGTCGAGGACGACCCGGTGAACGCGCTGGTCGCGACCTCGCTGCTCAGGACGCTG
>JAKALD010000168.1 GCA_021813275.1 Pseudomonadota bacterium | reverse complement strand
CCGATCTGCCGAAGTGCTGGCGCTACTGTGCGTTCAGCCCGGGGCCGGAACTCCTGCGCGTCGTAGTCGCGTGCGCGGAGTGCGTCGGGCGATCCCCCCCGCATCCGCTACTACCTCTACAATCGCGTGTCGGGAAGCGCTCTGGAAGTGCTCGCCTTCCGGCACATGAGTCGCAGCCGGCAGCCGTATGGCTTCTGACAGAGCGCGACCGCCCATGACCTCCCCCCGCTTCCGCTGCATCCTCTTCGACTGGGGCGGCACGCTCATGTCGGAGGACGGCCCCGAGGGCATCCCGATGTCCGATTGGCCCGAGGTGCGTGCGATCGAAGGCGCAAGAGCGACGCTCGCGGCGCTCGCGCCGAAGTTCCGCCTCGGCCTCGCGACGAACGCCGCCTACTCGGGGCGCGAGGCGATCGAGCAGGCGCTCGACCGTGTCGCGCTCCGCCCGTACATCACCGATATCTTCTGCTTTCGCGAGATCGGCGGACGCAAGGAGACGCCGCAGTTCTGGGCGCAAGTCCTGAAAACCCTCGACGCCAAACCGCACGAAGTCGCGATGATCGGCGACTCGCCCGAGCAAGACGTGCTCGCGCCGCGCCGCGAGGGCATCTTCTCGGTGTGGTTCAATCCGCAGGACCGGAACGCGAACGTGTATGAGATCCCTGTCATCCGCTCGCTCCCCGAAGTCGTGCCGCTCCTCACGCAGGCCGCCTGATCCCATGCACAAGCCCCGCATCGGCCTCGCCCTCGGCAGCGGCTCGGCGCGCGGCTGGGCGCACATCGGCGTGATCCGCGCGCTCGAGGGCGCGGGCATCCGCCCGGACCTGGTGTGCGGGACTTCGATCGGCGCGCTGGTGGGCGCGGCCTACGCGGCGGGCGAGCTCGACCGGTTCGAAGACTGGGTGCTCGGCATGGGGGTGCGCGACGTGCTCGCGCTCATGGACGTGCGCCTGGGCGGCGGGATGCTGAAGGGCGAGCGCCTGATGGACTATTTCCGGCGCAACTTCGTCGACCGCCCGATCGAGGAGCTGTCGACGCCGTTCGGCGCGGTGGCCACCGCGCTGCACACCGGCGCCGAGGTGTGGCTGCGCGAGGGCTCGACGGTCGAGGCGGTGCGCGCCTCGATCGCCCTGCCGGCGCTCTTCGCGCCGGCGGTGTACGAGGGCCGGGTGATAGTGGACGGCGGGCTCGTCAACCCCGTGCCGGTCTCGCTCGCGCGCGCGATGGGCGCCGACATCGTGATCGCGGTCGATCTCAGCGCCGACATGCTCGGCCGCCACCTGAGAAGCGACGCGAAGCCCGAGGAGCCCGCCGGCCTCGCCGGCCAGTGGCTCCGCAGGCTGCAGAACGGCCTGGGAAAGCTCCGCGCCCCTTCGAGCGACGCGGCCGTCCCGCGCCCGCCGTCGCTCCTCGAGGTCGTGACCGCGAGCATCAACGTGATGCAGGTGCGCATCACGCGCAGCCGCATGGCGGGCGATCCGCCCGAGGTGGTGGTCGCCCCGCGGCTCGCCCATCTCGGCGTGCTCGACTTCCACCGCGGGCAGGAGGCGATCGAGGAGGGCCGGCGCGCGGGCCTGGCGGGCCTCGAAGCGCTGCAAGCGCTCGGTATTCCCGGGAGCGGCGCGCCCGCGAAGTAGGCTAAGCTGGCGGGCGCGATCCTCGACCCCGGAACGATCCCATGATCAACGAGAGAATCAAGCTGCGCGTTACCGAGACCGGCCAGACGATCGAGGCCGTGGTGATGGCGAAGCGCGCGCACGCGATCACGGTGGTGATCGGCGAAGGCGTGCACAACGTGAAGTGCGAGCTCACGCCGACGCGCAACGCGCTCGCCTACGCCGGCCGCGTGATGGGCCGCGAGGTGGTCTACGAGCGCAGCCGCCAGCAGATCGAGGCGGACATCGAGAAGCTCAACCCGAACGTTCGCAAGCCCAGGCGATACTAGGCACCTTGCAGCGCTTCGCCGCCGCCCCCTGGCCGACCTCGCTCAAGGTGCTCTCGGGCGTCGGAACGATCCTGCTCCTCGCGGTGTGGGTCGGCGCCGAGCAGGGCGTCCCGGCGCGCGGCGCGGCGCACTGGGTCGGCACGTTCATGACCTGGCTGCCGCCGGCCCTTCTCGTCGGCGCGCTGCTCTTCACGGTGAGGGGCTACGGGATCGGCGCGGGCGAGCTGCGCGTCGAGCGCCTGCTCTGGTCGACCGTGATCCCGCTCGAAGGAACGCCGCGCGCCTGGCACGACCCGCAGGCGATCCGCCACTCGGTGAAGGTCTTCGGCAACGGCGGCCTCTATGCCTTCACCGGCCTGTATCGCAGCAAGTCGCTCGGCCGCTACCGGCTCTTCGGGACCGATCCGGCCAGGGCCGTCATCGTGCAGCTTCCCGGGCGCACGGTCGTCGTCACGCCCGAGCTGCCGCACGCCTTCGTCCAGTGCCTGAGCCAGGCGGCGCCCCGCTAGCGCCTCGCCCGCTTGCCTCCGTGCGGCGATGCCCCTAGGATCGCCCCCGCACCCGGAACGTATCGGCATGCCCGCACCGACCCAGGCGACCGACGTCGCCAGCTTCCCGATCGCCGGCTGGAACCAGGCGCTGCCGCCGGCGGAGCAGCAGCGCGCGACGCTCGCGCTCGAATCGGGGAGCGTGCTCTTCTTCCCGAAGCTGCGCTTCGCGCTCCTCGAGGGCGAGGAGCGCCTGCTATCGCCGGCGGCCGCCGGGCAGGCGAAGAACGTGAGCCTCGATCCCGCGAGCGGAACGCTGCGCGGGAGCGGCGCGGACGAGGAGGAGCTGAGGCTGCTCCAGGGCATGATGACGCGCTTCGCCGCGGCGAGCGCGTCGCTCCTGCGCAACGTGCTGCCGCGCTACGCCGCCGCGCTCGAGCAGGCGCGCACCAGCTACCGGCCGGTCGAGGTCGCGGGCCGCTCGACCTCCTGGCGCAAGGACGACACGCGCCTGCACGTCGACAGCTTCCCCTCCTCGCCCACGCGCGGCAGGCGGATCCTGCGGGTCTTCGCGAACCTCAATCCGCACGGGCAGGCGCGCACGTGGCGGATCGGCGAGCCGTTCGAGGAGGTCGCGCGGCGCTTCGTCGGCTCGATTCCCGCCCCGCTCCCGGGCTCGCGCGTCGCGCTCAGCCTGCTGGGCGTCACCAGGAGCCCGCGCAGCGCCTACGACCACTACATGCTGCGCCTGCACGACTGCATGAAGGCCGACGCCGACTACCAGTCGCACTCGGCGCAGCGGCGCTTCGACTTCCCTCCGGGCAGCGCGTGGATCGTGTACACCGACCAGGTTTCGCACGCGGCGATGACCGGCCAGTACGCGCTCGAGCAGACCTATCACCTGCCCGTCGAGGCGATGCAGGATCCGGCGCGCTCGCCGCTGCGCGTGCTCGAGCGCCAGCTCGGACGCGCGCTCGCCTGAAGCGCGCTCAGAGGCGCGCCCCGATCCCCGTGGCGCGTACCCAGCCGAGCACGGTGTCGCGAATCTTCGGCCACACCCCGCCCGCGGGCACCGCCCGCAGCGCCACCAGCGGCGCGGCTACGAGCGTCTGGCCGCCGTAGGAGGCGGTCACTTCGCCCACGGTCTCGCCCTTGGCGACCGGCGCGGGCACGCGCGCCTGGAGATGCGTCTCGACCTTCACCCCGGGAAGCTCGCCGACCGGCGCGGTAACGTACAGTGGCTGCGCCGGCCCGACCGCGACGAGCTCCCTGCCGCCCTTCCACACACGCGCCTCGCCCAGGCGCGCGTCGCCGTCGTAGAGCTTGCGGGTCCCGAAGAAGCGCATGCCGTAGTCGAGCAGCGACTCGCTCACCTGGGCGAGGTGCTGGTAGTTCGCCATGTTGTCGGTCTTCGATTTCTGCGGCACGTTCATCACCACCGCGATCATGCGCTGGCCCTTGCGCTCGGCGGAGGCCGCCAGGCAGTAGCCGGCGTCCTCGGTGTAGCCGGTCTTCAGGCCGTCGGCGCTCGGGTCGAGCCACAGCAGCTTGTTCCAGTTGGGCTGGGTGATGTGGTTCCAGGTGAGCTCTTTCTGGCCGAGGTAGTGGTAGTACTGCGGGTAGTCGCGGATCAGCGCGCGCGAGAGCGTCGCGAGGTCGGCCGCCGAGGTGTACAGGCCGTCGTCCGGCAGCCCGGTGGGGTTCGCGTAGTGCGTGTTGCGCATCCCGAGCGCCCTGGCGTCGGCGTTCATCATGGTGACGAAGCCGGCCTCGGTCCCAGCGACGCCCTGCGCGAGCGCCATCGCGGCGTCGTTGCCCGAGGGGACGAGCATGCCTTGCAGGAGCTCGTCGACGCTCACCTGGCTGCCGGGCTTGAGGAACATGCGCGAGCCGATCTGCTGCCACGCCTTCTTGCTCACCGTGAACTGGGTGTCGAGCTTGATGTGACCCGCGGCCAGGTCCTGGAACACGACGTAGGCGGTCATCAGCTTGGTGGTGCTCGCCGGGGCGCGCCGCGCGTCGGGATCCTTCTGCGCGAGCACCTGGCCCGATTGAGCGTCGAGCAGGACGTAGGACGCGGCATCGACCGCCGGCGCAGGGGGCAGCGGAACGGCGGCGAAGGCGGGCGCGGCCGCGACGAGGGCGATGCAAGCGAGAAGAAAGCGTGGCATGGGCTCGACCGTGGTTCAAAGGGCGCACATGGTACTCGCAGGCGCGGCGCTCGGGTTCGCGCCCGCCCTGCCGCTAGCGCAGCTTCGAGTAGGACGTCGGCGCGAGGATCTGGTTCTCGATGCGCGCGACGATCGGGCCCGCCTTCTCGGTCTCGGCGCGCGCCGCGATCCAGGCCGGGTCGGCCATGAAGCCGTTCCAGATGCGCTCGCGTTCGGCGAGGCTCTGCCACTCGAGCAGGTAGACGAGCGCCTGGTTGTCCTCCCCGATCAGCGTGGTCCAGAAGCCGACCGGCCGGATGCCGTGCTTCTCCCAGATCTTGAGGGTGATGGTCTCGAAGCGGCGGTTCAAGTCGGGCAGCCGGCCCGGGACGCAGTGGTAGACGCGCAGCTCGTGGATCACTTCCTTCCTCCTTTCAGGTGCAGCTCGATGTCGCGCAGCACGGGGTCGTTTTCGCGCGCCACCTCGTTCTCGACGAGCGCCCCGCACCCCGGACAGTGGAACTGGCGGAACACCGGCCGGTCGTCGACGTAGCGGCGCCAGTCGCCGATGTTCGGGTTGGCGGCCGAGATGTCGCGCTCTTCCATCACGCAGGCATCCTTGTAGTTGGCGCCGAGCGGGCCGAGGTCGGCCGCGCAGCGCGCGCAGGCGCAGCGCAGCGCGCCGTTCTCGCGCCGCACGTCGAGGTGCTCGGTGGCGCGCAGCACCACCTTGCCCGAGAGCTTCCTCGCCGGGCCGTCCTTCCGGCGGTGCGCCTCGCGTACCGCAGCGCGCAGCTTCGCGGTGGCCTGCGCATCGAGCGTGCCGTCCTCGCGGAGCACCACGCCGTAGACCTCGCGCGCCGCCGCGCGCGACACCGCGCGGTTCTCGACCACGTCCGCGCGCACCCGCTCGGGGTCGCGCTCGAACGGATCGCCGTAGCCGCCCGCGGCCGACCAGAGGACCGCGTACACGTCCTCCGGCTCCTGGGTGAAGCTCTCCTGCCTGAGCTCGAGCAGCTCGTCGCGCCCGCCGAGCTCGGCGATGTCGGCCGGCATCTCGCGCCGCGCGAGCCGCTCCTTCACGTCGGTGCCGCGCTTGAACTTGTACACGTTCACGCTCCCCGGGTAGCCGCCCATCATGCCGGGCGAGGTCGGCGTCGCGTTGCCGGAGGAAAGCGTGTCGTGCGTGATGCGCTCGGTGCGGTGCGGCACGAAGCAGGACTCGGCCGAGAGCCCGCCGCGCCACTTGCCCGCGCCGCCCGAATCGATCACTTCCTTGCGGTAGAGGAAGAGGAGCGGGAAGGTCTGCTCGGTGTGCTCGACGTTCGGCAGCTTGCAGATGGGCGTCCTCGACTGCCCGCCGGTGTTGATACCGTCGCCCTCCGAGAACGCGCCGATCGCGCCGCCGATCGGGTCGACGAGCAGGTATCCGTAGCGCTCGCCCCACTGGTCGGTGCCGCGGAAGATCGTCGCCGGCCACTGGCTCGTGCCGCCGATGCACATGAGGTCCCGGCGCAGCTCGGGATCGGGATAGATCATCTTCGAGAGCACGTTGTAGGCGGGATAGAGCGAGATCTCCATCGCCTGCACCGGGGCGGTCGAGACCGAGGCCGGAAAGTTGGCGCAGTTGAAGGTGCCGGGCGTGGGATCGAACTCGACGTGGCGCAGCGCCCCGCCGATGCAGAAGTACTGGTCCCAGCAGAGCAGCTGGTTCAGCGCCACCATGATCGAGCCGCGCCAGCCCGAGTAGGTCGCGTTCATCGCGCCGTCCTGCGGCGCGCTGCCGTCGTTGTCGAAGACGAGCTTGTCGCCGCGCTTGGTGAGCGTCAGGCACACGCGGTGCGTGCGCCGGTCGCCCGGCCGGCAGCACTCGACGTAGGTGCGCTCGCGCCACACGCCGTCGGGCAGGCGCCTCAACTTCGCGAGGAACGCGGTCTCGGCGTTGTCGACGATTCTCTTCATCACGCCCTTCACCACCTCGGGGCCGTAGCGCCTCACGAGCGCGAGAACCCGGTCGCGCGCGGTGAGGTTGCCGGCGAGCTGCGCGCGGAAGTCGAGCGCCACCGCCTCGGGCTTGCGCGAGGCGCGCAGGTACAGCTCCTCGATGTCGCGCCGGATCTCGTTTGCCTCGACGATCTTCACCGGCGGGATGAGGATCCCTTCCTCGAAGGCGTTCTCGGCCGAGCCGCAGAACGAGGACGGCGTGATGCCCCCGATGTCGTACTGGTGCAGGCAGTTGGTCACCCAGCAGAAGAGCTCGCCCTTCCAGAACACCGGGCAGATCAGCATCACGTCCTGCTGGTGCGCCGCGCCCACCCAGGGGTCGTTGGCGAGGAACATGTCGCCCTCCCGAATGCCCGGGTTGTCGCTGCGGTACTCGAGGATCCACTTCACCTGCGTGTCGGTGACCCCGGACATGTACTGCATGTACGGGCCGAAGTACACGAACTCGCCGTCCTCGGCGAGGATCGATGGGTTGAGGTCGAGCGCGTACATCGCCACCGGCGAGCCCGACAGGCGCTGGATCGTCGCGCCGTGCTCCTCGTTCACGTGCCACAGGCTGTGGCGCACCACCTCGTAGGTGATCGGGTCGATGTGGCGCGCGCGTTTCGTGTGGAGCTTGAGCTTCCTCGAGACGGCGAGCTTCTTGGGCGGCACGTAGCCGGTGGCCTTGCCGTCGAAGGCGACGTCCTTCATCTCGCTCACGCGCAGCATGCTCACCTCCCGAACGAAATCTCGAAGTTGCCGAAGGCATCGACGCGCAGCGTCCGCCGCGGGTGCACCACGATCGTGGTGTCGGTGGTCTCGACCACGGTCGGGCCCGCGATGCGGTTGCCGGGCGCGAGGCGCGCCCCGTCGTAGATCGGCGTCGCGACCGCGCGCTTGAGCTCCGGCCACCAGATCGCGCGCTTGCCGCGCCTCGCGTCCGGCGCGACGCGCGCGACGAGCCGCGCCGCGCATCCGAGCCGCGGGCGCGGCGTGGGCGCGCTCGCGCGCAGGCGCAGCGTCACGATCTCCAGCCGCGCGCCGCGGTAGGAGGAGCCGTGCCCGTAGAGCCGCTCGTAGCGCTCGACGAAGCGCTCGCGCAGCGCCTCGAGCTGCCCGCGCGCGAGGCGCGCCTCGGGCAGCAGCACCTCGACCTCGTTGATCTGCCCCCGGTGGCGCATGTCGAGCGAGAACGCGAGCCGGCGGCGCGCCCTGGGGATGCCGTCGCGGTCCATCTGCGCGTGCGCCCGGCGCTCGAGCGCTTCCAGCACGCGGTTCACGCGCGCCGGGTCGAACGGGCTCGGCTGGATGTCGGCCTGCTCGTGCACGTGCAGCACGTCGGCGGAAGCCGCGCCGAAGGCGCACCAGGTCGCCGCGATCTCCTTCTGCGGGATGATCACCTTCCGCACGCCGAGCTCCGCGCCGAAGACGCCCGCGTGCACCGGCCCCGCGCCACCGAAGGCGAACAGCGTGAAGTCGCGCGGATCGAGCCCCTTCTGCACCGTCATCTCGCGGATCAGGTCGGCCATCTTGAACTCGGCGACGCGCGCGATCCCGGCCGCGGTCTCGGCGAGCGGCAGGCCAAGCGCGTCGGCGATCCTCT
>JAKALD010000167.1 GCA_021813275.1 Pseudomonadota bacterium | reverse complement strand
TCACCCCTTCCGCCGCGACGCGCCCTGCCGCCCTGCTCGCCTTGGCGCCGCTCTTGATGCGCAGCACCTCCTCCGCTTTCCTCAGGTCGCCGCCCGCCTCGGCAAGCGCCTTCTTGCACTCCATCATTCCGAGTCCGGTCATCTCCCGAAGTTCCTTGACCAGGCTCGCGCTGATTTCCGCCATTGCTTCGTGCTCCTCGAATCGGGCCGTCCCGGCCCTCGATCGTCCTTCATGCCGCGCCCGGATTCAAAAAAGGGGCCTGCGGCCCCTTCTCCCCGAACGCGGCGCTATGCCCTTCAGTCCCCGCTCGCCTCGTCGACCTCGACGAACTCGTCACGCGTCGCGGCAACCACCTCCTGCACGACCTGCGAGCGGCCTTCGAGCACTGCGTCCGCCACGCCGCGCGCGTACAGGCGGATGGCGCGGCTCGAGTCGTCGTTGCCCGGGATCACGTGAGCGATGCCGTCGGGCGAATGATTGGTGTCGACCACGCCCACCACCGGGATGCCGAGCTTCACCGCCTCGGCCACGGCACCCTTCTGATAGCCCACGTCGATCACGAACAGCGCGTCCGGCAGGCTGGCGAGCTCCTTGATGCCGCCGAGCGAGCGCTCGAGCTTCTGCATCTCGCGCTGCAGGCCGAGGGCTTCCTTCTTCGCCATGCGCTCGAAGGTTCCGTCCTGGGACGCCTGCTCCATCTCCTTGAGCCGCTTGATCGACTGCTTCACCGTCTTGAAATTGGTGAGCATGCCGCCCAGCCAGCGATGATCGACGAACGGCATGCTGCAGCGCTGCGCTTCCTCGCGCACGATCTCGCGCGCCTGGCGCTTGGTGCCGACGAAGAGGAGCGTGCCCTTGTTGGCGGCGAGCTGCTGCACGTACTTGAGCGCCTCCTGGTACAGCGCCAGGGTCGTCTCGAGGTTGATGATGTGGATCTTGTTGCGGTGGCCGAAGATGTACGGCGCCATCTTCGGGTTCCAGTAGCGGGTCTGATGCCCGAAATGGACACCCGCTTCCAGCATTTGACGCATGGTCACTGACAAGATGCTCTCCTTGCTTAGGGTTCATGGCTGCTGCCCGGTCAAACCGACAACCCGAAGCTTCCTCGGGCACCCTAACTTGCCGGGCAGGGATCTAGGCCGGGGCAGAAATTCCGACGACACGCCCTAGCCAGCCGGAAATTCTAGCATAATCAGGCCTCAAGACTCAAAGCAGCGCGCGCGGGCCAGCGCGCGCCGACGTTTCGTTGTGCCGGCGAACTGATTCTCGTATCCTCCCCGCTTTTCCTCGATGGCCGTCACCCTCAAGACCCCGCAGGAAATCGAGCGCATGAGGGTCGCCGGACGCCTGGCGGCCGAGTTGCTCGACTACATCGCGCCCTACGTCAAGGCCGGCACGACCACGGGGCAGCTCAACGACCTGTGCCACCGCCACATGGTGGAGGTCCAGGGAACGATTCCGGCGCCGCTCAATTACGCGCCCCCCGGCTACAAGCCGTATCCGAAGTCGATCTGCACGTCGGTCAATCACCAGGTCTGCCACGGCATTCCCGGGGACCGCGTGCTGAAGCCGGGTGATATCCTGAACATCGACGTGACCGTGATCAAGGACGGGTTCCACGGGGATTCGAGCCGCATGTTCTACGTCGGCGAGCCGAGCATCCAGGCGCGCCGCCTGGTGGAGGTCACCCACGAGTGCATGTGGGTGGGGATCCGCCAGGTCCGGCCGGGCGCGCAGCTCGGGGACGTGGGCGCCGCGATCCAGGCGCACGCCGAGGGGCACGGATTCTCGGTGGTGCGCGAGTTCTGCGGCCATGGCATCGGGCGCAAGTTCCACGAGGACCCGCAGGTGCTGCATTACGGCAGGCCCGGCACCGGGCTCAAGCTCGAGCCGGGCATGACCTTCACCATCGAGCCGATGATCAACGCCGGCAAGCCCGCGATCCGGGAGCTCGCCGACGGCTGGACCATCGTGACCAAGGATCACAGCCTGTCGGCGCAGTGGGAGCACACGGTGCTCGTCACCGAGTCGGGTCACGAGGTGCTCACGCTTTCCGGGGACGCGCCGCCGCCCCCCTCCATCGCCTCCGGGTAAGCCGTGACCGCCGCATTGCGGAAGGCCGCCATCGAGCGGCCGGAGGCCTGGCGCGAGACCGTGCAGGCGGGCCGGCGCGCGCTGCAGGAGGCGTACCTCCGCGCGCCCGACGCGAAGCGCCTGCTGCGCGCTCACGCGCGGCTGATCGACGGCGTGGTGCAGGCGATGTGGCGTTGCGCGGAGCCCTCGAGCCGCGCGGCGCTGGTCGCGACCGGAGGCTACGGGCGCGGCGAGCTCTTTCCGTGCTCGGACATTGACCTGCTCGTCCTGCTCGCCGAGGACCCGGACGCGGCCGAGCGCGAGCGGCTGGAGCGGCTGATCGGCATGCTGTGGGATGCCGGCCTCGAGGTCGGCCACAGCGTGCGCACCGTCGCGTCCTGCGTGGAGGCCGCGCGCGCGGACATCACCGTGCAGACCAGCCTGCTCGAGGCGCGCCGGCTCGCCGGCCGGCGCAGCCTGTTCCTCGGCCTGCGCGCGGCATTGTCGAGCGCGCTCGACCCGGCGGCGTTCTTCGAGGCGAAGAGGCTCGAGCAGGAGCAGCGCCACGCGAAGCACCAGGACACGCCCTACGCCCTCGAGCCGAACCTGAAGGAGGCGCCGGGCGGGCTGCGCGACCTGCAGGTCATCCACTGGATCGCCCGTGCCTGCGGCATCGGCGGGCGCTGGCGCGACCTCGAGGCGCGCGGCCTGATCCAGCATGGCGAGGCGCGCCAGGCCGCGCGCCACGAAGCGCTGCTGAACGATCTCAGGATCCGGCTGCATTTCCTCGCGCGCCGGCGCGAAGACCGCATCGTGTTCGACTACCAGGCGGCGCTCGCCGAGCAGTGCGGCCTGCGCGGCACGTCGGCCCGCCAAGCGAGCGAGCAGCTGATGCAGCGCTATTACCGCACCGCCAAGGCCGTCACGCAGCTGAACACGATCGTCCTGCAGAACCTCCAGGTGCGGCTGCTTCCCGAGCCCGCGGGGCCGCCGCAGCCGCTCAACGAGCGCTTCCAGGCGCGCGGCGAGCTGCTCGAGGCGCACAGCGAGGACCTGTTCGAGCGCGAGCCGCGCGCGGTGCTCGAAGGCTTCCTGCTGATGCAGCAGCACCAGGCGCTGCGCGGCATGAGCGCCGCGACGCTGCGCGCGCTGTGGCGGGCGCGGCGCCGCGTGGACGTGGCCCTGCGCCGGGACGCCGTGGCGCGGCTGATGTTCCTGCACATCCTGCAGCAGCCGCGCGGCGTCGTGCACGAGCTGCGCCGCATGAACCAGTACGGCATCCTCGGCCGCTACCTTCCCGAATTCGGCCGCATCGTGGGCCAGATGCAGCACGACCTGTTCCACGTCTACACGGTCGACCAGCACATCCTGATGGTCGTGCGCAACCTGCGGCGGTTCACCATGCCGGAGCTGGCGCACGAGTTTCCGCTCTGCAGCCAGCTGATGAACGGATTCGAGCGCAACTGGCTGCTGTACGTCGCGGCGCTTTATCACGACATCGCCAAGGGGCGCGGCGGCGATCACTCCGAGCTCGGGTCGCGCGACGCGCGGGCGTTCTGCCGGCGGCACGGGCTTGCGCGCGAGGACGGCGCGCTGGTGACGTTCCTCGTCGAGAACCACCTCACGATGTCGGCGACCGCCCAGAAGCAAGACGTCCACGACCCGGAAGTCGTGCGCGCCTTCGCGGCCAAGGTGGGCAGCGAGCGCCGCCTGGTCGCGCTGTACCTGCTGACCGTGGCCGACATCCGCGGCACGAGCCCGAAGGTGTGGAACGCCTGGAAGGCGAAGCTCCTGGAGGATCTGTTCCGCGCGGCGCGCCGCGCGCTGACCGGCGAGACGCTGCAGCTCGACGCGGCGCTCGCCGAGAAGCAGCGCGAGGCGGCGCGGCTGCTGAGGCTGTACGCGCTCTCCGACAGCGTCAAGGATCGCCTCTGGGCGCAGCTCGATACCGCGTACTTCCTGCGCCACGACCCCCAGGAGATCGCCTGGCAGACGCGCAACCTGCACTATCGCGTCGACGCTGGGCGGCCGGTCGTGAAGGCGCGCCTCGCGCCGATCGGCGAGGGGCTGCAGGTGATGATCTACACGCCCGATCGCGAGGCGCTGTTCGCGCGCATCTGCGGCTATTTCGAGCGCGCCAACTTCAACATCGCCGAGGCGAAGGTCCACACCACGCGCAACGGCTACGCGCTCGACACCTTTCTCGTGATGGGCCAGGGCCCGGGCGTGCACTACCGCGACATGATCAGCATGATCGAGAAGGAGCTCGCCGAGGAGCTCGAGTCGGACCGGCCGCTCGGCCCGCCGCGCGGCGGCCGGCTGTCGCGGCGCGTGCGCCATTTCCCGATCACGCCGGTGGTCGACATCCGTCCCGACGAGCGCGGCGCCTATCACGTGCTGTCGGTCGTGGCGAGCGACCGCCCGGGGCTGCTGTACGGCATCGCGCGCCAGCTCGCGCGCCATCGCGTCAGCCTGCACACCGCCAGGATCAACACGCTCGGCGATCGGGCCGAGGACGTGTTCCTCGTCTCGGGCTCGGAGCTCGCGAACGCGAAATCCGTGCTGCAGCTCGAGCAGGAGCTGCTGCAGGAGCTCCAGGTCTGAAGCGCCCCTACTCCTCGGGCGGCAGCTCCTGCCCCGGGAAGAGCGCGTCGATGAACCCGAACCTGGTGAAATCGCGGATGCGCATGGGGTACAGGATGCCGTCGAGATGGTCGCACTCGTGCTGCACCACCCGCGCGTGGAAGCCCTCGGCCACGCGCTCGAACGGCCGGCCCTCGGCGTCGAACCCGGCATAGCGGATGCGCTCGAAGCGCGGCACCCAGCCGCGCAGCCCGGGCACCGACAGGCACCCCTCCCAGTCCTCGGCGAGATCCTGCGTGAGGGGCGTCACCGTGGGATTGATCAGCACGGTGTCGGGCACCTCTCCGGCGTGCGGGTAGCGCGGGTTGCGCGCGACGCCGAAGATGACCACGCGCAGCGAGACACCGATCTGCGGCGCCGCGAGGCCCGCGCCGCTCAAGTGGGCCATCGTGTCGCGCATGTCGGCGAGCAGCTCTTGCAGCTCGCGCGCGCCGAAGCGCTCGACCGGAGCGGCGCGCTTGAGCAGCCGCTCGTCGCCCATCCTGAGGACTTCGCGGATCATCGCGCCACGATGGTGCTGATAATCCGCCGCACCCGGTGCATCGCCTGCTCCAGCACCGCGGCGATGCGCTCGAGCGAGACCGCGCCCGCGCTCTCGCCGCGGCCGGCGGCGTGGTTGGCGACGACCGCGATCGCCGCGTAGTCGAGGCCCGCCTCGCGCGCGAGCGCCGCCTCGGGCATGCCGGTCATGCCGACGACGTCGGCCCCGTCGCGCTCGAGCCGGTCGATCTCGGCGGCGCTCTCGAGGCGCGGTCCCTGGGTGGCGGCATACACGCCGCCGTCGACGACGGGCTCGCCGCAGGCCGCGGCTGCGGCGAGGATGCGGCGGCGCAACGCCGCCGAGTACGGCTCGGTGAAGTCGATGTGCGTGACCGGCGTGTCCGCCCCCTCGAAGAACGTCGAGCGGCGTCCCCAGGTGTAGTCGATGATCTGGTCGGGGAGCAGCAACTCGCCCGGCGCGAGGTCGCGCCGGATGCCGCCCACCGCGGCGACCGCCACGATGCCCTCGACCCCTTCCTGCCTGAGCGCCCAGACGTTGGCGCGATAGTTCACCTCGTGAGGCGCGATGCTGTGGCCGCGGCCGTGGCGCGCGAGAAACAGCGCCGGCGCGCCGCCGATCGTGCCGATCGTGAGCGCGTCCGACGGCGCGCCGTAGGGCGTGTCGACCGGCTTGCGGCGCGTCACCTCCAGCTCAGCGAACTGGGTGAGCCCGCTGCCTCCCAGGATCGCCAGCATCAGCTTTCCCGCATGGCGCGGATCTCGGGCAGATTGCGCCAGAATCCCCTGGCGTCCATGCCGCAGCCGAACACGAAGCGATCCGGAATGCGCACGCCCACGAAGTCGGCGCGGATCGGCTTCGGCCTGCCCAGCTCCTTCTCGACCAGCACGGCGCAGTGGAATGCCGCGGCGCCCTCCTGCATCAACCGGTCGCGAATGGCGCACATCGTATGCCCGCCATCGAGGATGTCGTCCAGCACGAGCACCGAGCGGCCGCGGACCTGCTCGGCCGGGGCGACGCGCCAGGCGACGGCTGCCCCTCGCGTCGCAGGCCCGTAGCGGGTGGCGTGGATGTAGTCGACGTCGAGCGGAAAGCGCAGCTGCGCCAGAAGCTGCCCGGCGAACACCACCGCGCCGCCCATCACGACGAGCGCGAGGGGGTAGGCCTCGGCGAGCCGCTGCTCGATCTCGCCGGCCACTCGCCGGATGGCCGCCTGCACCTCCTCCGCGCTCACCACGAGCTCGGAGCGCTCGAGAAACGCCCAGGCGGCCTCGGTATCGGGCATTCTCAATAGTTTCCCATCACGCTGCGCATGACCGCGAGGCCAGAAGCGTGTGAGGGCTGGTCAAGGTGCAGGCTATGGGCATACGCTAATCGCGACGGCGGGAACGAGGTCGGCCTCTTCTTGGTGCTACGAGCCCGTTCAATAGGTGAAGGTCACCACGTCGTCGTCCATCGCCTGCGAGATGACGTAGGCCCCGCCGACGGTCTCCTCGATCTCCGGGATCAGGTCCTGGCCCCACAGGTCGAGCGTCGGGGTGCACACCTTGAACTTCACCCCGACCTCGTGCGCGTCCTTGATGAAATCGTAGACCGTCTTGGGCGAGCCCTCTTTCACGTGCAGTTTTTCCGCGACCCCCTTGATGGCGAGCTGCCCCGCGCGCCCCGTGAGGACGACTTCCACCTCGTACTCCATCGCCGCGGCGACGCTCGCCTGGAAGAACGGCGCGCCGAGCTCGGAGCCGTTCCTGGGGTCGGTGTTCACCATCACGATCATCAGCTTGTCCGCCATGTCGCTCCTCCGCGAATATTAGGAAATGCTGAAATACTCGCAGTATATAGCGTCGGACCGGCGCGGGCCGCCTCACGCACCGCGGTTGGCCAGGTAACGCGCGAAGTCCGCGCCCGTTTCCGGGTGCCGCAGCCCGAGCTCGACGGTCGCCTTCAGGTAGCCGAGCTTCGAGCCGCAATCGTAGCGCCTGCCGTGCAACTTGACCGCGAGCACCCTTTCCTCCCTGAGCAGCGCCGAGATCGCGTCCGTGAGCTGGATTTCGCCGCCCGCGCCCGGCGTCACCGCGGCGAGCAGGTCGAAGATGCGCGGCGTGAGCACGTAGCGCCCGACCACGGCGAGCGTCGACGGCGCGACCGCGGGGGCGGGCTTCTCGACGATCGCGCGCACCGGCGTGACGTCGCCCTCCGGCCGGTCGGCGCTCACGATGCCGTAGCTCGCCGTCTGCTCGCGCGGCACCTCCTCGACGCCGAGCAGCGCGCAGCCTTCCTTCCGGTAGCACTCGGCCATCTGCGCCATCTCGGCCGGATTGGCGTCGATCAGGTCGTCCGCGAGCAGCACCGCGAAGGGCTCGTCCCCGACCACCGGCTGCGCGCACAGCACCGCGTGCCCCAGGCCGAGCGGCTCGACCTGCCGGATGTAGATGCAGCGGCAGCCGGGCGGCAGCACGCCCTGCACCAGATCGAGCAGCTCGCGCTTGCCCTTGGCCGCCAGCTCGGTCTCGATCTCGTAGGCCTTGTCGAAGTGGTCCTCGATCGCGCGCTTGTTGCGGCCGGTGATGAAGATCATGTCGGTGATCCCCGCGGCGGCCGCCTCTTCCACCGCGTACTGGATCAGCGGCTTGTCGACGATCGGCAACATCTCCTTGGGGCTCGCCTTGGTGACCGGCAGGAAGCGGCTGCCGAAACCGGCCACCGGAAACACAGCTTTTCGCAGTCTTTGCGCCATGGCGACTAGAGCCTCTTGAGTAGTTCGCGAAATTCCGCCTCGTCCAGCACCGGAACGCCCAGCTCCCTTGCACGCGCGAGCTTGCTTCCGGGGTCGGCGCCGGCGACGACGAAGTCGGTCTTCTTCGACACCGAGCCGGCCACCTTGTGGCCCTTGGCCTCGATCGCGGCGCGCGCCTCTTCGCGCGTCATGCCGGGCAGCGTGCCGGTCAGCACGAAGCTCTTGGCCTCGCCGGGCGAC
>JAKALD010000166.1 GCA_021813275.1 Pseudomonadota bacterium | reverse complement strand
GACGCTGCGCCGTGGCGCTCGAACCGATCATTCCTGACTGGCCGGCGCCGGCGCGCGTGCGCGCGCTCGTCACCACGCGCGCCGGCGGCGTGAGCAGCGGGCCGTACGCGAGCCTCAATCTCGGCCGGCACTGCGGGGACGATGCGCATGCCGTCGCCGAAAACCGGCGGCTGCTCGCGGCGCGGTTGCCCGCCGAGCCGGTCTGGCTGCGGCAGGTCCATGGCGCGACGGTGGCGGACGCGGACGCGGCGCGGCGCTCGGGCGCCGAGCCGCAGGCGGACGCCGCGATCGCGCGCGAAGCGGGGACCGTGTGCGCGGTGCTCGTCGCGGATTGCATGCCCGTGCTCATCGCCGACGAGGCGGGAAGCGCGGTGGGGATCGCGCACGCGGGCTGGCGCGGGCTGTGCGCGGGGGTGATCGGGGCGACGCTCGAGGCGATGGGCGTACCGGCGGCGCGCGTTACGGCTTGGCTCGGACCGGCGATTGGTCCGCATGTCTACGAGGTGGGCGAGGACGTGCGCGCCGCGTTCCTCGAGCGCGACCCCGGGAGCGCCGGCGCCTTTGCGCCGGCGCGGCCGCAGCATTGGCGGCTCGACCTGTACGCCGTGGCGCGCGGCCAGCTCGGGCGCGCCGGCGTGCGCGGCATCTACGGCGGGGGCCTGTGCACCTACTCGGACGCGCGGCGCTTCTATTCCTTTCGGCGCGACCGCACGACGGGCCGCATGGCGGCGCTCGTGTGGCTCGATTGAGCCCGTTGCGGCGCGGCTCGCCGCCGGGGCATCGCCGCAAGGATCGGGAAGGCGTCTGCAGCTATTTGACGGCCTGGTTTGTGCGGCGCAGAATAGCCCGCCTTCCGCCTCTGGAAGATCGCGCGCAAGCCTGCATGTACCGAACGCCAAAGCCTTTTTGGGCTGACCAAGCCGGCTGCCGCGCGCGCCTCGCGGCCGTTGCCCGGGACGGCTGAGCCGAGCCCGCGCAGAGCCTACATGCCGGCCAGCGCAGGATCGCCTGAGGCCCTCGTCGCCTCGATCGCCGGGGCGGGCGAGCAGCCCGGCGCGGGCTGGATGAACCTGGGAACCGGCGTTCCCCCGGAAGCGAATCCGGCCGCGTGGCTGGCGAGCATGGCGCCCGATCCTGCGCGGCTCGCTGAGCTGCAGGCCTCGTATGTGGAGAAGCAGACCAAGCTCTGGGCAGGGCTGCTCGGGCAGCGGCCGGCGGAGCCGGCGGTTGCGCCCGAGCCCGGCGACCGTCGTTTCGCCGCCAAGGACTGGCGGGAGAGCGCCTATTACGACTACATCCGGCAGTCCTACCTGCTCGCGGCGCGCTTTTTCGGCGAGCTGGCGGAGAACGCGCAGCTCGAGGCGCGCGCCAAGGAACGGCTGCGCTTCGCGGTGAAGCAATGGCTCGATGCGAGCTCGCCGGCGAACTTCCTGGTCAGCAACCCCGAGGCGCTGCGCGCGGCGCTCGAGACCCGCGGGGAGAGCCTCACCCGCGGGCTCGGCAACCTGCTGGCCGATGCGCACAAGGGACGCATCAGCCAGAGCGACGAGTCGGCGTTCGAGGTCGGCCGAAATCTTGCGCTGACCGCCGGCCACGTGGTGCACGAGAACGAGCTGATGCAGCTCATCCAGTACGCGCCGGCCACCCCGCAGGTGGCCGAGCGGCCGCTGGTCATGGTGCCGCCGTGCATCAACAAGTACTACATCCTCGACCTGCAGCCCGAGAACTCGTTCGTGCGCTACGCGGTCGAGCAGGGCCACACCGTGTTCATGGTGTCGTGGCGCAACGTCGCGCCGGCGCAGGGCCACTACGGCTGGGACGATTATCTGGAGATGGGGGTGTTCGAGCCGCTGCGCGTCGCGCGCGACATCGCGCGCAGCGACCGCGTCAACGCCCTCGGATTTTGCGTCGGCGGCACGCTGCTCGGCGCGGCGCTGGCGGTGCTCGCGGCGAAGGGCGAAGCGCTGGTCGCGAGCGTCACTTATCTCACCACGATGCTCGACTTCGCGGAGCCCGGCCCGCTCGGCGTGTTCATCGACGAGGCGAGCCTCGCGGCGCGCGAGGCGAGCATCGGCCGCGGCGGAATTCTGCCCGGCTCGGACCTTTACTTCGTCTTCGCGGCGCTGCGCGCCAACGACCTCGTCTGGCCGTACGTCGTGAACAGCTACCTGAAGGGCCGCTCGCCGGACGCGTTCGACCTGCTGTACTGGAACGCCGACAGCACGAACCTGCCGGGACCGATGTACTGCTACTACGTGCGCAACACCTATCTGGAGAACAAGCTGCGCGTTCCGGGGGCGCTCGTGAACTGCGGCGTGCCGGTGGACCTGGGCAAGGTGGGCCTGCCGAGCTTCATTCTCGCGACGCGCGAGGACCACATCGTGCCCTGGCGCGCGGCTTACCGCTCCGTGCACCTGCTCGGCGGCGAGAAGAGATTCGTGCTCGGCGCGAGCGGCCACGTGGCGGGCGTGATCAATCCGGCGGCCAAGAAGCGGCGCAGCTACTGGACGGGCGGGCCCTACCCGGAAGATCCGGAGGCCTGGCTCGCGCAGGCCGAGGAGCATCCGGGCAGCTGGTGGCCGCGCTGGGCCGATTGGCTCGCGGCCTTCAAGGGGGGCGTGCGCAACGCGCCGGCGCAGCCGGGCAACGGTACATATTGCGCGCGCGAGCCGGCGCCGGGCCGCTACGTGGGGCAGCGCGCGCCCGCAGTGCACGCCGGCCAGGCGCTCGTCGAGCGCGGAACGTTCTGAAACGGAGCAGAGAGCAGCAAGCATGAGCAAGCGTGTGGCACTGGTGACCGGGGGCATGGGCGGGATCGGCACGGCAGTCTGCCGCCGGCTCGCGAGCGCGAACGGCAACGTCGTGGTGGCCAACTGCCTCCCCGGCTACGAGAAGCGCGACGAGTGGCTCGCGGCGATGCGCGCCGAGGGCTTCGACAACGTCTTCGCGGCCGAGGGCGACGTGGCGGACTTCGAGTCCTGCGGCGCGATGGTACGCGGGATCGAGTCGCAGATCGGGCCGGTCGACATTCTCGTGAACGGCGCCGGCATCGTGCGCGACAGCATGCTGCGCAAGATGTCGCCGTCGGACTGGCTGGCGGTAATCAACACGAACCTCAACAGCGCGTTCAACGTCACCAAGCACCTGATCGACGGCATGTGCGAGCGCGGCTGGGGCCGCATCGTCAACCTGTCCTCGGTGAACGGGCAGCGCGGCCAGTTCGGCCAGACCAACTACTCGGCGGCCAAGGCCGGCATCCACGGCTTCGCCAAGGCGCTCGCGCAGGAGGTCGTCAAGAAGGGGGTGACCGTGAACTCGGTGTCGCCCGGCTACGTCGAAACGGACATGGTGCGCTCGATCCGCCCCGACGTCCTGGAGAGAATCGTTGCCGGCATCCCGATGGGCCGGCTGGCGAAGCCCGAGGAGATCGCCGGGCTGATCGCCTATCTCACTTCCGACGAGGCCGGTTATATTACCGGTGCGAACATCGCGATCAACGGCGGCATGTACATGGCCTAGCCGCGCGCACGGACCGAAGGAGGAGACGATGACGGAGGAAAGGCTGGCGGTCGTGACCGGCGGCATGGGCGGCCTGGGCGAGACCATCTCGACCAAGATGGCCGACGCGGGCTACAAGGTCGTGGTCACCTACTCGCCTTCCAACACCAAGTGGAAGCAGTGGCTCGAGGACATGAGGGGGCGCGGCTACGCGTTCGCGGCGTTCCCGGTGGACGTCACGGACTACGACGACTGCGCCGCGAAGTGCGAGCGCATCCACAAGGAGTGCGGCCCGATCTCCATCCTGGTGAACAACGCGGGCATCACGCGCGACATGACCTTCAAGAAGATGACCAAGACCGACTGGGACGCGGTGATGCGCACCAACTTGGATTCGTGCTTTAACATGACCAAGCAGGTGATGGACGGCATGATCGAGCGTGGCTGGGGGCGGGTGATCAACGTTTCCTCGGTGAACGGCCAGAAGGGCGCGTTCGGGCAGACCAACTACTCGGCCGCCAAGGCCGGGATACACGGTTTCACCAAGGCGCTCGCGCTCGAGGTGGCGAAGAAGGGTGTGACCGTGAACACGATCTCGCCGGGCTACATCGGCACCAAGATGGTCACCGCGATTCCGAAGGAGATCCTGGACAGCAAGATCCTGCCGCAGATTCCCATCGGGCGGCTGGGAAAGCCCGACGAGGTGGCGGGCCTGATCATCTACCTGTGCTCGGAGGAGGCGGCCTTCGTGACCGGCGCGAACATCTCGATCAACGGCGGTCAGCACATGTACTGAGGAGCGCGGGGGGCGCGCCGCGGCGAGCGGCGCGCATGTCTCATGCAAACAGGGCTCACGAGGGCACATATGGAAACCCAGGTCCGATTGATCAAGAAATATCCGAACCGGCGGCTGTACGACACCAAGACCTCGAGCTACATCACCTTGGCCGACATCAAGCAGATGGTGCTCAAGCACGAGGACTTCCAGGTGATCGACGCCAAGAGCAGCGAGGACCTCACGCGCCAGATCCTGCTGCAGGTCATCCTCGAGGAGGAGTCGGGCGGCATGCCGATGTTCTCCTCGGACGTGCTCTCGCAGCTCATCCGCTTCTACGGCAACGCCATGCAGGGCCTCATGGGCACCTACCTCGAGAAGAACATCGAGGCCTTCCAGCAGATGCAGAAGAGCCTGCAGGACCAGTCGCAGAAGCTCTACGGCGGCAACTCGCGCGCCTCGCAGGACCTGTGGACCCAGTTCATGACGCTGCAGGGGCCGGCGATGCAAAGCCTGATGCAGGCCTACATGGAGCAGAGCCAGAAGATGTTCGCCCAGTTCCAGGAGCAGATGCAGAGCCAGGCGCGCAACGTGTTCGCCGGCTTCTCGTTCCCCGGCTTCCCCGGAGCGCCGCAGCCGCAGGCGAAGGCCGATCCGGAGCAGAAGGAGCCCGAGAAGCGCTGAGACGCGCGGCGTCCGCGTCGCCTGGACCCGGACGCGCCGGGCGCGGGGGCGCGCGGCGGCTGTCATGCACGAGGAATCCTTCGCCTATCTGCTGCCGCAGCTCGCGCAGGCCGGCGCTGGCGGCGCGCTGCAGCTCAGCTGGCGCGCCGGCAGCGGGCCTTTCGGCGCCTCGGCCGCGGTCGAGGCGAACGATGCCGCGAACGCGATTCACCTGCGGCGCGGCGTGCTCTCGGCGGACGAATGCCGGCGCGTGATCGCCCTGGGGGACGCCCTTCCCGCCATGCGCGGCGGGGTGGAGGCGGGCGAGAGCCTGTACCGCGTCAGCAACATCGCGTGGATCGAGCCTACGCCCGAGACCCATTGGCTGTTCCATAAGCTCGGCGCCGCCTTCCTCGAGGCGAATCACGCCTACCGCTTCGAGCTGGTCGGGCTGATCGACGCGCTGCAGTACACGGTGTACGGCGCCGGTCAGTACTTCGAATGGCACATCGACCTGGGACCGGGAAGGACGAGCACGCGCAAGCTCTCGATGACGATCCAGCTCTCGCCGGCGGCCGAGTACGACGGGGGCGGGCTCGAATTCATCAACGCGCCGGCCCGCGGGGAGGCGCGCGAGCAGGGCGCGGCCACCGTCTTTCCTTCCTACCTGGCGCACCGCGTCGCCCCGGTGACGCGCGGCGTGCGGCGCTCGCTGGTGGCCTGGGCGAGCGGCAACACCTTTCGTTGATGCGCTGGCAGCCGCTGCGCCGGCTGCTGCATCGCCATTCCGCCGCGCGCGAGGCCGAGCGGACTCGCGCTCACGCGCTTTTCGAGGCCGGCGATTACGAGGCCGCAGCCGCGGCTTACGAGCGCCTGCTGCGCCTCGAGCCCGCTGCGGGCGGCTACGTGAACCTCGGCTATGCGCAATTGTTCCTCGATCGCACCGACCGCGCGCGCCGGTCCTTCGGCGAGGCGCTCGCGCGCAGCTCCGAGTTCGCCCCGGCATTGACCGGCCTGGGCGACGCATGCGCGCGCGCCGGCGAGCACGCGGAGGCGGTCGCGTATTATCGGCGCGCGCTCGCGGCCGATCCATGCCTCGCGGTCGCGCACAACAACCTGTCGCTGTCTCTCACCGCGCTCGGCGAGCTACAGGAGGCCTGGCGCGAAGCCGAATGGCGCTACGAGCTGCCCGAGGCGCGAACGTACTACCCGCGCGGCAAGCTCGGTCCGCGCTGGGACGGCGCCGCGCTCGGCGAGCGGCGCCTGCTCGTGCACTGGGAGCAGGGCTACGGCGACATCATCCAGCATCTGCGGTTCCTGCCGCCGCTCGCCGCGCGCGCCGCGCGCTTCGTGTTCGAGTGCCCGCCGCCCTTGCTGCGGCTCGCCACAGCCGCGCTCGGCGCCGAGCACGTCGTGGAATCGCGCGCGGAGCTGCCGCCCTTCGACTTCTGCGCGCCACTGCTGTCGCTGCCGCTGCTGCTCGGCGCGAGCGCCCGCGCGCTGCCCGTTCCGCCTTACCTGGCGGCCGACGCCGCTGTCGCGGCTCGCCTGCGGCAGCGCTGGTCCGGCGGTGCGCGGCGGCTCCTCGGCGTGGCATGGCGCTCGAGCACGTTCGACCCGAAGCGCGACATCGAGCTTGCCGCGTTGCTCGCGCTGGCGGGCGAAAGCGTGCGGCTGGTCAGCCTGCAGAAGGAGGCGAGCGCCGCGGAGCGCGCGCTGCTCGGCGCGCGCGGCGCGATCGAGGCGGGCTCGGATTTCGCCGACTTCTTCGATACGGCGACGGCGATCGCGGCGCTGGATGCCGTGCTCACCGTGGACACCTCGGTCGCGCACCTCGCCGGCGCGCTCGGCCGCCCCGGCTGGGTGCTGCTCAGCGAGCCGGCCGCGGTGCGCTGGATGCTCGATCGCGCCGATACTCCGTGGTATCCGTCGATGCGCTTGCTGCGCCGAGCGCCGGGCCAGACCTGGGAGGCGGCGCTCGCCGAGGCGCGCGCGGCGCTCGGCATCGGGGTGCGCTGAGTGGGGATCTCGCTGCCCGTGACCCTCGCGGTGCTCGGCGCGGCGCTGCTGCACGCGAGCTGGAACGCGCTGCTCAAGTCGAGCCCGGACAAGGGCCTCGAGAACGTCGCGCTCGCCGCGGCGCTCAGTTGAGCGGCTGCAGCGCGCCGTTCACGACGCGCACGTGGTCCCCGGGACGCCAGGCGGGCTCGGCTGCGAGCGAGATCACGCGGGTCGCGCCGTCTTCCATGCGTACGCTCACGTCCCAATGCTTGGTCGTGCGCGCGCTCTTCTCGATCTGGTTGCCGGCCAGCGCTCCGCCCGCGGCGCCGACCAGCGTCATGACCGTCCTGCCATTGCCGTTGCCCATCTGGTTGCCGAGCACGGCGCCGGCGACGCCGCCCGCCACTGCGCCGAGCCCGGTGCCCTGGCCCTTCACTTCGACGACGCGCACCGATTCGACCACCCCGCAGTCGAGGCACCGGGGCTTCGCCTGCGCGACCTGCACCGCGCGCTTGTGAGCCGGTTCCTCGGCAGCGGCGCGATGCGTCGCGGCTGCGCGCGCCGCTTCCTTCTTGACCGCGGGCGCCGGCGCGGCTGGCGCGTTCGCCGTGGCCTGCTCGGCGGGGGCTGACGAGCCGCGCGAGGTCGGCAGCACGCCGGTGAACGCGGCGATGCCGACTCCCGCCAGGACGATGATGGCCACGGAAGCCGTGGCGACGAGTGGATGGAGCTTGCGCTTCGATTCGGTTTCCATGTTGTGGTCCTCCGCTGTCCCGTGTCCGGGAACGTCGCCAAGCTTAGCGCGCTTTCCTACGCATGCCAGGGAGATTTGTTACGGGTTGTTTCCGCGCCCGCCGCGGCAGTGAAATCGTTCACGCCGCGCGCCCCCGCGCGGTGCGGGGCGTGCAATCGTTCACGCCTCCGGCCGCATGTGCGGAAAGAGGATGACGTCGCGGATCGACGGACTGTCGGTGAGCAGCATCACGAGGCGGTCGATGCCGATGCCTGCACCCGAGGTCGGCGGCAGCCCGTACTCGAGCGCGCGGATGAAATCGGCGTCGTAGTACATCGCCTCCTGGTCGCCGGCGTCCTTCTTGCGCGCCTGCTCGCGGAAGCGCGCGGCCTGGTCCTCGGGGTCGTTCAGCTCCGAGAAGCCGTTGGCGATCTCCTTGCCGCCGATGAACAGCTCGAAGCGCTCGGCGATCTCGGGATCCGCGTCCTTGCGGCGCGCGAGCGGCGAGACCTCCGCCGGGAAGTCGGTGACGAAC
>JAKALD010000165.1 GCA_021813275.1 Pseudomonadota bacterium | reverse complement strand
GACGCGCTGGCGGCGACCGAGATGCCTACCTTCTACGGCAACATCAAGTTCGACTCGACCGGCAAGAACACCGCCAAGCCGATGGTGCTGCGCCAGATCCAGGACGGCAAGTACGTCGTGGTCGCGCCGGCGAAGTACGCGAAAGACAAGCCGGAGCTCCCGCGCAAGGCGGGCAGCTGACCCGGCAATCCTGATCCAGGGTGGTCGCGCCGGCCTCGACGGGGCCGGCGCCTGCTTCTCATGTGGGAAAACCTGCAGATCCTGTTCAGCGCGCCGATCTTCAACGTTCAGCTGGTGCTGAACGGACTGATGGTGGGCGCGGTCTTCGCGCTCATCGGCTACGGGCTCGCGCTCGTTTGGGGCGTCACGAGCATCAAGAACCTCGCGCAAGGCGATTTCGTGATGGCCGGCGGCTACGGCGCGTATCTGTTTTCGAAGCACGGCATCAACCCGCTGTACGCGATTTTGCCGACGGCGCTGGTGATGTTCGTGCTCGGCTGGATCCTTTACCGCCTGATCGTGCGGCGCGTGATCCAGCTCGACCTGTTCACGTCGCTCCTTGCCACCTTCGGACTGGCGATCGTCGTCGAGCAGGCGCTCAACCTGGCGTTCGGCCCCGACGTGCGCACCGCCCGCTCGGGGCTGCCCGAGATCCAGATGCTCGGCAACACGGTGACCGTCTCCTGGATCAAGCTCGTGTCCTTCGGGCTGTGCGTGCTGCTCGCGATCGCCATGGTCCTGTACATGAAGAAGAGCCGCATGGGCCAGGCGATCCGCGCCACCGCGCAGGACCCGCGCGCGGCGCGCGTGCTCGGCGTGAACACCGACCGCGTCTACGCCCTCACCTTCTCCATCAACGCGGCGATCTGCGGCGCGGCGGGCGCGCTGATCGCCATGATCTGGGTGATCCAGCCCTTCTACGGGATCGCCTACTCGGTGCGCGCCTTCGTGATCGTCACCGCCGCGGGCCTGGGGAACCTGCCCGGCGTGATCCTCACTGCGCTGGGGCTGGGCGTGGTCGAGCAGTACAGCGGCTTCATCCTCGGCGCCCAGCTGCAGCAGGCGACGGTCGTCACCCTGCTGCTCGTGATCCTCGTGTGGCGCCAGGTGCTGCTGTTCCGCCAGAGGAAGGCGCTGCAATGACGCGCCGCGGCCTGGTCCTGCAGCTCGCGATCCTCGCGGCGGGCGTCGCCGCGCCGTTCGTGTTCCCCGGGCACACGGTGCAGCTCGCAGTGCTCTGGATGATGATCCTGTTCGCCATGACCTGGGACACGGTCGGCGGGCAGATGGGTTACAACTCGCTCGGCAACATCGTGTTCTTCGGCTTCGGGATGTACGTCTGCGCGGTCACTCAGATCGGCATGGTGTACGACGTCGCCAAGTACACCGCGGCCACCGGCGCCATCAAGGTCGATCTCACGAACCGGGAATATTTCGATGGCCTGGCGCTCGGCGTGGTCTTTGCGGCGCTCGCGGCCACGGCGGTGGCCGCGATCCTGAGCCGCATCCTGTTCGGGCTGCGCGGCCCCTATTTCGCGATCGGCACGCTCGGCGCGGCGATTGCGGCCGCCGAGCTGACCGCCTCCTGGAGCTACGTCGGCGCGGGCAGCGGCATCGCGATGCCGGTGTTCCCGGGCGGGCCGGGCGAGCGCGAGCGGTTCTTCTACTTCACGTTCCTCGCCGCGACGGTGCTGTGCTTCCTGTTCCTGCGCTGGCTCTACGGCACGCGCTTCGGTCTGGCGATCAACGCCATCCGCGACGACGAGGACAAGGCCGAGGCGCTCGGCCTGCACACGGTGCGCTACAAGACGATCGCCTGGTGCACCTCGGCGTTCTTCCTCGGCATCGCCGGCGCGCTGTTCGGCAACATGAACGGCTTCATCGAGCCGCTCGAGGTCGCCTACCCGACGCTCACCTTCGGCATCTTCATGGTGGCGATGACCCTGCTCGGCGGCAAGGGCACGCTGTGGGGGCCGATTCTCGGCGCGGTCCTCTTTTACGCGATCCAGCAGGTCACCTGGACTTACCTGCTCGGCTGGCAGTACATCGCGCTCGGCGCGCTGATCATCGTGAACGTCGTCTACTTCCAGCAGGGCATCATGGGCTGGCTGAAGGACCGCAAGCCCAAGTGGTTCGGCGTGCGCGTCGAGGCCGCGGCGGGCGACGACGGGCGTGGCGGCTCATGAGCGCGCCGATCATCGAGGTCGTGGGGGTCAGCAAGTCCTTCGGCGGCATCGTCGCGAACCGCGACGTCTCGCTCTCGGTCGCGCAAGGCAGGATCACAGGGCTGATCGGCCCGAACGGCTCGGGCAAGACGACGCTGTTCAACTCGATCGTGGGCTATCACCCGATCGACTCCGGGTCGATCCGCTTCGAGGGCCAGGAGATCTCGCGCCTGAACGTGCAGAAGATCGCGCGCCTGGGGGTGCTGCGCACGTTCCAGCAGACGCGCATCTTCTCCAAGATGAACTGCATCGACAACATGCTCATCTCGGTGCCGCACCGCGACAGCGAGCTCGGCGACATGTTCCGCCCCTACCAGGGCGCTCTGCGCGACAAGGCCGAGCACCTGCTCGAGTTCGTCGGGCTGTACGCGAAGCGCCGGCTGGTCGCCGGGACGCTTTCCTTCGGCCAGCAGAAGCTGCTCGAGTTCGCGATGGCCCTGATGAACGAGCCCAAGGTGCTGCTGCTCGACGAGCCGACCGCGGGCATCAACCCCACGCTCATCAACGGGCTGATCGACCGCTTGAAGCGCGCCCACTCGGAATTCGGCATCACGCTGTTCGTGATCGAGCACAACATGCGGGTGATCATGAACCTCGCCGAGCACATCTACTGCCTGTCGCGCGGCGAGCTGCTCGCCGAAGGCCCGCCCGAGCAGATCCAGAACGACCAGCGCGTCGTCGACGCCTACCTCGGAGTGCACTGATGGCGGGCGAGTCGCGCACGCGCGGCTACCACAGCGGCTCGGTCGACACGGTGCTCTCGGTCGACGAGGTGGCGCGCGAAGCCGAGAAGCTGCGCGAGGCCGTTCCGGAGGAGCGCCTGGTCGCGCTCGCGCGCGGCGAGCCCTTCGTGTCGATCCGGGGGCTGCGCGCCGGCTACGGGAACATGGAGATCCTGCACGATTTCACCCTGCACGTCGCGCGCGGCCAGTCGCTTTGCCTGATCGGCCCGAACGGCGCGGGCAAGTCGACGGTGCTGCACTCCGTGTACGGCTTCACGCGCATCTTCGGCGGCAGCATCGTGGTGGGGGACGGGTCGGCGCGGCGCGACATCACGCGCCTCACCCCCGAGCGCAAGCTGAAGGAGGCGCGCGTCGCCTACATCCTGCAGGACAAGTCGGTCTTCCCGGGGATGACGGTCGAGGAGAACCTGCTGATGGGCGGGTTCCTGCTGCACTCGCCCCGCGCGGCGAAGGAAGCCGCCGAGCGCGTGTTCGGCAAGTACGAGCGGCTCGCCGCGCGCCGCCACCATCCGGCGCGCGTGCTCTCGGGCGGCGAGCGGCGGCTGCTCGAGATCTCGCGCGCGCTGGTGATGGAGCCCGACGTGCTGCTCCTGGACGAGCCCTCGATCGGCCTCGAGCCGCGCTTCATCGACCTGGTGTTCGAGATCCTGCACGACCTGCAGCACAAGGAAGGCAAGACCATCCTCATGGTCGAGCAGAACGCGAAGAAGGGGCTGGAGTTCGCCGACCTCGGCTACGTGCTGGTGTCCGGCCAGCTCGGCCTGGCGGGAACCGGCGGGGAGCTGCTCGCCAACCCCGAGGTCGGCAGGCTCTTCCTGGGCGGCTGAGCGGCTGCCTCAGCCGCGGATCTCGACCGGCGTGTAGGGTGGCACCAGGTCGAAGAGCTCCACGATGTCGCGGTTGCGCATGCGGACGCAGCCGATCGAGCCGGGCTTGCCCATCTCGGCGGTGTCGGGCGAGCCGTGGATGTAGATGTAGCGGCGCATCGTGTCGACCTCGCCGAGGCGATTGAAGCCCGGCTCGCAGCCCGAGAGCCAGAGGATGCGGGTGAGCATCCAGTCGCGCCCGGGGAATTTCGCGCCCAGCTCGGGAGTCCACGTCTCGCCGGTCGGGCGCCGGCGCACGAACACCGTGTTCTCCGCCGCTCCCGCGCCGATCTTGGCGCGCACGATGTGCCTTCCGCGCGGGGTGCGGAAGCTGCCTTTCTGCTCCCCTACGCCATTCTTCGCGGTCGACACCGAATAGCGGCGCAGAGCTTCGCCGTGCGCGCCGTGCAGCGTCAGCGTCTGGTTGGGGACGTCGATTTCGATTCTCATCGCCTGGTCGCGAAGAATTCCCTGAGCAGCGCGCCGCATTCTCCGGCGAGCACTCCGCCCTCGAGCGTCGCGTGGTGATTGAGCCGCGGCTCGGCGAAGAGGTCGATCACGCTGCCTGCCGCGCCGGTCTTCGGATCGCGCGCACCGAACACGACCCGCGCGATGCGCGCATGGAACATCGCCCCCACGCACATCGCGCAGGGCTCGAGCGTGACGTACAGCGTCGCGCCGGTGAGCCGGTAGTTGTCGAGCGCGCGGCAGGCCGCGCGGATCGCCTCGGTCTCGGCGTGCGACGTGGCGTCGGCGCTCGCGATCGGGCGGTTCCAGCCTTCGCCGATCACGCGGCCTTCGAGCACCACTACCGCGCCGACCGGCACTTCGCCTTCGGCAGCGGCGCGCCGCGCGAGCTCGAGCGCGCGGCGCATGAAGAGCACGTCGGTGTCCGAGTCGAAGTGCGATGCCATGGAGGGGCGCTGATCGGGTCCGCGGCGCGGCGTGACCCGCGGAATCCGAGTTATGTGCGTATCAAGCTTGAGCGCGCCATCGCACGCCCGTGCAGAGAATGTCGCCCTTGATCCGGATTTTCCCTTTGAGCGAGCCGATCAGGTGGGCGGCGTCGGTCCACGGGGAGACCAGTTTCGCGACCGGCTTGCTGCGCTTGGTGATCACGATGCCGTCCAGATCGACGCGGTTTCAGGGAGCGAATTGCGCGAAAACGACTCTTGCACGTTGCGCGATCGGTAGCGATCAGCGCGTGTTCGTGGCCTCCTCGGCAGTTTCTTTCCATGGCTTGATCTTCGCCAGGGTCTTCGCGAGAGAAGCCCTCGCGAGCTCTGTATCGTAGTCGGCTTGCAGGCGCAGCCACCAGCCGTCCGAGAGCCCGAAGAACCGGCACAGCCGCAGATCGGTATCCGCGGTGATGGCGCGCTTGCCCGCGAGGATCTCCCCGACGCGCTGCGCGGGAACGCCGATCTCCTTCGCCAGCCGGTAGTTGCTCATGCCCAGGGGCTTCAGGAACTCCTCCGCGAGCATCTCGCCGGGCGACACGGGTTTTAGTTTCCTGCTCATGTCGATCTCCGTCAGTGATAGTCCACGATCTCGACGTCCTCGGCGTCGGTGCCCGTCCAGCGAAAGCAGATGCGAAACTGATCGTTCACGCGGATGCTCCATTGCCCAGCACGATCACCCTTCATCGGCTCGAGCCGGTTTGCCGGCGGCGCGCGCAGATCCTCGATGCGCCGCGCCAAGTCGAGCTGCTTGAGCTTACGCAGCGCCGGGCACTCGATGTTCGCGAATCGCGCGACGCGCTGGAGCCTGAACAGAATCTCGGTGTCCGCGCTCTTGAACGTCTTGATCGCCACCGCCCGCATAATAACGCGCGGCGTGATTAACGTCAAGCGTGACTAACCGCCTACTCCCACTCGATTATCAACCCCAGGTCGTAAGGCTCTGTAGGGACGTCACTTTTCGCCGGTCGCATAAATTGGATACCGTCCGAATTACCGCCAGCCCGTCCCGCTCAAAGATTCGCCAGACAGTGTCTGAAAAATCATCTCAGGTGGCCGCCCCGGACGGAATGCCCACGTTCCACTCGCGCTCCTCTGGCAGTGATCGCGTGCGTTCTCAGGGTACGCTTGCCTCGCCTCGCGTCCGCGAGCGCCGTCATGCCTTCGCTCAGTTCGGCAAACAGATTGCGCTTGTACGCACGAACCCGCTTGGCTCTCACCTTTGTCACTCCCCGCGCAAGAAAATTTCCACTGTAGCGGTCGTCCAGGTCGCGACGCCGGTACCGAAGAAGTCCTCGTCTTCGGTCCAGACCGGACAATCGAATTGGAGCGCCCCGGCGACCGCCGGCCAGTCGGCGGGATCGCGCTGGCCGATACGCGCCATCGCTTCGGCTTCCGCAGCGGCAAGCTCCACCTGCGGAATGATCTGCACGGCCGACATGATCGCAGTTAGCGACTCGCGCCATACTTCCTCCGGGATCCCGCGCCGCGGCGCGAGGTCCGCCAGGTATTGCAGCGCCTCCTCGACATTCGACTCGGCGACATAGAACGCCGCCGACTCGCAATAGCGCTCGATCAGCTCCCGAACGCGCACGCCGAGCACCGCGCGGACCAGGATATTCGCATCAATGATGAGTCGCCTACTTTGCACGGCGCGCCTTGCGCCAACGCTTGAAGTCCGCAACCAGTTCCTCTTCCGTCACCCCGAGCCGGGAAAGCTCCGCCTGCATGCGCCGCCCCGCCTCGAGCAGGGCTTCGCGCTCGGCCTGGCCGGGACGCCTCGGGACCGGAATATAGAAGCCGACGGTCTGCCCATGGCGAGTGACCTCGATCGGAACCGTGGACTCCATGTAGGAAGCGAGTTTGTCGCGAAGTTCTCGAATTCCGATCCGGACACCCATGGCTACCTCCTGGAGTGGTCTCAATTGTGTACACAACTAGAGCCACACTACACGCTTCGATGAACTCGGTCAAGCGCACGGCCAAGGCTACCCATGGGAGGCCGCTTGAGCGGCAGAACGGTGCAGGGATCACTCCGCCATCTGCACCGTTTCGTTGATCAGCAGCTTCCACCGCGCGACAGTTGGCAGCGGAGAAACTTACCGTCAAGAATGGATCGGCTGGCCCGGGTTTACTTAAGTCTGCTGGAACCTGCGATCTGTCACGTCAAAGAGTCACCGCTGATTCGGCTCGCCATTGATGATTGAGCTCAAATGATATAGCCAATCCGTATCTTATTGATCTGCCAAATCTTTTAAAGACCCCTACTCCCACTCGATCGTCGCCGGCGGCTTGGAGGAGATGTCGTAGACCACGCGGTTGAAGCCGCGCACCTCGTTGATGATGCGGTTCGAGACCCGCGCGAGCAGCTCGTGGGGGAGCTCCGCCCACGTGGCGGTCATGAAGTCGGTGGTCTGCACCGCGCGCAGCGCCACGACGTGCTGGTAGGTCCGCCCGTCGCCCATGACGCCCACCGAGCGCACGGGCAGGAACACGGCGAACGCCTGCGCGGTCTTCTCGTACCAGGACCGGCCGTCCGCGCCCTTGGTGTTCCTGAGCTCCTCGATGAAGATCGCGTCGGCCTGCCTCAGCAGGTCGGCGTATTCGCGCTTCACTTCGCCCAGGATGCGCACCGCCAGCCCCGGTCCGGGGAACGGGTGCCGGTCGATCATCTCGCGCGGCAGGCCGAGGGCGAGGCCCAGCTCGCGCACCTCGTCCTTGAACAGCTCGCGCAGCGGCTCGAGCAGCTTCAGGTGCAGCGTCTCGGGCAGCCCGCCGACGTTGTGGTGCGACTTGATGGTGTGCGCCTTCTTGGTCTTGGCGCCGGCCGATTCGATCACGTCCGGGTAGATCGTGCCCTGCGCGAGCCAGCGCACGGTGGCGAATTTCCTCGCTTCGCGCTGGAACACATCGACGAACAGCCGCCCGATGATGCGGCGCTTTTCCTCCGGGTCGGCGACGCCCGCGAGCCCGCCGTAGAACTCGTTCGACGCGTCGACCATGTCGACCTTGACGCGCATGTGCCGGGCGAAGGTCTCCATCACCTGCGCGCCCTCGTTCAGGCGCAGGAGCCCGGTGTCGACGAACACGCAGGTGAGCTGGTCGCCGATCGCGCGGTGGATGAGCGCGGCGGCGACCGACGAGTCGACGCCGCCCGAAAGCCCGAGGATCACCTCTTCGGTTCCGACCTGCTCGCGGATGCGCGCAACGGCCTCGGCGACGTAGTCCGGTATGCTCCAGTCGGTGCCGCAGCCGCAGATCTCGTGCACGAAGCGCTGCAGGATGCGCGCGCCCTGGACGGTGTGCGTCACCTCCGGATGGAACTGCACCGCGTAGAAGCGGCGCGCCTCGTCCGCCATGGCGGCGATCGGGCAGGCCTCGGTCGAGGCCATCAGCTTGAATCCCGGCGGCAGCTCGACCACCTTGTCGCCGTGGCTCATCCACACCTTGAGCAAGCCGTGGCCCT
>JAKALD010000164.1 GCA_021813275.1 Pseudomonadota bacterium | reverse complement strand
AGCGGCGCGGCGCGGCGCTTCGGCGGAACCGGGCTCGGGCTGGCGATCTCGCGGCGGCTGGTGCGCCTCATGGGCGGGACCATTTCGGTGCAAAGCGAGCTCGGCCACGGCTCCACTTTCACCTTCACCGCCGCGTACGAGCCGGCGGCGGCGAGGCCGGCCGCGGGGCGCGCGCCGCGCGCCGCGCTCGAGGCGGGCGCGAAGCTCCCGCTCAGCGTGCTGCTCGTCGAGGACGACCCGGTGAACGCGCTGGTCGCGACCTCGCTGCTCAGGACGCTGGTCGGCGACGTCCACCTCGCCGACAGCGGCGAGCAGGCGCTGCGCGCGGTCGAGGCGCGCGCCTACGACGCGATCATGATGGACTGCGTGCTGCGCGGCATCGACGGCTACGAGGCGGCGCGGCGCATCCGCGCTCACGAGCAGTCGACCGGCAGCGCGCGCAGCTACATCGTCGCCCTGACCGCCAGCGTCATGGCGCAGGACCGGGAGCGCGCCGCCGCGAGCGGCATGGATGCCTTCGTCGCCAAGCCCTACCGGCTCGAGGACCTGAAGGAAGCGTTGCTCGGCGCGCCCGGCGCTCAGCCGGTTCCCGTCAGCTGAACGCCTGGATCCCGGTCTGCGCGCGCCCGAGGATCAGCGCGTGGATGTCGTGCGTGCCCTCGTAGGTGTTCACTACCTCGAGATTGACGAGGTGGCGGATGACGCCGAACTCGTCCGAGATTCCGTTGCCGCCGAGCATGTCGCGCGCCAGGCGCGCGACCTCGAGCGCCTTGCCGCAGGAGTTGCGCTTCATGATCGAGGTGACCTCGGCGGCGGCCGTGCCGGCGTCCTTCATGCGCCCGAGGCGCAGGCAGCCCTGCAGGCCGAGCGTGATCTCGGTCTGCATGTCGGCGAGCTTCTTCTGAACGAGCTGATTGGCCGCGAGCGGCCTGCCGAACTGCTTGCGGTCGAGCGCGTACTGGCGCGCGGTGTGCCAGCAGAACTCAGCCGCCCCGAGCGCGCCCCAGGCGATGCCGTAGCGCGCCGAGTTGAGGCACGTGAACGGCCCTTTCAGGCCGCGCACTTCGGGAAAGGCGTTCTCCTCGGGACAGAAAACGCCGTCCATCACGATCTCGCCGGTGATCGAGGCGCGCAGCCCCACCTTGCCGTGGATCGCCGGCGCGGACAGCCCCTTCATGCCCTTTTCCAGAATGAAGCCGCGGATCGGTCCGACGTTGCCGCCCGCGTCGACCTCCTTCGCCCAGACGACGAACACGTCGGCGATCGGCGAGTTGGAGATCCACATCTTGGAGCCGGTGAGCTGGTAGCCGCCCGCCGCCTTCTTCGCCCGCGCCGCCATCGAGCCGGGATCGGAGCCGTGGTTCGGCTCGGTCAGGCCGAAGCATCCGATCCACTCGCCGGTGGCAAGCCGCGGCAGGAACTTCTGGCGCTGCGGCTCGGTGCCGAACTCGTAGATGGGCACCATGACGAGCGAGCTCTGCACGCTCATCATCGAGCGGTAGCCCGAGTCGACGCGCTCGACCTCGCGCGCGATCAGGCCGTAGCACACGTAGTTGAGCTCGGGGCCGCCGTATTGCGCGGGGATGGTCGGACCGAGCAGCCCCAGCTCGCCCATCTCGCGGAACACCGCGGGATCGGTTCTCTCGTGGCGGAAGGCCTCGAGGATGCGCGGCGCGAGCTTCTGCTGGCAGTAGGCGTGCGCGGCGTCGCGCACCATGCGCTCGTCCTCGGAGAGCTGCTCGCTCAGGAGCAGCGGGTCGTCCCAGACGAATGCGGCCTTGGGCTTCTCTGGAGCGTTCATGGGCGGTCCTCGGAAACTGGCTTTTTAAATCGCAGCAGGCGACGTCGGGTTGAGGCAGATCAAGCTTATTGCACCCTTTCCAGGACCACGGCGAGCCCCTGGCCGACGCCGATGCACAGCGACACCGCCGCGTAGCGCGCGCCGCTCGCCTGCAGCTCGCGCGCCACGGTGAGCGCGAGGCGCGCCCCGGAGCAGCCGAGCGGGTGGCCGATCGCGATCGCGCCGCCGTTCGGGTTGACGCGCGGATCCTCGAAGTCGACCTCCATCAACTTCAGGCATGCGAGCACCTGGCTCGCGAAGGCCTCGTTGATCTCGATCACGTCCATGTCCCCGAGCGCGAGCCGCGCGCGCTCGAGCGCGCGCGGGATCGCGTAGGCCGGGCCGACCCCCATGATGCGCGGCTCGACGCCCGCTGACGCCGCCGACAGGATCTTCGCGAGGGGCTTCCTGCCGCGCTTCTCCCCCCAGGCGCGGCTCGCCACCACGAGCGCGGCGGCGCCGTCGTTCACGCCCGAGGCGTTGCCGGCAGTCACCACGCCGCCCTCGAACAGCGGCTTGAGCCGGGCAAGCGCCTCGAGCGTCGCGTCGCGGCGCGGATGCTCGTCCGCGTCCACCACGGCGGGCGGCGCGTCCTTCTTCTTCGCGGGCAGGGCGAGCGGGTGGATCTCGCCCTTGTAGAAGCCTTCGGCCTCGGCCTTGGCGTACTTCTGCTGCGAGCCGAGCGCGAACCGGTCGGCCTGCTCGCGGTTGACGCCGAGCTCCCGGGCGACGTTGTCGCCGGTCTGCGGCATCGAATGATCGCCGTACTGCCTGGTGAAGCGCGGATTGGGGAAGCGCGAGCCGATGGTGGTGTCGTACATCTTCACCTCCCGGCTGTAGGGCGACTCGGACTTGGCCATCACGTAGGGCGCGCGCGTCATGCTTTCCACGCCGCCGGCGATGTAGAGCTCGCCCTCGCCGCAGGTGATCGCGCGCGCGGCGTCCACGACCGCCTGCAGCCCGCTCGCGCACAGCCGGTTCACGGTCACGCCCGGCGTCGCCGGCGGCAGGCCGGCGAGCAGCGCCGCGAAGCGCGCCACGTTCCTGCAGTCCTCGCCTGACTGCGTGACGCAGCCGAGCACCACGTCCGAGATCTCCGCGGGATCGAGCTGGTTGCGCGCCGTCACCTCGCGGATCACTTCGCCCGCGAGGTCGTCGGGCCGCACCGCCGCGAGCTTGCCCGCGTGCCGCCCGATCGGGGTGCGCAGGCCGTCGTAGATGTAGGCATCGAGCATTAGGGTCACTCCGGGGTGAGCAGCGATACGCCGAGCCGCGCGCGGCGCGTGAGCCACGGGCTCGCGCGGTAGCGCGGGTCCTTGTAGAAGTCGTGCATCGCCTCGAGCACGGCGAGGACCCTGGCCGCGCCGAGCGCGTCGCCCATGGCGAGCGGACCCTTCGGATAGCCCAGACCGAGCATCACCGCGCGGTCGAGGTCCTCGGGGCTCGCGATTCCCTGCTGCACGATGTCGCAGCCGACGTTGACGACGTGCGCCACCACGCGCTGCGCGACGAAGCCGGCCGAATCCCGGATCACCGAAACGGGAACGCCGTCGGCGGCGAGCAGGCCGTGCGCCGCGTCGCGCGCCGCTGCGCTCGTCACCGGCGTGGTCATCAGCGTGCGCCGCTTGGCGAAGCCGAACAGGGGATCGACCGCGACGCTGCGCGCGGGGTCGAGGCCGAGCTCGAGCGCGCTCGTCGTCGCGTCCCTGCCGAGCGGCGCGACGAAGCACACCGCGGCCGCGGCCGGATCGCCCACGAGCGGGGCGCCGAGCTTGGCGAGGAATCCCTTCAGCTCGGGCACGCACCAGGCCGCATCGCAGCGCGCTGCCGGAACCGGCTGCTCGGGCACCCTTTCGGGCGCGCCTTCCTTGCCGTACACGTACCAGCCGCGCCCGGTCTTGCGCCCGAGCAGGCCCGCGGCGACGCGCGGCTCGAGCTGATAAGAGGGCCGGTACTTCGGCTCCTCGAAGTACTGCGCGTACATCGACTTCATAACGCCGTGACCGACGTCGAGCCCCACGAGGTCCATCAGGCCGAACGGCCCCAGCCTGAAGCCCGCGGCGTCGACCAGGATGCGATCGATCGTGGCGAAATCTGCCACGCCTTCCATCAGCACGCGCAGCGACTCGGGAATGTAGCCGCGGCCGGCGTGATTGACGATGAAGCCCGGGGTGTCCTTGCAATGCACCGGAGTGTGGCCGAAGCGGCGCGCGAGCGCGCCGAGCGCCTCGGTCACCCACGGCTCGCTGAGCTCGCCCGCCACGACCTCGACCACCTTCATCACCGGCACCGGGTTGAAGAAGTGGTAGCCCGCGACGCGGCCGGGCCTCGCGCAGGCCGCGGCCATCGCGGTCACCGAGAGCGAGGACGTGTTGGAGGCGAGGATGCAGCGCTCGCCGACGATGCCTTCGAGGGTGCGAAACAGCGCGCGCTTCGCCTCCAGCTCTTCGACGATCGCCTCGACCACGAGGTGGCAGGGCGCGAAGGCCGGGAGCGCATCGACCACCTCGACGCGCGCGAGCGCGGCCTCGGCCTGGGGCGGCTGCAGCCGGCCCTTGTCGACGAGCATGCCGAAGGCGCGTGCGACGGCGTCCCTGGCCGCGCGCGCGGCGCCGGGCTGGGCGTCGAAGACCAGCGTGCGCACGCCGTGCTGCGCGAGCACCTGGACGATGCCGCGGCCCATGGTGCCGCTGCCGGCCACGCCGGCCACCAGGTCGTTGCGCGAGACGTCGATCATGGGAATGCGAGGAAAAGGGCGATTCTATCCGGGCCCGGGCGGCGCCCGCGAGCCGTGTGCGAAATCGCGCAGCACAGGGGCTATAATCGCCGCACGCAAGGCGACGCGCTACTCGTAGGGGCGACCGGCACGCGCGGCCGTCGAGGGCGTCGCTCCGATCCCGCTCACCGCGCGATCCGGAAAGAGGGGGCAGCAATGAAGTATCGCAAGATCCTTCTCGCCTATAACGGCTCGCAGGAGGGCAAGCGCGCGCTTGTGGAGTGCGGCGAGCTCGCCAACTTCCTGCAGGCCGAAACCCACCTGCTCGCGGTGGCGAGCATGCCGCCGAGCCTGTTCCTCACCGAGGGCTTCGTCCCGGAGGAGCTGCTCGAGGAGGAGAAGAAGCGCACCCAGGCGGTGCTCGACGAGGGCATCCAGACGCTGCGCCAGCGAGGCTTCAACGCGAGCGGGCACCTGGCGGTCGGCGAGCCGGTCGAGGAGATCTGCCGCATGGCGAAGGAGCTGGGCGCCGACCTGATCGTGATCGGCCACAACCAGAGGACCTCGTTCGCCGCGCGCTGGTGGAAGGGCTCGGTCGGCGCCTCGCTGCTCGATCACGCGCCTTGCAGCATCCTGATCGCGCTCTCCAAGGGCTGAGCGCCACGGGCGCGCAGTAGAATGCGCGCCTCGCCCGGCGCACCCGCCCCGGCTCCCACTGCCGGCACACCATGATGCACACAACGCTCAAGGGGCGGCTGGAAGACGCGCGCATGCTCACCGGGCGCGGCCGCTACGTGTCCGACTGGAGCCTGCCCCGGCAGGCGCACGGCGTCTTCCTGCGCTCGGAGCGCGCGCACGCCGAGGTCGCCGCCATCGACGCGCGCGCGGCGCTCGCCATGCCCGGCGTGCTCGCGGTGCTGACGGGCGAGGACGTCGCCGCCGCGGGCCTGAAGTCGCTGCCCGCGGCGGCGCCGATGAAGGGCCGCGGCGGCGCCGAGCTGCTCAAGCCGCACCGCGCCGCGCTCGCGCAGCGGCGCGTGCGCTACGTCGGCGAGCCGCTCGCGCTGGTGGTCGCCGAGAGCGAAGGCCTGGCCCAGGACGCGGCCGAGGCGATCGCCGTCGAGTACCGCGACCTGCCCGCGGTGACCGGCGCGCTCGAGGCGCTCGCGCCCGGCGCGCCGCAGCTGCACGAAGGGGTGCCCGGCAATCTGGCCCTCGATTTCGTCAGCGGCGACGAGGCCGCCGCGAACGCCGCCTTCGCGCGCGCTGCGCGCGTGGTGCGCCTCGCCTCGTATCACACGCGCGTGGTCGGCAACCCGATGGAGCCGCGCGGCTGCGTCGCCGCCTACGACCCCGCGGACGGGACGTACGCGCTGTACGGCTGCATCCAGGGCGCTTCCGGCATGCGCGCGCAGCTCGCGCCGGCCCTCGACGTGGCGCCCGAGAAGATCCGCGTGATCGCCGAGGAGGTCGGCGGCGGCTTCGGCGTGCGCTTCAACGCCTATCCGGAGTACTGCGCCGCGCTGCTCGCCGCGAGAAAGCTCGGGCGGCCGGTGAAGTGGGTGGGAACGCGCTCGGAGATGTTTCTCGCCGACGAGCAGGCGCGCGACATCGTGCAGCGCGGCGAGCTCGCGGTCGACGCCTCGGGCCGCATCCTCGGCATGCGCTTCGAGTTCGTCTGCAACCTGGGCGCGTATCTCGCGTTCACGGGCGCATTCGTCAACACCGTCAACCTGGTGAACTGCGTGAGCGGCGTGTACGACGTGCAGGCGGTGGCGGTGCGCGCGCGGCTCGTGCTGACCAACACGGTCCCGACCGCCGCCTACCGCGGCGCCGGAAGGCCGGTCAGCTCCTACGCGATCGAGCGCCTCGTCGACGAGGCGGCGCACGAGCTCGGCATAGACGCGGCGGAATTCCGGCGCCGCAACTTCATCCCTGCGAACGCGTTTCCGTACCGCATCGTCACGGGCTTCGAGTACGACTGCGGCGACTTCGAGGCCGTGCTCGATCACGCGCTGCGCGCCGCGGACTGGAACGGCTTCGAGGCGCGGCGCGCCGCGTCGGCCGCGCGCGGCAGGCTGCGCGGGCGCGGCATCGCGACCTACATCGAGGCGAGCGGCGCTGGGGGCTTCGCGCCGCAGGACGAGGTGCGCGTGCGCTGGGACGAGGGCGCGCGCATCACCCTGAACGCAACCTCGCATTCGCACGGCCAGGGCCACGAGACGGTGTACGCGCAGATCGTGGCCGGCGTGCTCGGCGTGCCGCTCGAATCGATCCGCCTGCAGACCGCGCAGCCCGATCTGTTCCTAACCGGGAATCCCACCGGCGGCTCGCGCTCGCTGCTCGGCGTCGGCAGCGTCATGCAGCTCGCGGCGCACGAGGTGGTGAAGAAGGGCCTGGCGCTCGCCGCTGAGGAGCTCGAGACGGCCGCCGCTGACCTGGAGTTCGTCGCGGGCCGCTACCGAGTGAAGGGCACCGACCGCGAGATCGCGCTCGCCGAGCTGGCGAAGCGCCATGCCGGCAGGCGACCGCATCCGCTCGACGTCGATTTCGGCGCGAAGTTCGGCGCGACTTTTCCGAACGGCTGCCACGTCGCCGAGATCGAGATCGAGCCCGAAACGGGGCTCCTGGAAATCGTGCGCTACGTCGCGTGCGACGACGCGGGCACGATCATCAACCACCAGATCGTCGAAGGGCAGATGCAGGGCGGCATCACGCAGGGCGCCGGGCACGTGCTCGGCGAGCAGGCGATCTACGACCGCGAGACCGGGCAGCTGCTCGGCGCGAGCTTCATGGACTATCCCATGCCGCGCGCGATCCTGGTGAACGAGCTGAGCGTGCTGCACCACCCGGTGCCGACGCGCACCAATCCCCTCGGCGCGAAAGGCGTCGGCGAGGCCGGCGTGACGGGCTCGATGCCGGCGATCATGAACGCGGTGCTCGACGCGCTGCGCCGCACCGGGGTCGAATACTTCGACATGCCCGCGAGCCCGCTGCGCCTGTGGCAGGCGATCGAGGCGGCGCGCGCCGGGCGCGCCGCGGCGCTCGCGCTCGACCAGGATCTGCGGCTCGGCTAGCGCGCACGCGCCCGGGCGGCGATGTGCTCGAGCACCCGGATCGCGGCGGCGAGGTCCCGCGGAGGAAGGTCGGCGAGCAGCTCGGCGCGCAGCGCGCGCGCGGTGCGCTCGAGCTTCGCCGCCAGGCCGCGCGCGCGGGGGGTGAGCGCGATGCGCTTGCCGCGCCCGTCCGCCGGGTCGACGGCGCGCGCCACCCAGCCGTCGCGCTCCAGCCGGTCGACCAGGCGCACCAGCGTCGCCGGCTCGATGCCGATGCGCGCCGCGAGCTCGCCGTGCGGCAGCTGGCCGCCGCTGCGTGCCAGGTGCAATAGTGCGAGCCACTTCGCCTGCGAAAGCCCGAGCGGCTTGAGTCGGCGGTCGAGCGCCAGGCGCCAGGCGCGCGGCGCGAGGTTGAGCAGCTCGGCCAGGCGTTCGGGAGGGCGGGGCATCGCGGGCCGGGGATCGTCAGCCTGCTCATTGTAGCCGCGGCTGCCGCGCGGCCGGCGGCGGCCGTAGAATGCGGGGCGTCCGGCCCGGGCCCGGGCGGCCATCCACGCAGCGAGGGACGCGATCATGCAGGCATCGAAGGCGACGATTCGCAACGAGTTCGAGTGGGGTTCGATCGAGTGGCTCGTGAGCGGCGAGGTCGGCAACAGCAGAGAGATGTCGCTAGCCC
>JAKALD010000163.1 GCA_021813275.1 Pseudomonadota bacterium | reverse complement strand
GATCCGCCGCGTGCAGCTGCGCGGCGCCGAGCAGGCACGAGAGGGCGAGGCGCGGCGCGGGAACGAGTTCTGGGAAGAGGATTTCCCCGAGCTGAAGGGCTGCCCGTCCGGGGCGGCGCGTGCCGCGCGCCATCCTTGTCGCCCTCATCCCGCGCGCCTACGCTCCCTGGCGTCAGCTGACGTAAGCGGAAGAACAATGAACCTGGTCGACCGGGCGAAGAACATCCTTCTGCAGCCGAAGGCCGAATGGCCGGTGATCGAGCGGGAGCAGACCGACGCCAAGGCGCTCTACCAGAACTACATTCTCATACTCGCCCTGATCCCGGCGGTCGCGGGCTTGATCGGCCGGGCATTTCTCGCGAGCCACTTCGGCGCCCCATGGGCATGGCCGCGGCGCTCGGCTCGACAGTCGTCGGCTACCTGCTGAGCCTGGTGATGGTGTAAGTGGTCGCGATCATCGCCGACGCGCTCGCGCCGCGCTTTGAAGGGCAGAAGAGCATCGTGCAGGCGCTCAAGCTCACGGCCTATGCGATGACCGCGTCGTGGGTCGCGGCGATCTTCGTCATCGTGCCGCTCCTCGGCTGGATCGTCTCGCTGCTCGGCATGCTCTATTCGCTGTACCTGTTCTACCTCGGCGTGCCGACCTTGATGAAGGTGCCGGCGCGCAAGGCGCTCGGTTACACGGCGGTGGTCGTGCTCGTCGCCATCGTGATCAGCCTGGTCATAGGAATGATCAACGCGATCCTGTTCGGGATCGGCGCTGGCCCGACGCCTGCGCGCTGAGCAGGCGCGCGCCGCCGACGCCGCGCGGCGACAGTTTTGTAAGCTCCGGAACCCGCGCTCGGGCGGCGCGGTCAATATGAAGTCCGCGCATCTGCGAACGGCACGCGAGCCAGCGTGCTGCAGGATTTCGCGCTGCGCTCGCGACGCGGCGCACGCTTGCGCCTGTCGCGATGCGCCCGAGCCCCGCGCGGTTAATTCACAGGAGACGAATCCCATGAAGTCACCCGTCCGGACCTCGCTACAACTCGCGTGCCTCGCGCTCGGCGCATCGCTCGCCTCCGGCGCCTACGCGCAGGGTTTCTACCTCGGCGGCGGCATCGGCGAGGGGCACGCCTCGATTCCGAGCGCGAGCGGCAGCGGCATCACCGTGAGCAGCGGCAAGTCCAACGACAACGGCTACAAGCTGTACGGCGGCTACCAGCTCACGCCGAACTGGGGGCTCGAAGTCGGCTACGACGATCTGGGCAACCGGTATTCCGCCGACGCCACCGTGAACGGCGCCTCCGGGACCGTGTCCGGCCGCATCGACAACTGGTACGTCGCGGGAACCGGGACGCTGCCGCTCGGCAGCGGCTTCTCGCTGCTCGGCAAGCTTGGTGTCGTGCGCAACAGCGTCCACTTCGGCAGCCTGTGCAACGGCGGGCTGTGCACGCCGAGCGGCTCCGACAACCGCACGCAGCCCCTGATCGGCGTAGGCGCGCAGTACGACTTCAACCGCAACTGGGCCGCGCGCCTCGAATACGAGGACTACGGCAAGGTGAGCGGCGACGGTTACTGGGGCTCGGGCAGCAGCGGCGCGATCAAGGCGAACGCCTGGAACCTCTCCGTAAAGTACGCCTTCTGACCTGCGGACCTACAGTGCCTCGAGCGCGAGCGCGATCCCCTGCCCGCCGCCGATGCACAGCGTGACGACGCCGCGCTTCAGGCCGTCGCGCTTCATCGAGTGCATGAGGCGTGTGGTGAGGATCGCGCCGGTCGCGCCGATCGGATGGCCGTGCGCGATCGCCCCGCCCTCGACGTTGACCAGGTCCTCGGGAAGCTCCAGCTCGCGCAGGCAGGCGAGCGCGATCGCGGCGAACGCCTCGTTGATCTCGACGCGCTCGACCTGGCCGGTCGTCCAGCCCGCGCGCTCGAGCGCCTGGCGCACCGCCGGCACCGGCCCGATGCCGAAGTAGCCCGGCTCGACCGCCGCCACGCCGTAGGAGACGAGCCGCGCCATCGGCTGCAGGCTGTTCTTCTCGGCCCAGCCGCGCTCGGCCACGATCATCGCCGCCCCGGCGCTGTTCAGGCCGGGAGCGTTGCCGGCTGTGATCGTGCCCTCCTTGCGGAAGGCGGGCCTGAGCTTCGCCAGCGTCTCGGCCGTCGTGTCCGGCCGGTTGTGCTCGTCCTTGTCGAACACCACCGGCCCCTTGCGGCCGGGCAGCTCGAGCGCCACGATCTCTTCCTTGAACTTGCCCGCGGCCTGCGCCGCGCTGAAGCGCTGCTGCGAGCGCAGCGCCCAGCGATCCTGATCGGCGCGCGAGACCTCGTACTTGGTCGCGAGGTCCTCGGTGTGCCATCCGGAGTGCTGGCCGCTGAAGGCGTCGTTCAGCCCGTCGTGCAGCATGGCGTCGTAGATCTGCGCGTTGCCCATGCGGTAGCCCCAGCGCCCGCCGTACATGAGGTAGGGCGCCTGGTCCATGTTCTCCATGCCGCCGGCGATCGCGCAGTGAATCGACCCCGACCAGATCTCGAGCGCGGCGCTGGCGATGCCCTGCGCGCCCGAGCCGCACACGCGGTTCACGGTCAGCGCCGGAACCTTCACCGGCAGGCCGCCCTGGATTGCCGCCTGGCGCGCCGGGTTCATCTTGACGCCGGCCTGGATCACGTTGCCGAGCACGACCGTCTCGACCTTCTCGGGCGCGAGGCGCGAGCGCTTCAGCACCTCGCGGATCGCCGCCGCGCCGAGCGCCGGCGCGGCGGTGTCCTTCAGCGTGCCGCCGTAGGTGCCGATCGCGGTGCGCACGGGGTTGCACAGGATGACGTCGCTCTTGGCCATGTCTGATCTCCTTCTGGAAGCCGGGTCCGGAATTGTGGGGGCGCGGCCGCGCGCGCCTTTGACGCGGATCAAGCCTTGCGCAAGGCCGCGCGCGCCCTCTCGAACCCGATAGACTGCGTACCCCCGCCGCCGTTCGCGGCGATGCCCGGTATTCTTGCACGGGCGCTGCGCGAAGTCGCGCCCTGCCCCGCGCGCCCGGCGCCGGGCGGCAGGGCGCCGCTCAGCGGCTCTCGCTAGGCCCGGGCCCGCACGGATAGGCCCGGCGCAATGCCAGGCCGACCAGCACGCCGGCTTCCTGCTGCAAGCGCTCCTGCGACTGCTCGCGCAGGGCCTTCACCACGACGCGAACGACCTGCAGATTGGTGACGCCCTCGGGCACGCAGAAGAACCGGCGCTTCTCGTACTCCTGCCGGTCGGAGCTCGCGCCGAGCGCCGAGACCTTCACGCCCTCGCCGAAGCCCTGCAGGTAGCCCATGCACTGCCCGGCCTTGTATGCATCGACGGGGGCGCCGTCGGCGCGCTTGATGACCTCCGCGCAATTCGCGAGCAGCTCGGCTCCGCTCATCGCCGCGGCCGGCGCGCTCGCGAGCAAGGCGAGGACGAAGCCGATGCCGGCGGCGCGCCGAGCCATGCCTGAACCTTGCAAGACCCGCTCCCGCCGCTCAGGGATGGATGCGCGTGATCTTCGAGCCCTCGAAGGTCAGGTTGTACATCAGGCCCTTGTTCGAGAAGATGAAGCCGATGATCGGCTTCTTGGCGGTCTCGGTGTCGATCTCGCCGCCCGCGCCGAGCGTCGCGAGCGCCACGCTGCCGTCCACGCCCGCCTTCCAGCCCTTGCTCGTGCGAAAGCCCTCCAGGGCCGTCGGGGTCATGAACAGGATGACCTCGGACTTGATCTGCGCGCCGAGCTGGAACCCGATCGATGCGGACGCGGTGCTGTAATAGCCCACGGTCTTTCCGTGCACGAGCAGCGCGCCTTCGCCGTATTCCCCGCCGATGCCGATGCCCGCCTTGACCACCTCGGGGAACACCAGCATCCCCGCCGCCTTCTGGGCCAGCTCCTTGCCGGCGCTCGTGTGCCGGTAAAAGGTCGCAACCGCCTCGCGCACCTTGGCGTCGATCTCCTGCCGCGAGGCCGCGGCCGCCGTGGGTGCGCGGCCGAGCGCGAGGACGCTGCCGAGCACCACGCTTGCGAGAATTCTTCCGAACATGTCGTGCCCTCGATGACGAGCGCCCGCCCATTGCGTGGCGTACGATGGCGGGAAAGCCCGCATGATACAGTCGGTCGCCGTTGCGTGCAGTCGATGAACACCTCCCCGCCCATCCTGCGATCCGCCCTCACTTGCCCGCGCCGCGGATTCGCGCGCGAGGAGACGATGCCGACCGACGCCTGCCAGTTCTTCTACGAGTGCACCGGCTGCGGCGCGCTGCTGCGCCCCAGGCCGGGCGATTGCTGCGTGTTCTGCTCGTACGGCAGCGTGAAATGCCCGCCCGTTCAGGCGGCCGGCGGCTGCTGCGGCACGTAGCGCTGTCATGCCGCCACGTGCCGACTTCTACGCGCGGGTGAGCCCGCGCAGCAACTGCTCGAAGTCATGCGCCGGCAGCGGCTTGTGGAAGAGGAACCCCTGCACCTGCTCGCAGCGCAGCAGCCGCAGCAGCTTGAGCTGTTCCTCGGAATCGACCCCTTCGGCGATCACTTTCAGACGATAGGTATTCGCGAGCGTGATGATGGTCGAGACCAGGGTCATCGCATTCGGATCGCGCGGCATCTCGACGATGAACGAGCGGTCGATCTTGAGCGCGTCGATGGGCAGCTTCGAGAGGTACGCGAGCGACGAATAGCCGGTGCCGAAGTCGTCCACCGCGATGCCGACGCCGGCGTCGCGCAACGTTCTCAGCTTGGCGATCGAAGCCTCGACGCTTTCCATAATGAGCGTTTCGGTGATCTCGATGCTCACGCCGCCCTGCCCGCCGCCCGCCGCGATGGCGGCGATCGCGCTTTCGGCGAAGTCGGGCCGGCGCATCTGGATCTGCGAGACGTTCACCGCGACCTCGGGGCACGCGAGCCCCGCCGCCCTCCAGCGCGCGAAGGCAGCCGACGCGCTCTTCAGCGCCCATTGTCCGACATCGAGGATGAGCCCCGTCTCCTCGAGCACCGGGACGAACTGGCCTGGGCTGATCAAGCCGTTTTCCGGGTCCTGCCAGCGGATCAGCGCCTCGGCGCCGATGATGGCGCCGCTCCCCAGGTCGAGCTTGGGCTGATAGTGCAGCACGAACTGCTCGTCCTCGACCGCACGGCGCAGGCGGTTCTCGAGCATCAGGCGCTCGGCCACGCGCGCGTTGAGCTCGGGCCGGTAGGCCACGAAGGGCTCGCCCGCCTTGCGCGCGCGCTTGAGCGCCGACTCGGCGTTCGCGAACAGCGCGAGCGCGTCCGCGCCGTCGTCCGGGAACATCGCGACGCCGATGCGCAGGTCGAGCCGCAGCTCGGTGCCCTCCATGTCGTACGGCTGGGTGAGGCCCCCGCGCAGCCATTCGACCCAGCGGGCGACCGCCGCCGCGTCGCCAATGCCCTCGCGGATCGCGCCGAAGGTGTCGGCACCGATTCTTCCGACATTCTCGGCGGCCGCGTGCTGGGCCAGCCGCCCGGCAACGTGCTTGAGCAGCGCGTCGCCTCCGTGCATGCCGAAGGTCTCGTTGACCCGCCGAAAGCCGACCAGGTTGACCACGGCGAGCGCGAACGCGCGTCCGGCGCGCGCGAGCTGGTCGATGCGGTCATGGAACAGCGCCCGATTGGCGAGCTCGGTCAGGCTGTCGTAGAAGGCGAGATAGCTGATGCGTTCCTCCTTCGCGAGATGGTCGAGCGCGAAGCCGACGTCGCCGGCGAGCTCTTCCAGCAGCCGGATTTCCTCGTCGTCGAAGGCGTTCTTTTCCCGCGAAGCGATCGTGACGACCCCGAGCACCGCGTCGCCGACCCGGATCGGCAGCGCGGCGAGCGCTTGACATCCGGCCTGCATCGCCTCGAGCCGCAGCGGCGAGCGGTCGGTGTCGGCCGCGAGGTCGTTGCACGCCACGACGCGACGGTTGTGATAGGCCTGCGCCACCAGCAGCAGCCCCGCCGGGTCGCGTACGTCCACTTCACGGATCTCGAGGCTCGTAGGCCCGGCGTACGCCGCCGGCACCAGCGTGGCGCGGTCCACGCTCAACATGCGGATGTGCACGAACAGGAACCCGCCGGTGTCGGTCACGAGCCGGCAGGTCGCGTTAAAGAGCTCGTCGCGGCTCTTGACGCGCACGATCGTCGAGTTGATGCCGCTCAGCATCGCCTGCATGCGGGAGAGCCGCGCGATCCGCTTTTCCTGCGCGCGGCGCTCGGTGACGTCCTCGATCACCTCGACACCTCCGGCGATCTCGCCCGCGGGACCGATGATCGGCGCGGCCGAGTTGAGGATCGACTTGCGTGACCCGTCGGAGCACTCGATGTCGACCAGCTCGTTGAGCGTCGTTTTCGCCTCGCGCACCGCGCGATCGAGCGGCCACTGTCCGGGCTCGAGGCGCCGTGCCGTGTCGGGCCACCAGGCCTTGCGCTCGGCAGGGCCCGCGCCGCCCCAAATGCTTTCGAGCGCGGGATTGCCCATCACTATGCCACCCGCGCTGTCGGCGACCCGCACGCCGACGGGCAGCGTGTCGAGCACCTTGCGCAACAGCGCCTCGTTCGTGGCGAGCTTGTCCGCCGCCCGTTTGCGCTCGATCGCCACGCCGAGGTGCCGCGCCACGCCCTCGATCAGGCGGACCATGCGCTCGTCCTGCGTGCCGACCGCGCGCCGCAACAGCAGCAGCGCCGCCACGGGCTTGCCGTCGTGGCCGGGGACCGTGACCGCCAATACCGCGCGCAAGCCGGCCGCGGCGGCATCCGCCCGGCGCAGGAATCGCACCGTCTCGCCCGATTGCGTCAAGTCGGGAATCCAGCTCGGCGTGCCTTTTTGCCACGTGGCGAGGATCAGGCTGCCCGTGGTGTCGATCGAGATCCGCCGCGTGCGCCCCAGCTCGGCGAAGCGCGCGATGGCCGGTTCGTCGGCGACATGCCAGACCGCCACCGGTTGCGGAATGCCGCCCTCCTGCAGCCAGCCTTCCCCGCAGTCCCACCCCGCGGTCGCGCAGATCGTACCGAGCGCCGCTTCGAGCGCCGCGGGCACGTCGGGGGCCGACGAGGTCACCTCGGTGACCGCGAGCAGCAGCCTGACCTCCTCTTCGGCGCGCCGGCGCTGCTCGACCTCGGCGGCCAGCTTGGCGGTGCGCTCCTCGACCAGCCGCTCGAGGCCTTCGTGCAGCCGCGCGCGCGCGAACGCGATGCCGAGCTGGTTGCCGACCGCGCGCAAGTTCGCGGCATCGGCTTCGTCGAAAATCCCCTGCTCGGCGCCGACCAGGTTCATGACGCCGAGCGCCTCGTCCCCCATCACGATCGGCACGCTGGCGTGCGCCTTCAGGCCCCAGGTTTCGCCCTGCGCGCGCTGCAGGCGCTCGCATTCGAGCATGTTGGTCATCGGGCCGAGCTCGCCGGCGAGCAGCTTGCGCTGGCAGCTGCACGCCCCGTCGAATGCCCCGGGCGCCGCGAGCGCCGGGGGCAGGTTGCGCGTCGCGGCGATCCGGAATCGGTCCTCGCCCTCGCGCAAGGCGATCCAGCCGGCCTGCACGCCGGGCAGCTCCAGGGCGCGCTCGAGCGCGGTCTGGGCGATCTGGCGCTCGTTGACGACTGCGTTCAATCCGTCGGCCATGCGGTACAGCCCCTGCAGCACCTGGTTGGAACGCTCCAGCTGCCTTTCGCGCTGCCCAAGCTCCTCGTTTAGGACCACCGCCTGCTCGTAGGTCGAGATCAGCAGGTCGAGGATCTGCTGGCGCTCCGCAGTGATGAACTGGCGCTTGCCGCCGAGATTGATCTCCAGACCCATCTGCATCTTCTGGTTCTTGCGCAGCTCCAGGTTCATGAGCAGGTACTGCACGCGCGAGAGCAGATAGCGGGCCTCGTATGGCTTGCGAATGAAGTTGTCGGCACCGCACTCGAGCCCGCGAATCACGTCGAGCGGATCGGAGAGCGTGGTGACGAGAATCGCCGGGATGTCCTTAAGCGCCGCGTTCCGCTTGAGCTCGCGGCACAGGCCGTAGCCGTCGAGCTCGGGCATCACCACGTCGCTGATCACCAGCGTCGGCCGGCGCGCGCGTGCGGCCTCGAGCGCCGCGCGACCGTCGACTGCCACCTCGACCGAGTAGCCGTTGTCTTCGAGCAGCGCGGCGAGCTGCGCCGCCTGCGTCGGGCTGTCCTCGGCGACGAGGATCCGCATCTGGGGTTCGGCCCTGCTCTCCGATGCCATGCAACCTCCGACCTAACAGTTTGTTGAAATTGGATTCATGCGATCAGTGCGGCTCGCTGCGACCTACTAAATAGCCCCATGGAATGTATCGTTGACCTATATATTGTGGATTGACTGTTGTCCGTCGGTGCATCGATAGCGTT
>JAKALD010000162.1 GCA_021813275.1 Pseudomonadota bacterium | reverse complement strand
CCGCCGAGACCAGCTCCGCCGGGCTGTACTCGCGCTCGGTGGCGAGGATCCGGTTCTGCACGTCGCCGTCGGGGGTGACCACGATCAGCAGCACCCGCCTCTCGGAGAGCTTCAGGAACTCGATGTGCCGGAACGTCGTCGCGCGGCGCCGCGGCGTCATGACGATGCCCGCGAACCGGGTGAGCTGCGACAGCAGCAGCGAGGCGGCCTGGATCACGCGTTGCGGATTGTCGGGATGCAGCTGGTCCTCGAGCTGGTGCAGCGCGTCCGTCTCGAGCGTCTTCACCACCAGCAACGCGTCCACGAAGAAGCGATAGCCGAGCGGCGTCGGGATGCGCCCCGCCGAGGTGTGCGGGCTGGCGATGTAGCCCAGCTCCTCCAGGTCCGACATGACGTTGCGGATCGTGGCCGGCGACAGGTCCAGGCCCGAATACTTCGACAGCGTGCGCGAGCCCACGGGCTGACCCTCGGCGATGTAGCGCTCGATCAGCGTCTTCAGCAGAATCTGCGCGCGGCGGTCAAGCATCGGTCCATTGTACACAAGCTCTCGCCAAGCCCTTGAGGCAAAAGGCGCTTCGCGGGTGTCTCAATCCAAAGTTGGGGGCGCCGCCTGCGGTTACAATCCGTGCATGCCGCTCGCCTTCCGCCGCATCGCCTTGATCGGCAAGCACAACCCTGCGATCGGAACTTCGCTCGCCGCGCTGCGCGCGCTGCTCGAGGCGCGCGGCTGCGAGGTGCGCATCGAGCGCGAAACCGCCGCCTGCACCGGCGCGCGAGACGCAGGCTCGGACTACGACGAGATCGGGCGCAGCTGCGATCTGGCGATCGTGCTCGGTGGCGATGGCACCATGCTCGCGGCGGCGAGGAGCCTGGTGCGTCACGAGGTGCCGCTCGCAGGCATCAACCAGGGGCGGGTCGGCTTCATGACCGACATTGCCTGGCAGGACATGGAGGCCTCGATCGGCGCCATCCTGGAGGGGCGCCACTCGATCGAGGAGCGCTCGCTGCTCGATGCCGAGATCCGCCGCGGCGGCAAGGTGGTAATGCGCACGCTGGCGCTCAACGAGGCGGTGATCGGCAAGGGCTCGCAGGGCCGGCTGATCGAGTTCGCCCTGTACATCGACGGCGAGTACGTGTACACGCAGCGCTCCGACGGCATGATCGTCGCGACGCCCACCGGATCCACCGCCTATGCGCTCTCGGCGCAGGGACCGATCCTGCAGCCGAGCGTGCCGGCCTTCGCCTTGGTGCCGCTCAACCCGCATACGCTGTCCTCGCGCCCCGTGAGCGTCAGCGACCGCAGCCTCATCGAGATCGCGCTGGTGCACGCGGTCGATGCGCGCGCGCACTTTGACGGCTTCGCGCTGGCCGACATGGCCGAAGGCGACCGGCTGGTGCTGCGCCGCTCGGGCGACGCGATCCGGTTCGTGCATCCGCCCGGCTACAGCTACTTCGTGATGCTGCGCGAGAAGCTGCGCTGGAGCGAGACGGTCGAAAACAGGAACCGCGAGCCGGAGTGACGCGGTGCTGCGCAGTCTCGCCATTCGCGACTTCGCGATCGCCGAGCGCGTCGAGCTCGAGCTCGGCCCGGGCTTCACCGTCCTCACCGGCGAGACCGGCGCCGGCAAGTCGATCCTGGTGGACGCGATCGAGTTGCTGGTCGGCGGGCGCGGCGACGCCGCGGTGGTGCGCGAAGGCACCGAGCGCGCGGAGCTCTCCGCCGAGTTCGAGATCGACGCGCGCGGCGCACTGGCGAGCTGGCTCACCGAGGGGGAGCTCGAAGGCGATGCGGGCACGCTGATCCTGAGGCGCACGCTCGACCTCGGCGGGCGCTCGCGCTGCTTCATCAACGGCCACCCGGTGACGCTCGCCCAGATGAGAGAGGCGGGCGAGCAGCTGGTCGACATCCACGGGCAGCACGAGCACCAGTCGCTGCTGCGCGCGGCGGCGCAGCGCGAGCTGCTCGATGCGCACGCGGGCGCCGAGTCGCTGGCGCGCGACACGGCCGAGGCCTACCGCGCATGGCGCCGGCTGGAGACGCTCGCCGCCGAGGCGCAGGCGCGCAGCGCGCGGCGCGAAGCCGAGCGCGCCGAGCTGGAGGACAAGGTCGGCGAGCTGGGCCGCCTCGCCCTGCGCGAGGGCGAGTGGGACGAGCTGGCCGCCGAGCACAGCCGCCTCGCGCACGGCTCGAGCCTGCTCGCGGGAGCGCAGTCGGCGCTCGATGCGCTCTCGGAGTCGGAGGGTGCCTGCCTCGGGCAGCTCGCCGCGGTCGCGAGCCGGCTGAGGGCCCTGTGCGCGCACGATCCGCAGCTGCGCGCGAGCGTGGAGTTGCTCGAGTCCGCCGAGGCCCAGGCCGGCGAAGCGGTGCGCGAGATGCGCCGCTACGCCGAGCGCATCGAGCTCGACCCGCAGGCCCTGCGCGCGGTCGAAGCGCGCATCGAGGCGCTGCACGGCGCGGCGCGCAAGCACCGCGTGCGGCCGGCGGAGCTGCCGGGGCTCGCGCAGGAGCTGAAGGCGAGGCTCGACGAGCTGGCGCTCGCCGTGGACGCCGAGGCGCTCGAGCGCGAGGTCGCTGCGGCGAGCGCGCGCTACCAGGCGGCCGCGGCAAAGCTGTCGGAGAAGCGCGCCGCCGCCGCGCGCGCCTTGTCCAAGGCGGTGAGCGAGGCGATGCAGCAGCTCGCCATGGCGGGCGGGCGCTTCGCAGTCGCGCTGCGCCCGTTGCCGGCGCCCGGCGCGAGCGGCGCCGAAGAAGTGGAGTTTGAGGTGGCGGCGCACGCGAGCTTGCCGCTGCGGCCGCTCGCGAAGGTCGCCTCCGGGGGCGAGCTGTCGCGCATCAGCCTCGCGGTGCAGCTGGTCGCGAGCCGTGCTTCCCCGGTCGGCACCCTGGTCTTCGACGAGGTCGACGCCGGGATCGGCGGTGCGGTGGCCGAGACCGTGGGCCGCTCGCTCAAGCGGCTCGGGCGCGACCGGCAGGTGCTGTGCGTCACGCACCTCCCGCAGGTCGCGGCGCAAGGCGACGAGCAATGGTCGGTGTCCAGGGCGAGCGCCAAGGGACGCCTTGCCTCGACGGTCGCGCGGCTCGACCCTGCCGCGCGGGTGGAGGAGCTCGCGCGCATGCTGGGGGGCAGCGCGATCACGGCGACCACGCGCCGGCACGCCGCGGAAATGCTGGGGAAGTAGCCCGGGTGCCGCGCGCCGTGCGGCGCCTCAGCCGCCCGATGGCGTGCGCAGCGCAGCGGCCGCCGCGCGGTACTCGCAGTTCGGGTTGGTGCAATCCGCGTAGAGCGCGAGCGAATGGCCGCGCAGGTCGAAGCCGCGCTGACGCGCGATCTCGCCCTGGCGCTTCTCGATCTCCGGATCGTAGAACTCCTCGACGCGCCCGCATTGCAGGCAGACCAGGTGATCGTGATGCCCGCTCTGGCTGAGCTCGAAGACCGCCTTGCCGGTCTCGAAATGCTGGCGCGTCAGCAGCCCGGCCTGCTCGAACTGCGTGAGCACGCGATAGACCGTGGCGAGGCCGACGTCGATGCCTTCCGCGATCAGCGTCTTGTAGACGTCCTCGGCCGACAGGTGGCGCACCTTGCTGCTCTCGAACAGCTCCAGGATCTTGCGCCGCGGAAGCGTTGCCTTCAGGCCGATGTGCTTCAGGCTTTGCGTGGAGGTCATTGCCAGGCAAGGAAAAGATGGCGTTCGGCTATCATATAACCTTTGCCCGCCGGTGAGAATCGTTCCCGTGTCGCCGTTGTCCCGCGCGCTCCTCGCGACCGCCGCGCTCGCGCTCACCGCGTGCGCGCCCCCCAAGATCATCAAGCCCTACCGCATGAACATCCAGCAGGGCAATTACGTGTCGCAGGACATGGTGGCCCAGCTCCGGCCCGGCATGACCAAGGAGCAGGTGCGCTACATCCTCGGAACCCCGCTCATCACCGACATCTTCCACGCCGACCGCTGGGACTACGTCTACTACTACGAGAAGGCTTACAGCAAGCCCGAGGAACGCAAGATCACAGTGCTCTTCGACAAGGAGGGGCGCCTGACGCGCATCGAGGGCGACGTCGTTCCCGCCAAGGCTGCGCCCGCGGCGAGCGAGGCGCAGTCCTCGCCCGCAACGAACGAATCGCAGCCCGCGCCGGTCAAGCCGGAGGAAAAATGAGAATCGCGGTGGCCGGCAGCACGGGCCGCATGGGGCGCACTCTCGTCGAGGCAGTGCTGCGCGACGGCGAGCTCGAGCTCGCCGCGGCCCTCGAGCAGAACGGGCACGGCGCGCTCGGGCGGGACGTGGGCGAGTTGGCCGGCGCGCCCTGCGGCATCGCCATCCGGGCCGATGCGGAGCAGGCGCTGGCGGCCGCCGATGCGCTGATCGACTTCACGCGCCCGGAAGGCACGCTCGCGCACGTCCAGATCTGCGAGCGCCTCGGCAAGGCCATGGTGATCGGCACGACGGGCTTCGGCGAAGCCGACAGGGCGCGCATCGCGCGGGCCGCGCGCTGCATTCCCATCGCGATGGCGCCGAACTTCGCGGTCGGCGTCAACGTCGTGTTCAAGCTCGCCGAGCTGGCGGCCGGGACGCTGGGCGAGGGCTACGACGTCGAGATCGTCGAGGCGCATCACCGTCACAAGGTGGATGCTCCTTCCGGGACCGCGCTCAAGCTGGGCGAGCTGGTGGCGCGGGCGCTGGGGCGCGACCTCGCGCAAAGCGCCGTGCACGGCCGCGAGGGCATCACGGGCGAGCGCGATCCAAAGCAGATCGGCTTCCACGCGATCCGCGGCGGCGACATCGTGGGCGAGCACACGGTGATCTTCGCGGGGACGGGCGAGCGGGTCGAGATCACGGTGCGCTCGCAGAGCCGCATGACGTACGCCCTCGGCGCGCTGCGCGCGGCCAAGTTCCTGCGCGGCCGCGCACCCGGCCTCTACGACATGTTCGACGTGCTCGGGCTGAAGTAGCGCGGCGCGGCGCGGCGCGGCCGCCGTGGCCGCGGCAGCGCGGTTCCGGTATAATTTCGAGCTCAATGGAGCGGGGGCGGCCGGTGCCGCTCCCGCTTTTCACGTCACCCCCTGGAGTCCGCCTTGGCCGCGCTAGAGACTGCCGCCCTCGTCCTCGCCGACGGGACGGTGTTCCGGGGCCGCGCAGTCGGCGCGCGCGGCGTTTCGGCCGGCGAGGTGGTGTTCAATACGGCGATCACCGGGTACCAGGAGATCCTCACCGATCCCTCGTATTGCCGCCAGATCGTCACGCTGACCTATCCGCACATCGGCAACACCGGGGTCAACTCCAAGGACGAGGAGTCGCGCCGCGTGTTCGCGGCCGGCCTGGTGGTGCGCGACGTGCCGCCGCGCGCCTCGAGCTGGCGCGCCCAGCAGAGCCTGGGCGAGTACCTGGCGGCCAAGGGCGTCGTCGCGATCGCCGACATCGATACCCGCAAGCTCACCCGCATCCTGCGCGAGAAAGGCGCTCAGAACGGCTGCCTGATCGCGGGCGAGCCCGACGTCGGTCGTGCCCTGGCCGAGGCACGCGCCTTCCCCGGCCTCGCCGGAATGGACCTCGCGAAGGTGGTGAGCGTCGGCGAGCCGTACGAGTGGCATTCGGGCGCCTGGCGGCTCGGCCAGGGTTACGGCACCCCCGGCGAGGGGCATTTGCACGTCGTCGCCTACGACTTCGGCGTCAAGCGCAATATCCTGCGCCTGATCGCCGAGCGCGGCGCGCGCGTGACGGTCGTGCCGGCGCAGACGCCGGCCGAGGATGCGCTCGCGCTCGCCCCGGACGGTGTCTTCCTGTCGAACGGCCCGGGAGACCCGGAGCCGTGCGACTACGCGGTGCGCGCGATCCGCGAGCTGCTCGAGCGAGGCGACCTGCCGGTGTTCGGCATCTGCCTCGGCCACCAGCTGATGGGTCTCGCGGCCGGCGCCAGGACGGTCAAGATGAAGTTCGGCCACCACGGCGCGAACCACCCCGTGAAGGACCTCGACAGCGGCGCGGTGCTGATCACCAGCCAGAACCACGGCTTCGCGGTCGATGCGGACACCCTGCCGCGGAACCTGCGTCCGACCCACGTGTCGCTGTTCGACGGCTCGCTGCAAGGCTTCGCGTACACCGATCGGCCCGCGTTCTGCTTCCAGGGGCATCCGGAGGCGAGCCCGGGGCCGCACGACATCGCCTATCTGTTCGACCGCTTCGCCGCGATGATGCGCGAGCTCAGGACCGGCCATGCCTAAGCGCGCCGACCTGCGCTCGATCCTCATCATCGGCGCCGGACCGATCGTGATCGGCCAGGCCTGCGAGTTCGACTACTCGGGCGCGCAGGCGTGCAAGGCGCTGCGCGAGGAGGGCTATCGGGTGGTGCTGGTGAACTCCAACCCGGCGACCATCATGACCGACCCGGAGATGGCCGATGCGACCTACATCGAGCCGATCACCTGGCAGACGGTCGCGCGCATCGTCGAGCGCGAGCGCCCCGACGCGCTGCTGCCGACGATGGGAGGGCAGACCGCGCTCAATTGCGCGCTCGACCTGGCGCGCGAGGGCGTGCTGGAGAAATTCGGCGTGCAGATGATCGGCGCCTCGCGCGAGGCGATCGACAAGGCCGAGGACCGCGAGAAGTTCAAGCGCGCGATGGGCCGGATCGGGCTCGCCTGCCCGCGCTCGGCGCTGGCGCATTCGATGGAGGAGGCGCTCCAGGTGCAGGCCGGCATCGGCTACCCCGTGGTCGTGCGCCCGTCGTTCACTCTCGGCGGCACGGGCGGCGGCATCGCCTACAACCGCGAGGAGTTCGTCGCGATCTGCGAGCGCGGGCTCGAGGCCTCGCCGACCCGCGAGCTGCTGATCGAGGAGTCGGTGATCGGCTGGAAAGAGTTCGAGATGGAGGTGGTGCGCGACAAGCGCGACAACTGCATCATCGTGTGCTCGATCGAGAACCTCGACCCGATGGGCGTGCACACGGGCGACTCGATCACGGTGGCCCCTGCGCAGACGCTCACCGACAAGGAATACCAGATCATGCGCGACGCCGCGATCGCGGTGCTGCGCGAGATTGGCGTCGACACCGGCGGCTCGAACGTGCAGTTCGCGATCAATCCGGCGGACGGCCGCATGCTGGTGATCGAGATGAACCCGCGCGTGTCGCGCTCCTCGGCGCTCGCGTCGAAGGCCACCGGTTTCCCGATCGCCAAGGTGGCGGCGAAGCTCGCCGTGGGCTACACGCTCGACGAGCTCAGGAACGAGATCACTGGCGGGGCGACGCCGGCCTCGTTCGAGCCGACGATCGACTACGTGGTCACGAAGGTGCCGCGCTTCGCCTTCGAGAAATTCCCGCAGGCGAACGACCGCCTCACCACCCAGATGAAGTCGGTCGGCGAGGTGATGGCGATGGGGCGCACCTTCCAGGAGTCGTTCCAGAAGGCCCTGCGCGGGCTGGAGGTCGGCGCGGACGGCATGAACCAGAAGACCACCGACCGCGAGCTGATCGAGAAGGAGCTCGGCGAGCCGGGCCCGGAGCGCATCTGGTACGTGGGCGACGCGTTCGAGAACGGCTTCTCGCTCGAGGAGGTGCATCGCCTGACGCACATCGATCCGTGGTTCCTCGCGCAGATCAAGGAGATCGTCGACCTCGAGATGGAGCTCGACGACCAGCTGCTCTCGAGCGTCGACGGCGAGACGCTGCGGCACCTGAAGCGCAAGGGCTTCTCCGACCGGCGGCTCGCGCACCTTTTCAACACGACCGAGAAGGAGGTGCGGGCCAAGCGCCACGCGCTCGGCATCCGCCCCGTGTACAAGCGCGTCGACACCTGCGCGGCCGAGTTCGCCACGCGGACCGCCTACATGTACTCCACCTACGAGGACGAGTGCGAGGCGAGCCCGTCCGCGCGCCGCAAGGTGATGGTGCTGGGCGGCGGCCCGAACCGCATCGGGCAGGGCATCGAGTTCGACTACTGCTGCGCGCACGCCGCGCTCGCGCTGCACGAGGACGGCTTCGAGACGATCATGGTGAACTGCAATCCGGAGACCGTGTCGACGGATTACGACACCAGCGACCGGCTGTACTTCGAGCCGCTCACGCTCGAGGACGTGCTCGAGATCGTCGACCGGGAGAAGCCCTTCGGCGTGATCGTGCAGTACGGCGGCCAGACCCCGCTCAAGCTCGCGCGCGACCTCGCCGCGGCCGGGGTGCCGATCATCGGCACGAGCGCCGACATGATCGACGCCGCCGAGGACCGCGAGCGCTTCCAGAAGCTGCTCGACAAGCTGAAGCTGCGCCAGGCGCCCAACCGCACGGCGCGCTCGGCCGAGGAGGCGCTGCGCCTCGCCGAGGAGATCGGCTACCCGCTGGTGGTGCGCCCGAGCTACGTGCTCGGCGGGCGAGATCG
>JAKALD010000161.1 GCA_021813275.1 Pseudomonadota bacterium | reverse complement strand
GTCGGTGCCGCTCGATCCCTGGGGAAATCCTTACGTGTACCGTTCGCCCGGCGCTCAGGGCGACGACTACGACATCGTCTCCTACGGCAAGGACGGGCAGCCTGGGGGCAGCGGCGAGAGCGCCGACATCACCAACCATTAGCCGGAGAGCGCATGCGCTTCGAGCTGAAAGCAGTCAACCCGCAGGGCCGGGTCGAAACGCTCGAGCTGCAGGGGCTCGACGAGGCGGGCGCCGTGCAGCAGGCGCAAGGCCGTGGCTACGCGGTGCTCGCCGTGCGCCCACGCGGGGTGCTCGCGACTCCGGGCTGGCCGTGGACGCGCGCGCGCTTCCCGCTCGCGCTGTTCAGCCAGGAGCTGCGCGTGCTGCTCGAGGCCGGGCTGCCGCTGCTCGAAGCGCTCGCGACGCTCGCCGAGCGCGAGCGCCGCGCCGAATTCCGCGCGCTGCTCGAGCGGGTGTGCACGGTCGTTCGCGAAGGCAACTCGCTGTCGACCGCCCTCGCCCAGCACCCGAGCGCCTTCCCACCGCTGTACGTCGCCACCGTGCAGGCGAGCGAGAGGACCGGCGACCTCGGGCCGGCGCTCGGCCGCTACGTCGCCTACGCCGGCCAGCTCGAGGCCGTGCGCAAGCGCCTGGTGAACGCCTCGATCTATCCGCTGCTGCTGTTCGGAACCGGCGGGCTGGTATCGCTCTTCCTGCTGCTGTATGTGGTGCCGCGGTTCAGCCTGGTCTACGAGGACATCGGCGTGCACCTGCCGCTTTTCTCCCGCCTGCTGCTCGCCTGGGGCGAGTTCGTGCGCGGTCACGGCGCGCTGGTGCTCGGCGCGCTCGTCGCCACACTCGCAGCCTGCGGCCACGCGCTGCAGCGCGCCGCCGTGCGCGCGTGGCTCGAGGCCAGACTGTGGCGGCTGCCCTCAGTCGGCGAGCACCTCAAGCTGTACCAGCTGGCGCGCTTCTACCGCACGATCGGCATGCTGCTGCGCGCCGGCACGCCGCTCGTGCCGGCTCTGCGGACCGGCGCCGGGCTGCTGCACCCGGCGCTGCGCCCCCGGCTCGCCGCGGCGAGCCAGGCGATCGGCGAAGGGCGGCTCGTTTCGGAGTCGATGGACCGCAACGGCCTCACCACCACGGTAGCCCTGCGGCTGCTCGCCGTAGGCGAGCGCAGCGGCAACATGGGCGAGATGATGGACCGCATCGCGACCTTCCACGACGAGGAGATCGCGCGCTGGATCGACTGGTTCACGCGGCTGTTCGAGCCCGTCCTCATGATGGCGATCGGCCTGCTGATCGGGACCATCGTCGTATTCATGTACATGCCGATCTTCGAGCTCGCGGGGAGCCTGCAGTGAGCGTCGCGGCGATCGAGTTCGAGCGCGTCGCGCGGGCACGCGAAACCGCGGCCTCGAGCCGCAGGCGGCCGGTCGAGGTCTTGGAGGAAGCGCTCGGGCTCGATCCCGAGGCGTTCGTCCAGCGGCTGGGCCTCGCGGTGCACATGCGTGCCATCTCGGCCGAAGCGCTGCGCGCCGCCGTGCCGGCCTTTGACCTGCTGCCTTTCGCCGAGTGCGCGCAGCGCTCCTGCGTGCTGCTGCGTGACGCGGGCGGGCTCGCGCTCGTCACCGACGATCCGTTCTCGGCGGACCTGCGTGACTGGGCCGAGGAGCGCATCGAGGGGTCGTTCAGCTGGCGGCTCGCGCACCGCGGCGACCTGGCGGCATTCCTCGCGCGCCACGAGCAAACGCTGCACGCCCTCGATGCGGTGCAGGCCGACCCTGGCGCAGCCGCCGCGTCCGACGGAGGGGTCGAGACCCTGTCGCTCAAGTCGATCAGCGACGAGTCGAGCGAGGTCGTGCGCCTCGTGCGCTCGACCCTGCGCGACGCGCTGTTAATGGGAGCGAGCGACGTGCACCTCGAGACGCTTCCGAGCGGGCTCGCGATCAAGTTCCGGATCGACGGGATCCTTTCCCAGGTCAAGCTGGTCCAGGACCCGCTGCTCGCCGAGCAGACGATCTCGCGGGTGAAGGTGCTCTCCGAGCTCGACATCACCGAGCGCCGCGTGCCGCAGGACGGGCGCTTCAAGGCGATCGACCGAGACCGCACGGTGGACTTCCGCGTCTCCATCATGCCGAGCATCCACGGCGAGGACGCGGTGCTGCGCATCCTCGACCGGCAGTCGCTGTACAAGGCCACACTCCAGCAGCTGAGCCTCGACGCGCTGGGCTTCGCGCGCGACGAAATCCGCGCGCTGCGGCGCCTCTCGAACGAGCCCTACGGGATGCTGCTGGTGACCGGTCCGACCGGCAGCGGCAAGACGACCACCCTCTACGCCGCGATCAGCGAGATCAACCACGGCCGCGACAAGATCGTCACCATCGAGGACCCCGTCGAGTATCAGCTTCCCGGGGTGCTGCAAATCCCGGTGAACGAGAAGAAGGGCCTGACGTTTGCCAAGGGCCTGCGCTCGATCCTGCGCCACGACCCGGACAAGATCATGGTGGGCGAGATCCGCGACAGCGAGACCGCCAACATCGCGGTGCAGTCTGCGCTCACCGGCCACCTGGTGTTCACGACCGTGCACGCCAACAACGTGTTCGACGTCATCGGGCGCTTCATGCACATGAGCGTCGATCTGCGCAGCTTCGTCTCGGCGCTGAACGGCATCCTCGCCCAGAGGCTCGTGCGCCTGGTGTGCATGCACTGCGCCGAGGAGGTCCGCCCGGGGGCGGCGCTGATCGAGGAATCCGGACTGAGCGCGGTGCAGGCGGCGGCCTTCCGCTTCCGCGCGGGGCGCGGCTGCCGCGAATGCCGCGGCAGCGGCTACAAGGGGCGCAAGGCGATCGCTGAGATGATGGTCCTGAACGACGATCTGCGCGAGCTGATCGCGGCGCGCGCGCCCGCGAAGCAGCTCAAGGACGCGGCGCGCGCGGGCGGCACGCGGTACCTGCGCGACGCCGCGCTCGAAGCGGTGCGTCTCGGCGAAACCACGCTCGAGGAGATCAATCGTGTTACGTTTGTGGCGTGATCGGGTACTGATCGCGCTCGCGCCGGACTCGATCGCGGTGGCACGCTTCGCGCGCTGGCCGCGGCCGCGCGTGGTCACGGCGCTCGCGCGCGACTGCGACCCGCGCGCCGGGGCCGAGCCCTGGCGGGGCGCCGCGGCGGCGCTCGCCGAGGTAGTCGCCGGCCTTAAGGGCAGCGCGGCCGAGGCGAGCGTCGTGCTCTCGAACCACTTCGTGCGCTACGCGCTGGTGCCGGACGACGCGAACCTGAGCGGCGGCGAGGAGGAGCTGGCGTTCGCGCGCTTCTGCTTCGCGAAGATCCACGGCGAGCGCAGCAAGTCCTGGGAGGTGCGGCTCGCGGTGGCCGCCCCCGGCTCGCCGCGCATCGCAAGCGCCGTCGATGCGGAGCTCATCGAGGCGATCCGCGCCTGCTTCCCGGCGAACGGCACGCCGCGTCTCGCCTCGGTGCAGCCCTACCTCATGGCGGCGTTCAACCGCTGGCGACGGCTCGCGTGCCGCGGCGCCGTGTGGCTGCTGCTCGCCGAGGCGAAGCGCGCCTGCCTCGCGCGCCTAGAACGCGGGCGCTGGACCGCGCTGCGCAACGTCAAGGGCGACTTCGGCTCGCCTGCGAGCTGGCGCGAGCTGATCGAGCGTGAGGGCTGCCTGCTCGACGCCCCGGGGACGCAAGCCGGGGTGCTCGTGCACGCGCCGTTCGCCGAGAGCGCTCCCGCTGAGGCCAGCGCGTGGCAGTACACCGCGCTACGCGACACTTTGCCGCGCGGGCGCGCGCGGCTCGATCATCCACTGCACGCGCTGGCGCTTTGCGCACGATGAGCGTACCTCGCCTCGAGCTTGATTACGTCGCAGCGCCGCGTCGCGCCCGCCGGGCCGGCGTGCTCCTGCTCGTGCTCGCGCTCGCGCTCGCGGGCTATTCGCTCGAGCGCTATCGCGCCCTCGGCGACGAGCTCGCCGCCCTCACAGCGACGCGCGGCGCATTCGGCTACGGTCCCCGAGCCGAGGTCTCCGCGCAGCGCTTGCGCGAGGAGGAAAAGCGTGCGCAGTCGGTGCTGCGCCAGCTCGACCTGCCGTGGGCGCCGCTCATCGAAGCGGTCGAGCAGGCAGCCGGGAGGGACATCGTCCTAATCGAGCTCCAGCCCCAGGCGGAAGACCGGACCGTGCTGCTGACGGCCGAGGCGCCGAACCGCCAGGCGATGCTCGATTACCTGCGCCGGCTGAGCGGCTCGAAGCTGCTCGCCAGGGTCTACCTCGTCAGCCACCGCGTGGAAAGCGACCAGGCGCTGCGGCCGGTGCGCTTTGTCGTGCGCGCGCTGCTGAGAACGCCGGCGTGACCACCGCACGCAGGCTCCTGCAAGCGCTCGGGGCACCGGGGATCGCCGCCATCGGCGTGCTGCTGCTCTGCCTGGGGTTCTATTTCTCCGCCGTGCGGCCGGCCGAGCGCGAGCTTGCGGCGCAGCGCCTCAGCGCCGAGCGGCTGCGCTCGCGCGCGCCCGAGCGCCCAGTCAGGGGCGTGCAGGCCCGCGCCGAAGAGCTGCTCCGCTTCTACCGCCTGTTCCCGCCGCTTGTGAAGCTGCCCGACGAGCTGGAGCGACTCTACGAGCTCGCGGACAAGGCGCACCTGGAGCTGCCGCGCGGCAACTACCGCCTGGACGACGACGGCGCGCTCGTTGCCTACCACGTCACGCTGCCTCTGCACGGCCCGTATTCGAGCATCCGGGGATTCCTGGCGATGGTCTTGCAGTCGCTGCCGGTCGCCTCGGTCGACGCCTTGCGCATCGGGCGCGGGGGCGCCGGCGACCCGTCGCTCAAGGCGCAGCTCGAGCTCACCCTATATTTCCGGTCCCGCGAGGCAGGCGCGGGCCGATGAACCGCGCCGCCCTGGATCCTGTCTGCTCGCGAACGCTGTTTGCCGCGCTCGCGGCCGGGGCGCTGCTCGCGGCCTGCGCAACTGGCGGCGACGTGCTCACGCAATCGCGCCAGCTCCTTGAGCAGGGCCAGGGCGAGCAGGCCCTCAACCTGCTCGCCAAGGCCGCCGAGGCGCGCCCCGCCAATTCCGCGTATCGCGCCGAGTATTACCGCGAGCGGGATCTGCTGATCACGCAGTGGTACGCCGAAGCCGAGGCGTTGCGCCAGGCAGGGCAGCTGGACCGCGCCGAAGCGCTTTACCGCCGGATCCTGCAGTACGACCACTCGAACCAGCGCGCGCGGGCGGGCCTTGCTCTGGTCGAGAAGGACCGGCGCGACCAGCCGTTGATCGCCAAGGCCGCGCAGCTCGTCAAGGAGCACGACTACGCGCAGGCGAAGCAGGTGCTCGCGCCCGTGCTCAAGGACAATCCCGCGCAAAGGGACGCGCGCCGCCTGGGGCGCGCGATCGAGGCAGCGCTCGCGCCGCCGGTGCCCGCCGCTCCGATTCTCCAGAGCTCGGTCACCAAGCCGATCTCGCTCGAGCTGCACGACGTGAGCCTGCGTACGGCGTTCGACGTCCTGTCGCGCGCCGCCGGCTTGAATTTCCTGTTCGACAAGGACGTGAACGCCGAGCAGCAAACGACCATCGTCGTGCGCGACCAGAAGGTCGAGGACGTGATCCACCAGATCCTGATCAGCAACCAGCTCGCCGACAAGGTGCTGAACAAAACGACGGCGCTGATCTACCCGAACACGGCGCAGAAGCAGCGCGAGTACCAGGAGCTGATGGTGAAGGCCTTTTACATCTCCAATGCCGACGTGCGCAAGACCGCGGACATGCTGCGCACGATCCTCGACGCGCGCCACATCTTCGTCGACGACAAGCTCAACCTGCTCGTCATCAAGGACACGCCGAAGAACGTTGGCCTCGCCCAGCGGTTGATCGCCGTCCAGGACGTGGCCCAACCCGAGGTGGTGCTCGACGTCGAGGTGCTCGAAGTGAGCTTCGAGCGGCTGCTCAATCTCGGATTGCGCTATCCAAGCACTCTCGCCTGGAGCCTAGTGGGAGGAAATTCGAGCAGCGCGCCGACGCCGGGCGTGCTCACCTTGCCGCAGTGGCTGTCTCGCAACGCGGGGCTGGTGCAACTCACCTTCAGCGATCCCCTCTTCCTGTTGTCGCTGCAGCAGCATGACACCGGCACCAACCTGCTCGCGAATCCCGAAATCCGGGTGAAGAGCGGCGCGAAGGCCACGATCCACATTGGCGACCGGGTCCCGGTCGTGACCACCACGGCGGCAGCAACCGGAAGCTTCATCTCGCAGTCGGTCAGCTACCTGGACGTCGGGCTCAAGCTCGTGGTCGAGCCGATCGTCCATCTCGACGACGATGTCGGCATCAAGGTTGGGCTCGAGGTAAGCAACATCACCAACACGATCCAGAGCCCCAACGGCGATACGCTCACCTACCAGATCGGGACGCGCACCGCGGACACGGTGCTGCGCGCCCACGACGGCGACACGCAGGTGCTGGCCGGCCTGATCAACAACCAGGAGCAGCGCAGCGCGGACCGCGTCCCGGGGCTGGGCGAGCTTCCGATCGTCGGGCGGCTGTTCTCCTCCAACAGCACCGACCGGAGCAAGACCGAAATCGTGCTGCTGATCACGCCGCACATCGTCCGCAATCTGACGCCGCCCGCCCCGGCGGATCAGGAGTTCTTCGCCGGCACCGAGCCGCCCGCCGCGGGCCCGCTCTTTGGCATGGGTGCCCCCTCGGCGCCGTTCGTCACGGTCCCGCGACCCGCGGCGCCGCCCGCACCGCAGAAGAAGTCCGCCGAGCCCTCCGGGAACACTATGGCGCCGTTCGGCGGCGTGCAGCAACCTGGGCAGTAGAGGCATGCGCGACCGGGCACGCCGCAGCGGGGGCTTTACGCTGATCGAGCTGCTGGTCAGTGTCGCCATCGTCGCGCTGCTCGCGACGGTCGCCTTTCCGCTGAGCGACCTCGCGGTGAAACGCGCCAAGGAAGAGGAGCTGCACCGGGCGCTGCGCGAGATTCGCGACGCGATCGACACCTACAAGGAGGACTCGGATCAGGGTCTCATCCAGAAATCGGTCGACGACTCCGGATATCCGAAGACGCTCGCCCAGCTCGTCGACGGGGTCGTCGACCAGAAGAGCCCGACGCGCAAGAAGCTCTATTTTCTGCGCCGCATCCCGCGCGATCCTTTCAACGGCGATCCGAGCCTGCCCGCAGCGGACACCTGGGGCCTGCGCAGCTACGAAAGCCCGCCGGACGACCCACAGCCGGGCAAGGACGTCTACGACGTGTATTCGCGCTCGCGCGGCGTCGGTCTGGACGGCCTGCCCTATCGCGACTGGTGAGAGCGATCCGCACAGCGCTCGCGCCGCCGGGCTCGCGCTCGGGCGCGTTCACCCTGATCGAGCTGCTCGCGGTGCTGGCGATCATCGCCGTCCTGCTCGCGATCGCCGCGCCGCGCTACTTCGGAAGCCTCGACCGCGCGAAGGAGGCGGTGCTGAAGGAAGATCTCTACCAGATGCGCGATGCGATCGGCAAGTACTATGGAGACCGAGGCAAGTACCCGGATTCGCTCCAGACGCTGGTCACCGACCGGTACCTGCGGCAGGTGCCGGCCGATCCGATTACCGGAAGCGGCGCGACCTGGATCATCATTCCGCCCGAGGACCCGGACGCGGGCGGCGTGTACGACGTGCGCAGCGGCGCGCCCGGGCGCGCGAGCAATGGCACTCCCTACGCGGAGTGGTAGCGATGACCGCCACGCCAGCGGCGCGCCGTTCGCGCGGTTTCACCTACCTGCTGCTGCTTCTCGCGGTCGCGCTCCTCGGCCTCGGCCTCGCGACGGCCGGCTCGGTCTGGCATACGACGGTGACGCGCCAGAAAGAGCGCGAGCTGCTCTGGATCGGCGAACGCTATCGGCGGGCGATCGAGCAGTACTACCAGAATGGACCGGCGCAGTATCCGCGCAAGCTCACCGATTTGCTGAGCGACCCGCGCAAGGAAAGCGTCACGCGTTACCTGCGAAAGCTCTATGACGATCCGATCACCGGCAGCAGCGACTGGGGGATCGTGAAAGCGCCCGACGGCGGAATCATGGGCGTGTACAGCCGCTCGACGGGACGCCCGATCAAGATCGCCGCGTTTCCGCCCGCCGATGCCGCATTCGCCAACGCGCGGAGCTATCGCGACTGGAAATTCATCTATGTCGCCCCCGGGCAGCAGCCGCTCGCGCCCACGCCGCGCTGAGCGGCGGCGCCGCGCCGCCGCTCAGGCGAGGAACTCGATCAGCGCGTCGAGCGTCGCATCCGGCGCCTCGGCCATCAGCGAGTGGCCCGCGGCGGCAATCGAGGCAGGCAGGGCGATAGGCTTGGCCCCCCAGACCGGTTACAACCTTCACCATAAGATGTGGTAGACCGTTGAGCTATGCCTC
>JAKALD010000160.1 GCA_021813275.1 Pseudomonadota bacterium | reverse complement strand
AGAGCCCCTCGCGGGAGTCCCCGGCGCCGCCGTAGCGGACGCGGCCGTCGGCCGGAGGGTCGGAGCCGGGCCAGGGCTCCCCGAGCGGGGTGCTGGAATCGCCGTAGGGACGGTTGCAGGCCGAGATCTCCTCGTCGTCCTTTCCCGGGCAGCCCGATGTGCGGAACGGCTTGCCCGAGGCGATGAGCGCGTCGAGCTCCTCGCGCGGCACGCCGAAGTCGACGACGCGGCCGGCCTCGTCGAAGCGCATGTCGTCGACGCGCCGCGCGCGGTGGTCGACGAGGAACCTCGCGAGCTGCACGCGCCGCCACTGGCCGCGGTCGACCGCCGGCCAGTCCTCCATCAGCGAGCCGCGCTCGGGGAAGAACGCGAACATGTGGTTGTGTCCCCCCAGGTCGCGGATCTTCTGCCCGACCTCGAGGATCTCGCGCTCGGTCTCGCCCATGCCGCAGATCAGGTGCGCGCCGAACTTCTCGGGGCCGAAGATCTCGGCGGCCCACTCGATCGTGCGCCAGTACTTGTCGTAGCGGTGCGGGCTGTCGACGCCCTTGCCGCGCGTGCGCTCGAAGATCTCGGGCGTGACCGCGTCGAGCGCCACGGTGAAGATGTCGGCGCCCAGCTCGCGCAGGCGCTCGAGATCGGCCTTCTCCAGCGTGGTCGGATTGGACAGGATGGACACCGGCACCTGCGGCACTTCGCGCACCCACTTCTCGAGCAGCACGAAGGTATCGTCGTTCGAATCCGGATGCGTGATCATCGAGATGCACATGCGCTCGAAGCGCCCGCGGTCGCCTCCGGCCTTCACGCGCTCGATCACCTCGTCGTAGCGCGCGGTCGGCCAGTCCACCCGGATGAAGTTGCGATCGGCGTAATCGCGCGCCTCCTCGCGATGCCGCGCCAGCCCGCAATAGGCGCAGTTCGCGCGGCAGCCCTCGGGATAGGTCACCAGCAGGTTCAGGCAGTGCGTGCAGCCGGTACGATGCATCTTGCCGGGCACCAGGCCGAGCGTGATCGCCGCCGCGGTGCTCATCTGCACGTATTCGGGCGAGCGCATCGCGGGCGTCTTGACGTGGTAATCGGGCCGGTAGAACCGGATCGGCTGCACGCCGTCGAGCATGGCGCTCATGTCGCGTCCTTTGCGAAGTACTCGGGGAAAGCGATCCACCCGGCGCGGTGCGCCGAGTCCTCGTTGCGGCGCGCGCTGCGCCAGACCGCGGCCATGCGGCGCCGCGCGACGAGCGCGCGCTCGATCGCGGGCCCGAACTGCTCGCGCATCTCCTGCTCGTAGCCTTCGAGCGCCGCGCGGTCGCCGGCGAGCCAGGCCGCGGCCGCTGCTCCGGCGGCTTCGCCCGAGGCCACCGCCGGCGCGATGCCCGCGCCGGTCACCGGATGCGTGAAGCCGGCCGCGTCGCCGGCGAACAGCACGCGGTCCTCGACCAGCCGCTCGCGCAGGCCGCCCACGGGGATCGGTCCGCCCGTGCGCAGCAGCACCTCGCGGCCGACGCGTCCCTCGGCGGCGAGCACGTCGTGCAGCTCGTCGAGCGGCGTCTTCATGTCCGTCTCGAGCGCCGGATCGAGCCCGAGCCCGAGATTGGCCACGCTGCCCTTGGGGAACAGCCAGGCGTAGCCGCCCGGATAGCGCGGCGAGAGCCAGATGTCGGTGTCACCGTGCGGGCGCGCGAGCGGCACCGTGTACTGGCGCGTGCTCACCAGCGCGAAGCGCGGCAGGCCGAGGCACGCGGCGACCGCCGACGCGGGCCCGTCGGCGGCGACCAGCACCTTGTAGCGAATCTCGCGCGGCCCGCCCGCCGTGCTCGCGAGCGCAAGGCGAGCCGCGGCGTCCACCGTGCGCAGCGCGCTGTCGGTCCACAGCACGGCACCGCAGCTTTCGGCCTGGCGCGCGAGCGCCTGATCGAACTTGTCGCGCTTGATCATCAGGCCGCCGAAGGCGCGCTCGGTGCGCTCGCCCGAAGGCAGGAACGTCGCCATGCCCGCGATCGGCTGCGCGCGCGCGTTCTCCTGCGCGAAGCGCGCGAGTGGCAGCGGAATGAACTCGGCGCATTGCACCGGCACGCCGATCAGCTTCTTGCGCTCGAGCCCGATCACCGAGCAGCCGGCGCGCGCCGCGCCGGCCGCCGCGCTCGAGCCCGCGGGCCCGAGGCCGATCACCAGCACGTCGCAGTCGCGCCGCGCCACGCTCACTCCGCCACGATCGGGATGCGCGCCAGGCGGCGGGCCCGGCCGCGCCGCTCGGCCTCGGCCACCAGGCGCGGATCGATGCGTGGCGCCGACGGATCCTCGAGCGCGAGCACCTCCTCGCCCACCGCGATCGAGCAGCACGCGGGCGTCACTTTGACCTCGCGCCCGAGCTCCAGCGCGAGCTCGACCGCGCCGTCGGCAGGATGCGCGATGCCCTCGAGGCCCGCCATCACCGCGTAGGCGTCGATCTCGGCCTTGACGCGGCCCGCAGGACGCGCGCAGCCGAGCAGGATCGGGGTCTCGGGAAGCGCCGCGCGCGCATCGAGGAAGAACCGGCCGACCTCGTGCGACGCGGGCGTGACGAAGGGCCGGCCTTCCGGGGCGTAGAACGGCATCACCACGACCAGCACGAGCGCCGCCGGCCGGTGGCGCGCGATCATCTCGAGCGCGTTCCACTCGCCCAGCATGCGGCCGTAGTGCAGCCCGAGCACGATGTGCGGCACCACCTTGAGCGAGGTGCCGACGAGATGCTCGAGCGAGCGCTCGAAGTCGGCCACCGGGCGGCGCAGGTGGTAGACCTGCGCGACGGTGTCCTGCGCGCCGATCACGTCGAGCATCGCCGCGTCGATTCCGGAAGCCTCGAGCCGCAGCGCCATGTCGCGCTCGACGAGCGAGGCGTGCACCGCGATCCGGAAATGCGGAAAGGCGTCCTTGATGCGGCGCACCGTCGGCAGGAACGCGCCGTACTCGACCTCGTCGCGATGGTTCGAGCCGCCGGTGAGCAGCATCCCTTTCGCGCCGGCTTCGATTTGCTCGTTCACGACCCGCCACAGGGCCTCGGGCGTTCGCGCCGCGATCATCGGCTCGAGGATCTTCGCCTTGCAGTGATCGCACTGCAGCTTGCACTCGCCGCCGGTGATCGAGACCGCCGGCCACGCGTTCTTGCCGCAGGAGGCGATCTCGCTCGTGCTATACGCCTTGAAGGTCGGCGTGTAGAAGTTGATCGCGCGCGCTCGGGCCGGCGCGGCCTGCAGCCGCGCCACCAAGCCGGCGTCGAGGCGGGCCGCCTCGAGCGCCTCGATCGAGGCCGCCGCCTCCCGCCAGTCGGTCACGCCTGGTCAGCCCGCCTTGCCGCCCGTGCGCAGGCGCCGGCCGACCGCGAGCAGGAAGCGCAGCGTCTGCTGGTTCTCGGCGTCGGTGAGCAGCCGCCACATGCCGCCGACGCCGCCGGGCGCGGGCTTCGCCTCCGCGGCGGCCGCATCGAGCGCCCCGACCACCTGCTCGAGCAGCCCCATGCCCTTGCCCAGGTGCTCGAGCGTGGCATCGAGCCGATCGAGCGCACCGCCCGCCGCCAGGCGCTCAAGCGCCCCGATCAGGCGGTCCGCCCCGGCTCGCTGGACCCGGTCGGCGAGCGACAACGCTCCGCCCACCGCGTCGGCGAGCCGCGAGATCATCTCGTCGGTGACCGCGTCCTCGGCCGCCCCCACCACGCGCGCCAGGTGCGTGACCCGCTCGAGGTCGCCGTTGGCGACCAGGCGCGCGAGGATCGGGATCGCGCGCCCGAGCTCGGCGCGGTTGGCGCGGTCGAGAAGGTCCAGCCCCCCCGAGATCGCCTCGGTGAGGCGTCCGACCATCTCGTCGGCGAGCGCGTCCTGCGCCGCGCCGTAGGTGCGGGCGAGCGCGACCAACCGGTCGAGGTCGCCGTTTCGCACCAGCTCGGCGAGCGCCGGCAGCGCCGCCGCCACCCCCGAGCGGTTGATGCGGTCGACGAGGTCGAGCCCTTCGGCCGCCGCGGCCGAAAGGCGGGTCACCATGTCGTCGGTGACCGCGTCGCGCGCAGCCGCAGCCACGCGCTCCAGTTCCTGGAGATCGTCCTGGCTCATGGCGCGTCTCCTACAGCAGGCCGCGGGCCGAGATCCAGTACAGCTTGTTGTAGGCCATCTTGAACCAGTGCACCGCGCGCGTCGGCGCCTTCGGGTCGGGCGGGTTCTGGTAGTCGAACATCGCGTAGGTCGCCCGGTCCTTGCCCGCCTCGATGAAGCAGAACACCTTGCCGTCGTAGTCGCGCACCGGCGCGCCGAGCTTCACCATCGCGGCGATGTTCTCGCCCAGGGCCTCGGCCTCGAAGTGCGCGGTCGAGCCCGCCTTGCTGATCGGCAGGTTGGTCGTGTCCCCGAGCACGAACACGTTGTTGCGGCCCTCCATGTTCAGCCTCTGGCGGTGCGTCGGGATGAAGCCGTTCGCCCCCAGGCCGTTCTTCTCGATCACCTCCATGCCCTTGTGCGCGGGGATCGTGATCAGGAGATCGTACTTGCACTCGCCGCCTTCCTCGCTCCTGAGCACCTTGTTCTTGGCGTCGACCTCCTTCATGTTGAAGAAGGTCTCGTAGGTGATGCCCAGCCGCTCGAACTCGGGCGTGGCCCACTTCGCCACGTTCTCCAGGCTATGCGTGCGCCCGATCGGATACGTGTAGTGCAGCTGCACCTTGTCGCGGATGCCGCGGTCCTTGAAGTAGTCGTGCAGCATGAAGGTGATCTCCAGCGGCGCCATCGGGCACTTGTGCGGCACGCCCACGCACACCACCACGCGCCCGCCCTCGAAGGCCTGCAGGCGCTTGAACATCTTGAGCGCGCTTTCCTCGGTATAGAACTGCTCCGCGTTCTCCGCGAGCCCCGGGGTCGTCTGGGCCATCGGCCGCGAGCCGGTGGCGATCACCAGCACGTCGTAGGCGTGCGTGCGCCCGCCCTTGGTCTTCACCTGGTTCTTGTCCAGCTCGAAGGTCTCCACCGGGTCGACCTGGAACTCGATCCCGGGCTCGAGCAGGCTCGCCTGGTCGCGGTACAGCTCGTCCGGGGTCATGCGCCCCACCGCCAGGTAAAGCAGCCCCGGCTGGTACATGTGCTTGTCGGAAGCCGAGAGCATCGTCAGCTTCACCTTGCCGCTGCGCAGCTCCCCCGCCAATCGCCGCGCCAGGTTGTTGCCCAATATCGTGCCGCCCATCCCGCCGCCTACGATCAGGATCTTCATTGGCCGTGCCTCCTCGACTGAGTGGAAGTGCTACTTCATCTTCTTGATCGTCACATGCCACACGCCGTCCGCTTCGGTGGTCCCGACGTGAGCATGACCAACCTTGTTGACCCATTCCGGAATGTCGTGCGCGGAGCCCTTGTCGCTCGACAAAACCTCCAACTCGTCGCCCACCGCCGCCGACTTCAGCCTCGCGATCAGCTCCATCAGCGGCCCAGGGCAAAAGCTCCCGCGCGCGTCCACGATATGCTTTGCGGCCATGACGGCTCCTCGTCAGAACGTGTAGACCTGACCGCCCTCGGCGTCGCTCAGGAACTTCGTCAGCCCGAGCGGCTCCTGCAGGTAGGGCTCGAGGTCCTTGCGCTCCACGCCGAGCACGTCGCAGGCCATCGAGCACGGATACACCTTCGCGTCGCCCAGCTCGGAGGCCTGGCGGAACAGGTCCTTGAAGGGCGGCACCTTCTTCGCTTCGAGCAGCGCGCCGAACGGCCCTTCGGCCTTCGCCTGCGCCTTCGCTCCCTTCACAAAATGCTCCAGCGCGTTCATCGACAGGAACACGCTCACCTCGCTGCCGCTCACGGCCCCCACGGAGGCGACCATCCCGGCCATCTGCAGCCGCTCGCGCTCGCCCGAGACGACGACGATGCTGATCTTGGATCCTGACATGGCGCTGCCTTCGGGTGCTTTCAGGGACAGCCGGCGAAGCCGTCCGCGGTCATCTTCTGCTCGAACGCCGGCGCCACCGCGGCGCCGGTCACCAGCGCGGGGGCCTCGGCGTCCCAGTTCGCCGGCTTGAGCTTCACGAGCCATCCCTTGCCGTAAGGATCGGCGTTGATCGTCTTCGGGCTCGATGCCACCGCGTCGTTGATCGCCACGACCTCGCCGCTCACCGGCGCCTTCACCGGGCCGACCCACTTTCCCGACTCGACGGTCGCGGCCGACTTGTTCAGGTCGACCGAGCGGCCGACCTTCTTCGGCGTGTAGGCGACGACCTCGCCGGCGAGCGCACAGGCATACGCCGTCATTCCAATCGTGACGATTCCGTCGGCTTCCCTGCGTGCCCAGACGTTGTTCTCGATGTTGTAGTACAGGTCTTCGGGCAGGTTGCAGTTCTTGACCGAAGGCATCGGGTATTCCTCCTCAGAAAAACAAGACCTTGTCGCTCGAAAGAATCATGTCGGCGAGCGCACCGCCGCTCGAGACCTGGTCCACCTCCGGAATCAGGTCGACCGGCTCGACGTCGTAGCCCGGCAACGCCGGGCGGCAGGCGTGGAACTTTACCCCCGCCTGCTTCGCCTCGCGCATGAATTCGATGATTCTTTTCCCGCCCTCCATCGCAGTCAAGTTTTCCGCAACCCCCTTTTGCACGAGGCGCACGCCCTCCATCGTGAAGAAGATCGTGACCTCCGCGTCCATCGACGCGAGCAGCGCTCCGAGGAAGAACGGGGTGGCGCAGCGCGCCGCCGTCGACGGCCCGCTGGTCATCACGATCACGACGCTCTTCGCGTCATGATCGACATATTTCGCCGCGTCGCCAGCCGTATTCATGACCTAGATCAAAGGCGCCTGCACTCGATGTGATCGGCGCGGCAGCGCGCGCAGAAGCCCTCTTCAGCCGCGGGCCCCGTAACGAGGCCCGCGAGCGCCTTCTCGAGCGGCATCGCGGGCCGCACGCGCGCGATCCATTCACCGTAGGGATCGCGGTTAATCCGCTCGGGATCGTCCAGCACCGCCTCGTTCGCCGCCTCGATCACGCAGGCGAACGGGTTCGGCACCGGGCCGGCCCACTTGCCGGTCTCCACCGTGGCGACCGGCTTGCCCTGCGGGCGCGCGCTGCCCGGACGGCGCACGCGCACGTGCAGGATCCGGCCCGCCCTCGTCTGCGAAATGTCGGTCATCCCCACGCTGACCGATCCGCCCGGCTCCACGCGCGCCCAGATCTGGTACTCCGCGTCGTAGTACAGCTCCGGCCGGAACTCGCAGCCGTTGCAGGCCGTCATTTCGCTAGATTACGCCCTTCTCGGCCAGGAGATCGATCGAGTCGCTGACGTTCTCGTGGATCGCGACCTTGCGCGCCGACAGCCCGAGCGCCAGCCCGAGCAGCTGCGTGAAATAGAGGATCTTCACTTTCGTCTTGATCCCGAACTTGAGCTCCGCGCGCACCTGGTGCATCTCGAGCCCCGAGTGGCAGGTGGGGCACTCGGTGGCGATCACCTCGGCGCCGCAATCATCGGCGGCCTGCAGGAGGTTCAGCACCAGCTGCGTCGAGGTGTCGGAGTCCGAGAGCGTGTGCGCGCCGCCGCAGCAGGCGGTCTTGAGCGGATATTCGACGTTCACGGCGCCCGCGGCAGCGAGCAGGTCGTCCATGAAGTGCGGCTTGGTGCTCGACTCCGACCCCGGGCCCTGGTCCTTCTCCGGGAAGATCTGGCGCGGCCGCGTGTACATGCAGCCGTAGTAGTTCGCGATCTTCAGGCCCTTGAGCGAGCCCTTCAGGCGGGCCTTGATCCCTTCCGGTCCGAGCTCCTCCATGAGCCACTCGAGCAGGTGCAGCGTGCGCACGTCGCCCTTGTACACCGGATCGTCGGATTTCTTCGCGAGGTCCTGGACCGTGGCCATGGCCTCGGCCGACGTGGCGCATTCGTACTCGGCTTTCTTCAGGTTGTGATAGCAGCCGTTGCACGGCGCCATCACCGCGTCGAAGCCCATCTTCTCGGAGGCGATGGCGAGGTTGCGCGCCGACATGTAGGTCTGCAGCATCGGGTGGACGTTCTTCACCTCCATCGCGCCGCAGCAGTTCCAGTCCGTGAGGTCGTGCATCTCGAGCCCGAGCGCCTTGACCAGCGCCCGGGTCGAGCGGTCGTACGGGCCGCCCGAGCCTTCGAGCGCGCAACCGGGGTAGTAAGCGACTTTAGCCATGCGCGTGCGCCTTCCTCTTCTGCTCCTCGACGTAGGCCGCGAGCACCGCCCCGGTCCTGTTCCAGGAGCGCGTGCGCGGCTTGAACAGCATCATCCAGCCCATCTTGAGCGGCCCCGCGATCGGCAACCGCGCGAGGAACGCGCCGATCCTGCCCGCCTTGAGCAGCGGCAGGTTGTTCATGCGCTCGATGAACACGCGCAGCCAGCCGCCGGTGAGCAGCGCCTTCACGTCCTCGCCGCTCGCCTTGAAGAACTTGAACATCACCTCCGAGT
>JAKALD010000159.1 GCA_021813275.1 Pseudomonadota bacterium | reverse complement strand
ACTCGCCTGGGAGACGAGCCGCAGCGCGCGCCGCGCGACGGTGGCGAGCAGGACGTCGTCCTTGTCGTGCCGCAGGAACCGCTCGAGCGCCGCGCCGAATGCGTCGAAGCCCGCGTCGCCGCCGCGCGGCGCGCGCCGCGCCGAAACCGGGTAGATCTCCGCACCCGCCTGCAGGGCGCCGGCGACCGCGCGGCGCGTGAACTCGAGGCTCTGCCGCAGCTCGGCCGCGTCGAGCAGGTCGGCCTTGTTGAGCACGAGGAAGACCTTGCCCGCGTGTCCCGAGACCTCCTTGAGGAAGTCGAGCTCGGCCTGGCTCGCCGGCTGCTCCGCGGAAAGCATGAACAGCACCGCGTCCGCCTTGGGCAGGAAGCGCTGCGCGACGTCGGTATTGTGCTGGTACGCCGAGCCGATCCCGGGCGTGTCGACGAGCCGCACGCCGCGCTTGAGCCAGGGCGACGGGAACGCGATCGCCACCTCGCGCACGCGCTTGGCGTTCTGCGGGTTGCCGCTCTCGGTGACGTAGTCGGCCAGCCGCTCGCGCGCGATCGCCTCGCTCGCGCGGTCCTCGTAGCGCACCTCGATCGCCAGGTGCTCGCCATAGAAAAGCAGCGTCACGATGGAGGTGAGCGGGACGACGCCCACCGGAAGCAGCTCCTCGCCGAGAAGCGCATTCACGAAGCTCGTCTTGCCGCGCTTGAATTGGCCGACCACGACCACGTTGAACGCGTTGGAGACGAGTTTCTCCTCGAGCGGCTCGCACGCCTCGCGCGGAAGGTCGCGGTCGCCGCGCAGCCGCGCTAGGCTCTCGCGCAGCCGCTCGCGCACCGAGGCCGACTCGAGCGGCATCTCCTGCCCGATCGCCGCGCCCATGTCCATCCCCTCCCCTACCCGTCCGCCCCGCCGAGCTGCAGCATCGCCGCCTTCCAGCCGCGCCGCTCGCCGCTCAGCAGCGCCTCCCGGGCCCGCAGGAGCGCCGCGCGCTGCCGCGCCGCGAGCTCGGCGCGCGGGGCGCCGTGCGGCGCGAGCAGGTACACGCCGGCAAAGTGGCGCACGCACAGCTCTCCTTCGCGCGCGAGCGCCTCGCGCCCGGCGCGGCTCTCCAGCCGGTCGAGAACTTCCCCCTGCACATGCTCGCACGCGAGCGCGATGCGCTCGCACGCCGCGCAGCGCGGCAGCCGCAACGCGCGGCGACGCTGGCCGAGGACGTAGGCCGCCGACCTGCGCCGGTAGAACACGCTCCCCGACGCCTCCCGGTCGAGCCGATCCGCGCGCTCGTTTTCGCTCAAGCCTCCTGCGAGAGCGGTCGCGACGGCGTCCGTCGCCTGGCGCGCGAGCTCGCGCGCCATCCGCGGACCGCCGTGCGCCACGCACATCCCGATGTGCGCCGGGCACAACGGCAACAACCCGCGCAGCTCGATCCCGACTCGCACCGCCGTGCCGACCGCGTCGAGCCATTTGCCGAGGGCTTTCTGCGCGGCTCGACAGACCGGGCAGCCCGGGTCGGCATCGAGAGCACGACCGGAGGCCGAAGCGCGGTCATGCAGCGCGGGGCCGGCCAGCCACCGCAGCGCGTCTTCGAGGACGTGCTCGTCCGCGGGCACCTCCTCGAGCCGCGCGGCGAGCGTCGACGCGCTGCGCAGCGCGAGGACCGACAGGCGCGCGAGCTCCGCCTGGTCGGTCTTTCCGATCGCGGCGAGGTAGTGCGGGAGACACAGATCCTGCGCTGCAGGCGGGGCGATCGCGCCTGCGACGCGGCGCCGCTCGATGGAACAGGCGGCACAGGCGCCTCTCGCGCGGAACATGATCTGCAGCAGGCGCTCTTCGTAGCGGCGCCGGTCGTCGAGCATCGCCGCAAGCGAGCCGAGCGCGTCGGCGGCGACCTCGGCGATGCCGTCCGGCCAGGGCTGGCGCCAGAGCTCCGCGACGTGATGCGGACAGAAGCCGAGATGATCGAGAACCGCCTCGGCTCCCGTCCGGCGGCGCCAGGGGTCCGCAAGCTCGAGCCAAGGCGTCTCCATGCCGCCGGCGGCTGCGCAGCCCGGGCAGAGCGCGTCGCGTGGCTGCGAAAATTCGTGCGCGCGCAGGCGACTCGCGCCGCTCACGCGGCGACCTGCTACTCCGGTTGGAACGCAGCGCGGGTCATCGTGTACGGCCGACACTCCAAGCTCCCACCAAAGCACCTCGTCTTCGGTAGGAGTCATTAGCCACGCCGGCGCTTGCGGTGGACCCCATCACCCCGCCCGATCGCGGATCGATCGAGCGTCTACAGTATGGATATTCTGCACCCGTTTGCACGCCCGGCCAAGCGCTTCCGCGCGTGCCCGGCACCGGCTCCGCGCGTTGCCAGACGAGCGGTGCTGCGCTAAGCTGCGAGCGTGTCAAGGAGGTGGCATCCTCCTCGAACCGCCGGCGCAATGCCGGCTAATGATGCCTACGAACCCGCGTGGGGGAGTAGGCTTCCCGCAGCTCGCCGCTCCTCTCGCCGTGGCCCGACCGATACGAAGGAGCGTGCATGTTTACCTGCCGAACCGCCGTTGTGCTTCGCTTTCGGAGCAGACCATGAAGTTCTGCTCCGAATGTGGAGTTCGGCTGCCCGGGCGCACGAGCGGCCCATGGCCGCGCGTCGCGTGCGAGCGCTGCGGCGCGGTGTTCTACCTTTCGCCGCGACTCGCCGCGGCCTGCATCGCGTACCGCGACGACCGGGTGCTGCTGTGCCGCCGCGCGGTCGACCCCGGCTACGGGATGTGGTCGCTGCCGGGCGGTTTCGTCGAGAAGGGTGAGAGCGTGGCATCCGGCGCCGCGCGCGAGTTCCTCGAGGAGGCGGGGGTCGTCGTCGAGATCGCGCGACCCTATGCCTTGTTCAGGGTCGCGCGCGGCCACCAGATGCACGTGGTCTATCTCGCGAAGCTCCTCGATACCGCGTTCAGGCCCGGCGCGGAGTCGCTGGAGGCCGCCTTGTTCGACGAATCCGGCGTGCCCTGGAACCACCTCGCATTCGCCAGCACCCGCGAGGCGCTGCGCCGCTACTTCGGCGATCGGCGGCGCGGAGTGTTCGGATTCCTCTACGCGGAGATCATGCCTTTCGCCCCGGCCGTGCAGGGCGACTGGGCGAACGCCTAGGCGCTGGCGGCTGTCATGTTGCGCGATCGCACTGCCGAATCGAAGGCGAATGGGCAGCCGCTCGCCAAGGCAGCGCAGCTGCTGAACGAAGCGCAATCCCGGCGCGTTCGCACGACGCTCGCGCACGTCGAGAAGCTTCTGGCTGACGCCTTGCAGAAGCTCGGCGCGCGTCCGGGCTCGCCCGAGCTCGCGCGCGAGATCGCCGACGCGGCGCCGCTGCAGCGCCACCTCACGCAGGACTACGCCGCCAAGGCGCGCGGCCTGATGCGCAACGCCCTGGAGCGGCTCCGCGTGGCAGTGCCGCCGCCCGAGGTCAGCGCGGTGCGGGCCGCGCAGGTCGCGCTGCGCTATGCCGAGATCGCGGCGAGCGAGCTGACGCCGGAGGCGCTGCGCGGCTACGGCACGCTGTCGCAGGAGGCGGCGCGCGAGCTCAACTCCGCGGTCGGCGCGCTCGTGGATCTGCTGCAGCAGATGGAGGGCTTCCTCGCGCAGGGCGCCGGCGGGGACCTTGAAGCTCGCCTGCGGCGCCTCGACCGGCTGCGCGGGGAAACGCTCGCGCTGGGCGAGCTGGCGCGCGTCGTGCGAGCGCACGGCCTGCTCGAGCTGCGGCCCGCGCTCGAGGCCCTGACCGAGCGCGCGGAATCGCGCGACATGGAGGTCGCGCTCTTCGGGCGGGTGAACGGCGGCAAGTCGTCGCTGCTCAACTTTCTCCTCGGCGAGGACGTGCTGCCCGTCGGCGCGACCCCGGTGAGCGCCGTGCCGGTCGCGATCGTGCACGGCCTGAAGCGCGAGGGACGGGCCTGGTTCGCCGACGCCGCGCCCCAGGTGGTCGGATTCGGCCGGCTGGCCGAGTTCGCCTCCGAGAACCAGAACCCGTCCAACGCGCGCCACGTGACGCAGCTCAGGCTCTACGTGCCGGCCAAGCTTCTCGCGCGCGGCGTGCGGCTGATCGATTCCCCGGGCTACGGAGCGCTCTCCGACGCGGGGGCGGACGCGGCGCTCGCCTACTTGCCGCGTTGCGACCTCGGCCTGGTGCTGATCGAGGCGGGTGCGACGCCCAGCGCCGAGGACGCGGCGGTCGTCTCCGCCCTGCTGCGCGCGGGGGCGGAAGCCGCGGTGCTGCTCACCAAGGCGGACTTGCTCGCGGACGACGACGCCCTCGGCGCGCTCATCTACGCGCGGCGCGCGCTGGCAAGCGCGACCGGCACCGAGGTGCCGGTTCACCTGGTGAGCGTGAAGGGCGCGGGCGCGGCGTATGCGCGCCGCTGGCTCGAGGATGCGCTGGCGCCGTGCATCGAGCGCGCGCAGGCCCTGAGGCAAAGCTCGCTGCGCCGCAAGATCGCCGCGCTCCGCGAAGACGTGCTCGAGGTTCTGCAGCGGGCGCTCGCGCCCGGAGACGCTGCGCCGCAGCCGGCGCGCCTCGAAGAGGCGGAAGACATCCTGCGCGACGCCCTCGAGGAGCTGGATCGGGCGCTCGCGCGACGCGCACCCGCGCCGCCATACCCTGCGCGCCGCGCCCACGAGGTCGTCTCCGGCGCCGCCTACAATGCGGCGCTCATCCTGCGGAGCGACCCGACATCGCCGAACGACCTGACTCCGGTCCTCGTCGCCGCCACGAAGAGCGCGCAAGCGGCCTCCGCCGAGCTCACGGCCCGCGAAGTCGGCCGGCTGCGCGCGGTGCTCGCCAACGCCCTGGCGCGCGCGGCCGGCGCGACGGCGGTACGCGGCGCGGACGAGGACGAGCTTCCGCGCGCGGCGGGCCTGCCGGTTGCGAACGTCGAGGCGTACGTTCCGCGCTGGCGCGTGAAGCGACCGCGAATGCTGGTTGCGGTCCCTTTCGTGCTCGAGCCGATGCTCAGGCGCCGGCTCCGGCGCGCGGGCGCCGCGGCGGGCATCGAACGCTCGCTTGCCGATTACGGGCGCCGCCTGGACGGTTGGCGCACCGCGCAGCTGCAAGCGCTGCGAACGGACTTTGTCGCGCGTGCGGACCGGTTGCGCGCTCTGACGGCCGGCGCGCCGGAACACACGGCGCGCGCCGTGCTCGAGAGCGATCTCGCCCGGTTGCGCGCGCTCGGCGCCGGCGAGGATGCGGGGCCGCCGCAGGCGGCCGATCACGCACGCGCGCGCTGAGCTTCGTCCGGTCCTAGGCCTCCGCGTCGACCCGCGATTCCTCGAGCAAGGAGAGGATCTCGAGCGCCCTCAGGCTGTCGTCCAGGCGGGCGATCGCGCCCTGCGTGCGGCCGAAGCCGCCGACCGCGGTCTGGCAGAGCGCGACGAAGCGGCGCGCGAGCGCGGCGTGCCTCGGTCGCGCGCGATAGCGGCGCAGCACCCAAAGCGCAGCGCGCTGGCTGTCGAGATCGCTGCTCACGGCCGTCGGGGCCACGTTGAAGCCGTAGGGCGGTCCTTCGCAGCGGCGGACGTACGCGAGAACTGCGCCCTCATCCAGGTCGATGTCCAGCTCGCTCGCCAGCGCAACGGCAGCCGCGGTTTCAGGCAGGCTCGCGCCGGAGGCGCCGTAGCCTCCGTCCGGCGCGCGTTGCCGCTCGAGCAGCGCAGCGGTCCTCGCGCGTACCGTGTCCGTCGGCTCGAGGCCATGCTCGCGCCAGAGCTCGACGCACTTGAGTACACCGCGCAGATCGCGCGTGACCGCCCTCCCTTTGGCACCGGACAGCCCGAGCATCGCTGCCGTTCGCGCGAGGAACGCGCGCGGATCGCGCGCCGGCGCGGCACCCAGCCTCACGAGCGCCTTGAGCGCGGCGTAGCCGATGACCAGCGTGCCGTACCCGCCGCGCTCGTCCTGCTGCGCCTGCAGCCACGCGATGCAGCGCTCGCGATCCGGCATCGGCTGCTCCAGGAGGTGCAGGATCGAGACGCCGGCGAGGGTGTCCGGGGTGTTCGGCTCTTCGACGCCCCAGGGATGATAGGCGTAGAAGCAGAAGCCGCCCTCCGTGGTCTGGCGCTCGATCGTGTAGCGAACGCAGGCCTGGGCGTCGATGCCGCGCCAGCGCGCGCCGGTCCCCGGGATGCGCGGCCGGCCGGCGCCGACGTCGGCCGCTGCGGCTTCCTCACGCATGGCGCTCGATTCTCGCGGTCCTGACGAACAGTGGGATCGAAATCAGCTGCGCCGCCACCGAGAGCGCAACCAGCGCGGGGATCGACACGTCGTAGAGCAATCCCATCGCCGCGCTGCCGGCGAACCACGCGACGCCGAACCACAGGTTGAACACGCCGTAGGCGGTGGCACGGCGCTGCACGGGCGTGAGCTGCGCGACCGCCGCGCGCATCACCGATTCCTGCGCTCCGGTGCCGATGCCCCAGAGCGCGACGCCGGCCGCGGCGAGCAGCGGACCGCCGAGGAACGCGAGCGGCGCGACCAGCGCCGAGAGGAGCGCGGCGATCACGAGCACCGCCATGCCGCGGCGGTCGAACAGCCGGCCGAAGACGAGCGCCGCGCCGCCGTCCAGCACCATGGCCATCGCGTACAGCACCGGGATCCAGGCGGGCGGAATGACGCCGGCGCGCTCGAAGTGAAAGGCGATGAGCGAAAAATCGGCGTAGCCGACAGCCACGGCGCAAGTCGCCGCGAGATAGACCCAGTAGGCGCGCGCGAACCCGCGCGGCTCGATGCGCGTGCTCACCGGCTCGAGGTCGCTCGGCTTCGGAAAGAGCAGCCGCGCCGCGACGACCACGAAGAGCACCGCGAGCGCGGGCGCGAGCAGCACGGCGAAGGCGAAGCGGTAGCCCTCGTGCAGCGCGAGGGCTGCCGCGACGATTAGCGGCCCGACGGTAGCGCCCGTCTGGTCGAGCGCCTCGTGAAGCCCGAAACCCCAGCCGCGTCCGACCTGGCGCGTGGCGTAGGAAAGCATCGCGTCGCGCGCGGGCGTGCGCAGCCCCTTGCCGCAGCGCTCGAGGATCACGAGCAGCGCCGCCACCGGCCAGGAACCCGCGAGCGCAAGCGCCGGCACGACGAGCACGTTCACCGCGTAGCCGGCGATCGTGATCGCCCAGTGCCGGCCGGTGCGGTCGGAGATCCAGCCGCTCGCGAGCCGCAGGGCGTAGCCGGCGAGCTCGCCCGCGCCGGCGATCAGGCCGACCGCCGCGCCGCTTGCGCCGAGGACCGCGAGGTAGGGGCCGGTGATGCTGCGCGCTGCCTCGTAGGTCATGTCGGCGAACAGGCTCACCACGCCGACCAGCACGATGAACGCCGTGGCGCGCTTGCGCAGGCCGTTCGCTGCGCCCGCCTGCGGCGTGCTTTCCGGATTCACGCTAGCCTGCCCTCGCCAGCGCGAGCAGCGCGCCCCAGCCGCCGTACCAGCCGGGGGCGCTCACGAGCGCGGCGCGGTCCGCCGGCGTCTCGGTGCCGCGCTCCTCCCAGCCGAAGGAGCGGCTGAATCGCTCCATCTGTCGACCGATCCGCTCCACGAGCGCGCGTTGCGCTGAAAGATCGACCGCCGCTCCGGCCCGCAATGCCTCGAGCAGATGCACACGGCAGCGCGGCACGGCGCCATCGCCCGCGCAGGTCCCGCACACGCTGTCCGCCCAGTGCGGCTCGGTCGAGCGCACGAATTCCCTCAAGTACGCAGGATCCCGGCCGGCGGCCAGGACATCGGGCGCGATGAAACCTTCTGATTGCGGCCCGAAGCCCAGCTCGCATATCAGGCAGGGGCCACGCTCCCGCAGGCGATAGCGCAGCTGCCTGCGCAACGCCGGACCGCGAGCACCGAAAGAGCGCACCGCCCGGTCCATCAGGTCCGCATACAGGATTGCCGGGCCGTGCAGGTACCCGTGGCGCCACGCCGCCTCCGCGGCGAGCGCGCCGATCGCGTGGCGCTCGCACATCCCCCAGCGCGAGCGCAGCCGCTGGCGCGTCTCGGTGATCATGATGCTGCCCTGGACGAACGAGCGCAGAAATGCGACCTCTCCGGGCGAAAGCGGGAGCGCTTCGGGCGCAGGCCCGCGGACCCGCGCGCCGGTCGGGCGCTTCGTCCCCGACGACTGGAGCGTCGCCATGCGCGCCGCCATCAGGTCAGACCGATCACCAGCGCGAGCGCCACCGCGAGCAGCACGTACGCGGCGTAGGCGTTGATGCGGCCGTGGTGCATCCTCGCCAGCCCGAGAGCCAGCCGCATGAGGGCGTTGCTCGCCGGCCGGATCGCGACGCGGTCGCCGATGTACTCCGCGGCGCGCTCTCGCCGGATGGCGTTGCGGAAGTGCTCGGCCACCGTCTCCCTCGTGTCCTCCACCGTCGTCGGACGGAAGATCGCGTCGAAGATCACCCGCACCGGGTTCGAAAAGCCCGTCGCCGTGTACGTCATCT
>JAKALD010000158.1 GCA_021813275.1 Pseudomonadota bacterium | reverse complement strand
GTGGCTCGCGCTCGGCGCGGCGATCGGCGCGGCCGCGGGCTGGCGCCTGCATGAGCCCGTCACGGGCGCACTGGTGCAGGACAGCGCTCCGGCATTCGTGCGCCGCGCCGCGATCGCCCACGCGACGTATTCGCCCGAAGTGCGCCATCCGGTCGAGGTCGGCGCGGACCAGGAAGCGCACCTCGTCGCCTGGCTGTCGAAGCGGCTGGGCGCCAAGGTGCGCGCGCCGAAGCTCGACGCAGCCGGCTTTTCCCTGGTGGGCGGCCGGCTGTTGCCGGGCGACAGCGGGCCGGTCGCGTACTTCATGTACCAGTCCGCGCAGGGCCGGCGGATCACGCTGTACATGCGCACGGAGGGACCGAAGCAGCGCGAGACCGCGTTTCGCTTCGCGCGCGAGGGCAACGTCCGCGTGTTCTACTGGATCGACCACGGGTTCGGTTACGCGCTGTCCTCGATCGACGTCGCGAGGCCCGACCTGTTGCACGTGGCGAACCTGGTTTACCAGCAGCTCAACCCGTGAGGGCCGGCGCGCCCGGCGTATCATCGCCGCGTAAGGCGGCACGCCCCAGCGCGACCAAGGGCTGAAGGAGCGCTCAAGCCATGCTGATCAAGAAGCCTCGCGACATCGCCTCTTCCGAGATCACCCCCCGCGAGGCGTTCCGCGGGCGGCGCCGCTTTCTGGCCGCCGCCGGTCTGGGCGCGGCCGCCGCGGCGGCGGGGATCGCGACGCGCCGGGCGGCTGCGATCGCGCCCGATGCGCCCCATCCCGGCGGCCTGCCCGCGCTGCCCGCGCGCAAGAAAGCCGAGCTCTCCACGCTCGAGGCGCTCACGCCATACAAGGACGTGACCACCTACAACAACTTCTACGAGTTCGGCACGAGCAAGAGGGACCCCGCCGAATACGCCGGCAGATTGCGCACGCGGCCCTGGACGGTCGTGGTCGAAGGCGAGGCGCTCAAGCCGCGCAGCTTCGGCATCGAAGATCTGCTCAAGCTCGCGCCGATGGAGGAGCGCATCTACCGGCACCGCTGCGTGGAAGCCTGGTCCATGGTGGTCCCGTGGATCGGTTACCCGCTGTCGAGCCTCCTGCGGGCCGTGCAGCCCACCGGCAAGGCGAAGTACGTCGAATTCGTCACCTTGCTCGACCCGGCGCAGATGCCGGGGCAGAGCAACCCGGTGCTGCAATGGCCCTATCGCGAGGGTCTGCGCATGGACGAGGCGATGCATCCGCTCACGCTGCTGACCTTCGGCCTGTACGGCGAGGTGCTGCCGAACCAGGACGGCGCGCCCCTGCGCATGGTCATCCCCTGGAAATACGGCTTCAAGGGAGCGAAGTCGATCGTGCGCATCCGCCTGGTCGAGCAGCAGCCCGTCACGTCATGGATGCGCGCAGTGCCCGACTGGTACGGGTTCTACTCGAACGTCAATCCCCACGTCAGCCCGCAGAACTGGAGCCAGGCGACCGAGCGGCGCATCGGGCAGGGCGGCGCCTTTGGCGGGCTGTTCGCTCCGCGCGTCCCGACGCAGATGTTCAACGGCTACGGCGACCAGGTGGCTCGGCTGTACGCGGGGATGGATCTCAGCAAGTACTTTTGAGCGCGTGCCGCGAGGACCGCTGTCCATGCGCCAGAGCGCAACGAGCGTAATCGCCGCGCCGGGCCTGCGCGCGGCCGCGGCGAGCGGCACGCTGCGCCTGCGGCGCGCGACCTTGCAGGCGCCGTGGTTCAAGCCGGCGCTGCTCGCGCTGGGCCTCACTCCGCTCGCACTCCTCGTCTGGCGGGCCTTCACCGTGCAGCTCGGGCCCAACCCGGAGCAGACCCTGATCTGGACCACGGGGCTCTGGGCACTGCGCTTCCTGCTGTTCACGCTCGCGGTCACCCCGCTGCGCCGGCTGACGGGCTGGGCCGAGCTCGCGCGGTTTCGGCGCATGCTGGGACTGCTCGCCTTCAGCTACGCAGCGCTGCATTTCATCTGTTACCTCTGGCTGACCAACGATTTCAGCCTGGGCGCGGTGGCGAAGGATGTGGTGAAGCACCCCTTCGTGCTCGCCGGCATGACGGCGCTCACGCTGATGCTGCCGCTCGCGGCGACCTCGACCAACCGCATGGTCAAGCGCCTGGGCGCCAAGCGCTGGCAGGCCCTGCACCGGCTGGTGTACGTCGTGGCCGTCGTGGCCGTCTTCCACTTCTGGTGGTTCAAGCTCGCCAAAAACAATACCGGAGAGCCCAAGCTCTACGCCCTGCTCTTCGGGCTGCTGCTCGCGTATCGCGTGCTCAAGGCCTGGCAGTCGCGGCGCGCGGGCAGCGCGCGCCCGGATCAGGGGCGCCGGATCACGTAGCCGCCCGACTTCTCGTCGCGCTCGAGCGCGACGAGCTTGCGCTTCTCGGCTTCCTCGAGCAGGTCGGAGAAGGCGCGAAAGCCGTAGTACGACTCGTTGAAGCCGGGCTTCCTGCGCTTGAGCGTTTGCTTGACCATCGAGCCCCAGATCTTCTCGCCCTCGCCGCGCTCCGCGATCAGCGCGTCGACCGTCTCGAGCAGCAGCTCCATTGCCTCTTGCTGGCGCTCGTCGGCTTCCGCGGGCTCTCTGGCGGCGGCCGCGGGCCGCGCCTCCTTCCTCTTGCGCGCGGCGCGCCGCTTCACCTCCTCCTCGCGCACGAGGTCGTCGTAGTAGATGAATTCGTCGCAGTTGGCGATCAGCAGGTCGGAGCTCGAGTTCTTCACGCCGACACCGATCACCGTCTTCGCGTTCTCGCGCAGCTTCGACACCAGCGGCGAGAAATCCGAGTCGCCGCTGATGATCACGAACGTGTCCACGTGCGACTTGGTGTAGCACAGGTCGAGCGCGTCCACCACCATGCGGATGTCGGCCGAGTTCTTGCCCGACTGGCGCACGTGCGGAATCTCGATCAGCTCGAACGCCGCGCCGTGCATCGCCGCCTTGAACTCTTTGTAGCGCTCCCAGTCGCAGTACGCCTTCTTGACGACGATGCTGCCCTTGAGCAGCAGCCGCTCCAGCACGCGCTGCATGTCGAACTGCGCGTACTTGGCGTCGCGCACTCCGAGCGCGATGTTCTCGAAGTCGCAGAACAGCGCCATGTTGCGGGTTTCCTGGGCGGCGGGCATGGCGGTCTCGTTGGTCCGGCCGATACTAGCAGAGCCCCTAGGATTCCGCGTGCGGCGCCCGCGGCGCCTGCGGCGCGGGCGCGCCGCTCAGAGCCGGCATCGGCGGCGCCCGGCGCGCGCCGAGCCACCCCTGCAGGCGCTCGAAGTAGATGTAGATGACGGGGGTGATGTAGAGCGTGAGCAGCTGCGACAGCAGCAGCCCGCCCACCACCGAAAGCCCCAGCGGACGGCGCGCCTCGCCGCCGACGCCGAAGGCGAGCGCAATCGGCAGGCTCCCCATGAGCGCCGCCATGGTGGTCATCATGATCGGCCGGAAGCGGATCATGCAGGCCTCGAAGATCGCCTCGCGCGGCGCCTTGCCTTCCTTGCGGCGCGCCTCGATGGCGAAGTCGATCATCATGATCGCGTTCTTCTTCACGATGCCGACCAGCATGATCATGCCGACGAACGCGTACATGTTGAGATCGATGCCGAAGGCGAGCAGCGTGAGCAGCGCGCCCAGCCCCGCGGTCGGCAGCCCCGAGAGGATGGTGAGCGGGTGGATGAAGCTCTCGTACAGGATGCCGAGCACCAGGTAGATGACCACCACCGCGAGCAGCAGCAGGATGCCCATGCCCTGCAGCGAGTCCTCGAACGCCTGCGCGGTGCCCGAGAAGCTGGCGCTGAGCGTGGCGGGCACCCGCAGCTCGCGCATCGTCGCGCGGATGGTGTCGATCGCCTGCGACAGCGACACGCCGGGCTTGAGGTCGAAGGAGAAGGTCACCGAGGGAAGCTGCTCCTGGTGGCTCACCGTGAGCGGCCCGACGCCGTAGGAGAGCCGCGCCACGGCGCTTAGCGGCACCAGCGCGCCGCTCCAGGAGCGCACGTACAGCAGCGGCAGCGCCGCGGGCCCGGCCTGGTAGCGCGGCTCGACTTCGAGGATCACCCAGAACTGGTCCGTGGCGGTGTAAATGGTTGAGACCTGCTGCGAGCCGTACGCGGCGCCGAGCGCGCTCTCGATCTGCTGCGGCGACACGCCCAACGCGGCGGCCTTCTCGCGGTCCATCTCGACCAGCACCTGCGGCTGGCGGATCTGCAGGTCGCTCGAGACGTCGATCAGCTCCGGAATCGACTTGAGCTTGTCCTCGATGATCGGCACCCAGTGGTACAGCTCGTCGGTACTCGCCCCGCGCAGCGTGTACTGGTAGGGACTCTTGGTGAGCAGCCCGATGCGGATCGTCGGGATGTTCTGCAAGAACGCCTTGATGCCGACGAGGTGCGCGAGCTGCGGCCGCAGCTGCCGGATCACCTCGTCGGCCGAGACGCGCTGCGAGCGCGGCTTGAGCGTGATGAACATGCGGCCGCGATTGAGCGAGGGATTGAAGCCGCTCGCCCCGATGAAGGACATCACCCCCTCGACGTTCGGGTTGCGGCTCACGATGGCGGCGGCCTGCTGTTGCAGCCTTGCCATCGCGTCGAACGAGATGTCCTGCGGAGCCTCGGTGAAGCAGAAGATCTGGCCAGTGTCTTCGGCCGGCAGGAAGCCCTTCGGCACGCGCACGAAGAGGTACCCGGTCGCCAGGGTGACGGCGAGGAACAGCAGCATCACGAAGCGCCCGTGGCGCAGCGCGAGCTCGAGCGTCGCCCGATAGCCGTCGCGCAGCGCCTCGAAGCCGCGTTCGGAGAGCCGGTACAGCCTGCCGTGCGCGGCGCCGTGCTGCGGCCGCAGGATGCGGCTGCACATCATGGGGGTGAGCGTGAGCGAGACGAACCCGGAAATCAGCACGGCGGTGATGATCGTCACGGCGAACTCGTGGAACAGCCGGCCGACGATGCCGCCCATGAAGAACACCGGGATGAACACCGCCGCAAGCGAGATCGTCATCGACAGGATCGTGAAGGAGATCTCCTTCGAGGCATCGAGCGTCGCCTGCAGCGCGTCCTTGCCGGCTTCCATGTGGCGGGAGATGTTCTCCAGCATCACGATCGCGTCGTCCACGACGAAGCCGACGCACAAGGTGAGCGCCATGAGCGAGATGTTGTCCAGGCTGTAGCCGAGCACATACATGACCGCGAACGTGCCGATGATCGACATCGGCAGCGCCACGCTCGGGATGACGGTCGCCGAGACGTTGCGCAGGAACAGAAAGATCACCATCACCACGAGCGCCAGCGCGAGCAGCAGCGTGAACTGCACTTCGTCCACGGACTGGCGGATGGTGACCGAGCGGTCGTAGAGGACCTGCATGTTGATCCCGGCCGGCACCTCCGCGCGGAACGTCGGCAGCAGCCTGCGCACCGCGTCGACGACTTCGATCGTGTTGGTGCCGGGCTGCCTGAAGATGGCGAGCACGATGCCGCGCTTGTTGTTGAACCAGGCGGCGACCTTGTCGGATTGCACTCCGTCGATGACGCGTCCGAGCTGCGCGAGCCGCACCGGCGAGCCGTTGCGGTAGGCCACGATGACCGGGCGGTACGCGGCGGCATCGAAGAGCTGGCCGTTCGCCTGGATCGCGAACAGCCGGTTCCTGCCGTACAGCGTGCCGGTCGGCAGGTTCACGTTCGCGGCCGCGATCGCCCGCTGAACCTCGTCGATGCCGATGCCGCGCGCGGCGAGCGCGTTCGGGTCGACCTGCACGCGCACCGCGTATTTCTGCTGTCCGAACACCTGGACCTGGGCGACGCCGCTGATGGTCGAGATGCGCTGCGCGAGGAAGGTCTCGGCGTATTCGTCCACCGTCGAGATCGGCAGCGTGTCGGAGCTGAGCGCCAGGTAGAACACGGCGAAGTCCCCGGGATTGATCTTGCGGAACGAAGGCGGCGCGGGCATGGCTGCAGGCAGCTGGCGTGCGGTCGCGGCGATGGCCGAGTTGACGTCCTGCGCGGCTGCGTCGATGTTGCGATCGAGCGCGAATTGCAGCGTGATCTGGGTGGTGCCCACGCCGCTCACCGAGTACATCGAGTCGATCCCGGCGATCGTGGAGAACTGCTTCTCGAGCGGCGTGGCGACCGCCGAGGCCATCGTCTCCGGGCTCGCGCCGGGAAGCTCGGCGGTGACCTGGATCGTTGGATAATCGACGTTCGGCAGCGAGCTCACCGGCAGCAGCCGGTAGGCGACGATTCCGAACATCAGGATCCCGGCCATGACCAGCACGGTCATGACCGGGCGCCGGACGAACAGCTCGGAGAGGTTCACGAAGCGTCGGGCCTGACGATCACCTTCACGCCCGGCGCGAGCCGCAGCTGGCCGCGGGTGATCACTTTCTCGCCCTTCGCAAGGCCCTCGGCGACGACGGCGAGATCGCCCTCGGTGCGCGCGATCGTCACTTTGCGCACCTCGGCCGTCGCATCGGGCCTGAGCACGTATACGAACTCGCCCTGCGGACCGGTCTGCAGCGCAAGCGACGGTACGACGAGCGCGTCGGCCTGGTCGTAGAGCTTGAGGCTCACGTTCACGAACTGGCCCGGCCAGAGCGCCAGATCACGGTTGTCGAACTGGGCGCGCAGCTTGATGGTGCCGGTGCTCGGGTCGACCGCGTTGTCGATGAACACCAGCCTGCCGGTATCGAGCGGCGCGTGTCGCGCGTCGGGAGTCGTGACAACGACCTCGAGCGGTCCCCGCGCCATGTAGCGGCGGATCTCGGCAAGCCGCTGTTCCGGGACTGCGAACGTGACGTAGACGGGCCGGACCTGGTTGATCACCACCAGCGGATTGGTGTCGTTCGCCTTCACCATGTTGCCGAGCTGCAGCATGATGCGCCCGACGTAACCGTCGATCGGCGAGCGGATGGTGCAGTACTGCAGGTTCAGGCGCGCGGTCTCGACCGCCGCCTCGCTTGCCTTGAGCGACGCCGCGGCAGTCTCGGCGTTGGTCCGATACTGGGCGTAGGCGTCCTTGGAGACGAAGTTCTTGCGCAGCAGCTCCTCGTAGCGGCGCTCCTGCATGTCCGCGTGGTCCCGATTGGCCCGGTCGCGCGCGAGGTTCGCTTCGGCCTGGTGCAGCGCCGCCTCGAACGGGCGCGAGTCGAGGCGGAACAGCACCTCGTCCTTGCGCACCGCCTGGCCCTCGCGGAAATTGACCGCGACGATCTGCCCGTCGACACGCGCCTTGACCGCGACCGTGTTGAAGGGGTCGACGTTGCCGATCGCCGCCAGGCGCACCGGCATCGTGCGCTGCTCGACCGCCGCGACCGACACGGGCACCGCCGCGGGCTGGGCCGCGGCGCCGCGCTCCTTGGCGCGCAATCCGGCCGAGAAATGCGTCGCGATCGCCCCGAGCAGCAGCACAACGAGCAGGGCCGCGCCGAGGACGAGCCGTCTGCCGGGACGCGCGGCGCTCACGGAGGGATCACGGTGCATGGTTGCTGCGTCCGCGCACGGCGCGGAGGGCCACTCATTGTCAGATCAAGTGGCGCTCGCGGGCAAGCAGATGCTCGAGCGTCTCGCGCTCGCGCACCAGCCGCGCTTCCGAGCCCTCGATCAGCACCTCGGCGGCACGCGGGCGCGAGTTGTAGTTCGAGCTCATCGCCATGCCGTAGGCCCCGGCCGACATGATCGCGAGCAGGTCCCCGGCGCGCGCCGCCAGCCGGCGGTCCCGGGCGAGGAAGTCGCCGCTTTCGCAGACCGGCCCGACCACGTCGTAGAGGACCTGCGCCGAACCGGAGGGCGCCTCCCGCGCCGGCCGCACCTCGTGCCAGGCATCGTAGAGCGCGGGCCGCAGCAGGTCGTTCATGGCGGCGTCGACAACCAGGAAATTCCGGCCTTCGCCGGGCTTGACGTACTCGACGCGGGTCAGCAGCGCGCCGGCGTTGCCCACGATCGCGCGGCCCGGGTCGACGAGCAGCCGCTCCTTGCGCCCGGCAAGCACGCCGAGCGCGCCCTCGAGAAACGCGGACACCGGCTCCGGTGACTCCTCGCGGTAGCGAATGCCGAAGCCACCGCCGAGATCGATGTGCCCGAGCGCGATGCCGTCGGCCTCGAGCCGCTCGACCAGCGCGAGCAGCCGCTCGGCGGCGTCCACGTACGGGGCGGCGCGCATGAGCTGCGAGCCGATGTGGCAGCCGATTCCGACCAGCTCCAGGTGCGCCAGCCCTGCCGCCACGCGGTACAGCCGCTCGGCCTCGGCATGCGCGACGCCGAACTTGCTTTGCTTGAGGCCGGTGGAAATGTACGGATGGGTGCGCGCGTCGACATCGGGGTTGACCCGCAGGGCGACCGGCGCGCGCTTGCGCAGGCGGCCCGCGACCGCGTTCACGGTGGCGAGCTCGGCCTCGGACTCGACATTCAGGCACAGGATTTCGGCCTCGAGCGCGTGCGCGATCTCGGCCTGCGTCTTGCCGACTCCGGAGAACACTACCTTGTGCGGATCGGCTCCCGCGGCGAGCAC